>JAJZNG010000237.1:0-14978 GCA_021847945.1 Actinomycetes bacterium | reverse complement strand
CCGTCCAGCTGGTTGATCTCAAGAAAGTCCCTCCTTGCGCCGAGGATACGAGTGTGTCCTACACGCGTTCCCGACGTCAACAGCGCTTTGCGGTGGTCTGGGCTACCTGCCCGACGTGCGGGGACGTAGAGCTGACCTCGAAATCCGTGCAGATCCAGACGTGCGTCACCGACGGGACTTCGACCTACTCGTTCGTGTGCCCTACGTGTTCGTTGATCACGAACAAGCCTGCGAGCCCGTCAGTCGTGGAGTCCCTCTCAGCCGCCGGTTCGAGGCTCGTGCTTTGGGCTCTGCCGGCAGAACTGGCGGAGCCCAAACGGGGTCCGGTGATCTGCCACGACGACCTGCTCGACTTCCACACAGCCCTGGAAACGCTGGATTGGCAAGGCGAGTTGGCCAAGTCACAACGGGCCCGCTAGACATCAAGGGTGACTGAAACCTGGCAGTGGGCAGTGGGTCTTTCAGTGGGAGCCCTCGGCGCTGTATCTCTGAGCGCCTTAGCGGCGTCGCTGCGCTCGGATCTGAGCAAGCTGCAACGATCGATGAGACCGCTGCGCGCCCCCGGCCTCGACCAGGAGCGGAGGATCAGCCCGCTGAGACCGCGCGCCGACAGCGAATAAAGCACCCCCTGTCAGGTGCTTAACAGTCGGATCGGGAGTAGAATAGGCCTGTGCTCGACCTGAGCCCCGACAAGCTGGCGATGCTGGCACTGGTTGCCTTGGTGGTTCTAGGACCGAACCGCCTTCCCCAGGCTGCCCGCAGTCTCGGACGGTTCGTTGCGGCCATGCGTTCGATGACCTCGACGTTCCGGGAGGAGGTCAGCGGCGCTCTCGACTCGAGCGGTGTGAACCTGTCGGACCTAGCTGATCTTCACCCGGCGAACATAAGGCGTAACGTCGTCGGCACGGTAACCGGAATGCTCGACCCGGCAGCTCCCCAAGCTTCGCAGGTGATGCCCCCAGCCGCCTCTTCTCCCGGGATCCAACCCGAACCATGGGGGGCTACGCCTGACGACCCGTCGCTCAACTGACCAGCTGCCGATCGTGACGACGCAGGAAGAATCGGGAGAGCTGTCTCGGCGCAAGGACGGCACCATGACGCTGTTCGAGCATCTCGCCGAGCTGCGCAACCGCGTGGTCATCTCTCTCGTAGCTGTCATAGCGGGGATGATCGTGATCTGGTTTGTGTACAACCCGATCATCTCGTTCATGCTGGAGCCGTACAGATCCTTCGTCGCTCACCACCCCGGCAAGGCAATAACCGCCAATCTGGTCACCACCAGCCCTCTAGAGGGTTTCACCACCCGGCTTAAAGTTTGCGGATACGGAGGGGTAGCGCTGGCGACACCTGTGATTTTCTGGGAGTTGTGGCGCTTCATAACTCCCGGTTTGCACAAGAACGAGAAGCGCTACATAGTTCCCTTCGTCGCCGCTGCGGTAGCCCTTTTCGCTGCCGGCGTGACAGCGGCTGTCCTAATCTTCCCCAAAGCGCTCGACTGGCTGATAACCGTTAGCGGGAACGGGGTCGTGCCGCTCTTTTCGCCCTCCAGGTACTTCACTTTGTACGTGGCGATGGCCGTCGTGTTCGGGGCCGTGTTCATGTATCCGCTGGTCTTGGTGTTCCTCGAGATCGCCGGCGTGGTACCCAGCCGCGTATGGCGCAAATGGCGGCGACCCGCAATCGTGGTGATCTGCGCGGTTGCTGCGATAGTCACGCCCAGCAGCGACCCCTTCTCTTTCCTGGCGATGGCCGTGCCGATGCTCGTCTTCTACGAGCTGGCAATCGTCGTCGGCCGTGTGATGCACAAGTAGCCGGTGACCTCGTCTGCTCTCCATTGACCTGCGCTAACGGGCAGCGCAGGGACTTCGAGGCTTCCGTCGGTTTTCCTCTCGACCGCTTCCAGCTCGACGCTATGGACGCCCTCGACGTGGGGTCCAACGTGGTGGTCGCAGCGCCGACGGGGTCCGGTAAGACGATGGTCGCCCTGTACGCCATCGAACGGGCGGTGTCAGAGGGTCGCAAAGTCTTCTACACGACCCCTCTCAAAGCTCTCTCCAACCAGAAATATGTTGAGCTCTCTCGGCGTCTTGGCTCAGACCGGGTCGGTCTGCTGACCGGTGACAACGTAAACAACCGGGACGCTCCTGTGGTCGTCATGACCACCGAGGTGCTGCGTAACATGATCTATACCTCCTCGGACACCCTGGACCGCCTAGACACTGTCGTCTTGGACGAGATTCACTACCTTGCGGACGCGTCGAGGGGACCGGTGTGGGAGGAGGTGATCATCCACCTGCGCCCCGGTGTTCGCGTGCTCTGCCTGTCAGCGACTGTCTCCAATGTCGCTGAGCTCGCAGGCTGGGTGCGCGCCGTGCGAGGGCGCACCGTCGAGGTGGTGAGCACCACACGGCCCGTCGCCTTGGAGAACCTCCACATGTTCGGGGACCGCGAGGCCAATTGCGTAGTAACCGTACCCACCTTGGTCAAGGGCAGGCCGAATCCCAGGGTCTCCGGCGGCCGGGCGGGTTTCGCCGGGCGGCCAGGAAGCTCCGAGCGGACTGCTCCGCGCCGGCTCTACACCCCGGGGCGATCCGAGGTGGTGGAGGCGCTCCACGACGCGGCGAGACTGCCGGCGATCTACTTCGTGTTCTCCCGGGCTGGCTGCGAGCGGGCTGCTGCTCAGGCCAGGAGGTCCCTGAGAGGGCTCACCGACTCCTGGGAGCGCTCCCGGATAACCAGGATCGCTCGAAACCACACCAATTCTCTCGGGGAGGATGACCTTGCGGCGCTCGGCTTCTCCGAATGGCTTAGCGGAATGCGAGCCGGCTTCGCCGCTCACCACGCCGGATTGGTGCCGCAGTTCAAAGAAGCGGTCGAGGAGTGCTTCTCCGAGGGATTGGTAAAGGTCGTCTTTGCTACAGAGACGCTGTCTCTAGGTATCAACATGCCGGCGAGGACCGTCGTTGTCGAATCGCTCACTAAGTTCAACGGAACTTCCCACGAGTTGCTCACACCGAGCGAGTACGCGCAACTCGCGGGCCGGGCCGGGAGGAGGGGACTGGACCCGGTCGGTTACGCCGTCACGCTGCGCTCACCGTTCGTCGCTTTCGACACGGTCGCAGAGATCGTCGCGTCCAGCGATCATACGCTCCGAAGTAGCTTCCGGCCGTCGTACAACATGGCGTTAAACCTTGTTGCCCGCTACAGTCCAAGCGAGGCTCGTCACCTACTCGACCTTTCCTTTGCCCAGTACCGGGCCGACCGGGCAGGGCCGCCGCCGCAGGCGCGCCGCGGTGGCCCCAACCGAAGCCGCCACGCCGGTGGCGGAGGCAGAGCCGCAACTCCCACGGCCAGTTCAGGCCAGCGGTACCGACGTTCGCTGGCGGTTCAGTTCGACGCCATCCTGACCCTGCTCGAGAACCGAAAATACCTGTCAGGTTGGAAGCTGACCGAAGACGGGCGCCGCTTAGCCCGCCTCTACCACGAGTCGGACCTCCTGATATGCGAGAGCCTCCGCAGGGGTATCTTCGACGGGCTGCGACCCGGTGAACTGGCTGCAGTAGCGTCGAGCGTCACCTACGAGGCCCGCTCGAAGTCCGGGCTAACTGGCGGTCCGGTGCCCGACGTGGTAGCGAACCGGATCGAGGCCTTGAGCGCGACAGCGCAGAAGCTGATCGGCGACGAAGGCCTACTCGGCCTGGACGCTACCAGGGAACCCGACCCGGGCATGGCCGGGATCGTCTGGGCCTGGGCTGGCGGTTCCGCCCTGGCGGAGGTTCTCGACGAGAGCACCCTAAGCGGAGGGGACTTCGTCCGTAACATGAGACAGCTCGTCGACCTACTCGGCCAACTAGCCGCGCTAGCCCCGATCCCTGCCACCGCCCGAACCGCCCTAGCGGCGAGGAAAGCCGTGTTACGGGGCGTCGTCGAGGCGTCTTTTGAGCTTCCCGGTGCCGGGGCGAACGCCGACGCCGCCGAGGCCGGCGGCGGAGATCCCCCTCTCGGGGCTTGCGGGCTTCTAGTGTGATCGGGACATGTTCAAAATGGAGTCAGGCGTGTACACCAGCGAAGACTGGACGGACGAAGAAGCGGACGTCCTGCGCAGGTACTTCACCAACCTCGACGGGCCGGTCTTCGCCCTGGTCAACCTCCCCGAAGTAGTCAAAGGCGCCCTTTTCGCCCGCTACTCACGCTCATCCAAGAGCCTGCGACGGCTGTTCCTGGACGAGTTCGTTCGCGACCTGGACATAAGCGGTGACCTGAGCGTCGACGCTACTGTTGGATTAGCGCGAGCCGAGGAGCTCTACGACCGGGTCTTCTACGAGTACGGGGATGACTCGGTAGCCCAACTCGGTGGCGTTCACCTCGCATGTGAGCAGGCGTCTAACGTGCTCACGAAGATCCTGGAACGCGGACGCCTCATGTCCTACATGGAGAAGTCAACCCGTTACGTGGCATACGACAGCCGTCTGAGCAACGGCCGCTACCGTTACTACCGGGATCAGGAGATCCTCGAGTCGTCGCTAGGAGCCCGCTATGTCGGTGACATGGACCGGCTCTTCGACGCCTACGGGGAGATCCTCGCTGCCATGACAGTCCATTTTGCCGAGATTTTCCCGAAGACTCCCGGCGACTCCGACCTTGCCTGGCGTCAGTCGGTGAGGGCGAAGGCTTACGATGCCGTGCGAGGCGTGCTGCCGGCGGGTGCTACCTCCAATCTCGGTGTCTACGGTAGCGGCCAGGCTTACGAGGCGCTGCTGATCCGGATGAGGTCGGATCCTCTGCCCGAGTCGCGCTTGTACGCCGAGATGATCCTCGCCGAGTTGCGCAAGGTTATTCCCTCCTGGGTACGTAGAGTGGACGTGGCCGACCGGGGCATCGCTCACTCCGACTACATCGAGCGTAACGCCGAGGCCATGGGGGACCTCGCCGAGGAGCTGTTCGGCTCGGACGGCTCCGACCGTGTCGACACGTCCGTCGCCGACGGCCCTGAGGTGTGTCTGACCGACTTCGACCCTGACGGTGAGATCAAGGTCGTCGCTGCGATGCTCTACCCGTACAGCCACCTTGGAGAGGAGGCGATTCTCGCCCGAGCCGCCTCAATGTCAGGCGAGGAGCGCATGGAAGTCGTCCGGCGTTACGTGGGGGATAGGCGCAACAGGCGTCACCGGCCCGGTCGTGCTTTCGAGCGCACCGACTACCGTTTCGAGGTGATCTCCGACTACGGAGCTTTTCGGGACCTGCAACGCCACCGGCTTCTTAGCATTGAATGGCAGGGTCTGACCGCCTGCCACGGTTACTCGATGCCGTCCCCGATAGCCGATGCAGGCATGGGTGCCACGTTCGCTGCGGCTATGGAGCGCTCCGCCCAGCTTTGGGAAGCCTTACGAGGGGATTTCGACGTCAAGCAGGCGGCGTACGCAGTGGCGCTGGCTTTCAGGATCCGCTACTCGATGCAGCTAAATGCGAGGGAGGCGATGCACGTGACCGAGTTGAGAACTAGCCCTCAAGGTCATCCCGAGTACCGCAACGTCTGCCAGCAGATGCACGACCAGATAGCGTCCGTTGCCGGTCACAGGGTTCTCGCTGCCGCTATGTCTTTCGTGGACAACTCTGACTACTCGAACACTGGCCTGGAGCGGCTTGCTTCCGAAAACCGCACCGCCGCTTCACGGTCGCAACGAACCCGCTAGCCCCTGAATTTTCGCCGGCTGACTACCCGACTAGGCGGAACCGACCCAGAAACTCAAGAAGGCAGCGTAAAAAGCCGAAGTTATCGGGGTCCGGGGTTGTCGTCGGACGGGAGATCGGAGTTCGGCTGCACATGTCTTTCTCACCTGCTTCGACGCGGGCAACTAGGTCCGCGGTCCAAATATCATCACAGATGAGCCGTGCTCTCAGCTTGCGTGCCGTGGCGCTGATGGTCGCGATACTGTCCGTGGTGGCGCTCGCCGCAGCCGGCTGGTCGTCTGGTCCCTCGACTTACACGGTCAGGGCCGGCGACTCCCTCTGGGCGATCGCGACCGCCCGCGGTATAACCGTGTCACAGCTTGCAGCCGCCAACGGGCTGGACCCGAATGCCATCCTACCTATCGGCGAGCTTCTCACGATCCCGAACGGTTCGTCCCCGACTCAGGCGTCCTCGGGCGTGGCCGCAGCGGCGAGCCCTGCGACGCCGTCGGTAGCTTTCACAGGTGGTGCCTCAGGGGGCTGCAACGTGACTGTCGCGCCGCCTTCGGGCGCCGCCGGCGGTCTATATGCCCTCGTCACAACGGTCCCGGCTCTCAACCAGGTTCGCCAGCTGCTCAGTGAATGGGCGGGATACTACGGGATCCCGCTTGTACTCTTCGAGGCTGTCACCTGGCAGGAGTCCGGCTGGTACCAGGGAGCGTTGTCGCCCACCGGCGCAGTCGGTGTCGGCCAGATCGAACCGGGAACAGCACAGTTCGTATCGCAAGTCCTGATCGGAAGGCAACTCAACGCCTATTCGTTGTCGGACAACATCGAGATGTCAGCGGCGTACCTCGCCTACCTGTCGACCGTGGAGGGGTCAAACCAGTGCGCCACGCTCGCCGCTTACTACGAGGGCCCACTCGCGTTGCAAACCTACGGCCTTCTCCCCGATGCAAGGGTCTACGTCGCCGACATCGAGGCGCTCATACCCGAGTTCTCCTGAGCCACCAAAGCCTTGTGAAGAGGCCGGAGCAACTTTCTCGGTGAGATGTGCGCGCTATGCCCTCAGGGTTGTCTATGATCCGGCGCCAGCGGATACCGGCAAAGCGCCGGTCGGCTGAAACGGACGACAAACCGAGGACCGCCACATGCCATTAGACGACTTGGACGACGACATCGAAGACACAGAGGTTTTACCCGACGAGCTTGACGATGAGGAGCTCGTCGACCTCGAAGACGAAGACGACGAGATAGCAGACATCGACGACGCTGACGACGAGGTCCCATTGGATGACCTTGACGTCATCGACGTCGTGGACGCCGTCCCGGTACCTATAAAGCCGGTTAGGGACGACGACGAAGACGAAGACGAAGACGAGGACTTCGACGAGGTCGAAGCGAGCCTCGACGTGATCCTCAAGGAACGCCTCGTCGTGGTAGACGACGAAGACGACGAAGACGACGAGGACTCCGACGAGCGAGGTGAGACGACGACGCGGGTGCTTCCCAAGCAGCCCGGGGAGTTCGTCTGTCAGTCATGCTTCCTGGTCAAGCATGCCAGCCAGCTCGCCGATGCCGACGCACAACTGTGCCGGGACTGCGTGTGAGAGACTGACCACAATGGCCGAGGATCGAAGCCCCCTTGAAGCTGCGCTCGATGTAGTCCTGTACGCTCCGGTTGGCTTGGTTATAACCGCTACCGAGCAGCTGCCTGAGCTGGCCGAGAAGGGACGCTCCAAGCTGACCGCGCAGGTGACAGCCGCGCGGATGGTCGGCCGGTTCGCTGTGAACCAGGGTCGCCGTGAGCTGGCACGCCGGCGCAGGGAGACCCCTGCCGGCTTCGCTGAACGCCAAGGCACGAGCGCCCCGGAAGCCTCTGAAGCATCCTCCGGCGAACCGTATCTCTCTGGGAGTGCCCCAGCGCCGGCAGTGCCTTCCGAACCTACGGTGCTGACAAGCCGTCGCCAGTCTGAAGATGCTCACGAGCCGGCGGTCGCTGGCGAAGACACGCACCTTGCCATACCCGGCTACGACTCCCTCTCAGCGTCCCAGGTAGTGACCCGTCTAGCTGGGCTGACTTCAGAAGAGCTCGCCGATGTCGCCGACTACGAGGCTACGCACCGCGGACGGCGAACCGTGATGAACCGCGTTCGACAGCTTCAGAACTGAACCAGCATCTCACATGAGGCTAGCTTGCTGAACGTCCGAGTGGCGGGGGAGGACGACCGCGCAGAGATAGCCAGGCTATGGGGGCGAGCGCTCGCCGGCCTGGCCGGGCTGCGGGGAGGCTCTACTCTCGCAGCGAGCCTCGGGGATCGCTACCCAAGTGGAGACATCTCGTCGCTCTTCCTTCCCGGCCGAGTTGTGGTCCTAGGCTGTCTTGACGACATCCCGGTGGGCTTCTCCTACGCCGAACTAAGCGAGATGGGCGAGGAGCGTATTCTCAACCTAGAAGCGATCTTTGTCGAACCCGAAGCGCGACGTGTCGGCATGGCCGACGTGATGCTGGAGTGCCTGCTCGCTGAAACGTCGAGCTGGGGTGCCACATCTGTCGACGCGCCTGCTCTGCCCGGCGACCGTGCCACTAAGTCGCTGTTCGAGTCGCACGGTTTCAGGGCGCGACTTCTAGTAATGCGACGCGATCTCGACCGGCCCGGCCCGGACTGAAGCCAAGGTTTCGGTCATGCCCCTGTAGGCAGTGGATCGGAAGTTTTTGGCTCGCTGCGGTGCAACGCTGGTCGGGGGGGAGGCGGGATCGTGACGCCTAACAGCTTGGCCAGGCCTGGGATACGACCAGAAATCTGATGGGCGGCCTTGCGCAACTCGGGGCTCGCGGTCTCGGGCAGCCCCGAGGGCGTCACACCCCGCCTGACGGGTGACTCGGCTGCAGCTTCCATCACCGCAACCCAGACGTCACTTCGAGTCTTGGGGGAGAGAGCCGCGCTGGCCGCTTCCGTCAGCCGCTCGGCGAGAGCTGTGTCGAGGGTGAGGGAGGGATCAGGCGTCCGAGCCGAGATCCGCAGTGCGCGCACCACCTTGCCCTCATCGAGCAGGCCTGCGATCTCGGCGAGCCAAGCTTCCTTCGCTGCGTCTACCCGCCGGTCGAGGACCTCAGTTAGAGAAGCAACGGCAGCTCGTGACTCCTCGTCGCGTGCCACGTCAGCGCTGGCAAGCACCGACCGCAGATCACGCAGGGAGACCGTCTCGGCGGAGGCAAGAGCAGCGTCGGCGCGGTCCCTCCACGTCGCGGCTCGCAGCCGGGGCAGTACACGCTCGGCGATGGCGAGAAGCTCGTCGGTGTTGGGCGGAACGCGACCTTCGGCCACGGCCTTCTCGCGTTCGAGGTGCAGCGCTGCTCGCAGGGCGGGAATCCCACCCCTTAGCAACTCCTCGGCGATCGGGTGCTGTTCGGGTGGCAGAGAGTCGATGACGGCCTTGCGGTGGCGCATCGAAGGGTTGAGACGGTTCGACGCTCTGCGTGGAGCTCCTCTGGTCGCCGCCGACTCAGCCCCGCCCGGCTGACGCCGGTCGGTGTTGCGTCGGGTGCCGGTCGTCACCTCGCCGGGAGTGCGCCGCTGGGCCTCAGATTGAGGTCCGGCCGGACGGCGACCCTGGGCGTCGGCCCCTCGCGCCGGGCGAGATCTCTCAGCGCCGCGACCGTCGCGTCCGGCTTGCCCCTCGTGGGCCCCTTGGGAGTGACGCGATCCAGCCGGCGCCCTGTCAGGTGCCGAAGTGGGACGGTCGTGTCCGCGACGCCCGGCGGAGCTGGCGGGTCGCCGGTCGTCGCCGCGCGGACGACGAGCTGCCTTACCTACGAGCTGGGTAGTAACCCCCGGTTGGTCCGGTGACGAAGAGCCTATTATCTCGAGCCGGTTGGGATCGGCCTTAGGTGTCTCTTTGGAGGCAAGCACCGTCGTCACGACGATGCCTTCTAGCTCGAAGTCGGCCTCGACGCGCAGCACGTCGCCTGGCTTTGCACCCTCGGGGGCCAAGCCGACGTCGAGGACTCCCTTGGGCTGTCGCGCACCCGCGGCGCGCCAAGTCCAAGTTCCGTCGGGGCGGGAGCTGGTAAGTTCAATCTCTATTCGTCGACCCACCCTCTCCACGCTACAGGAGTATCGGACGGCCCGACACCCAGCGCACTACCATGGGGTTGTGAGCGAGGTACCGATACTTCTGGTGCACGGCTTTGCGTCCTCGTTCGAGAGGAACTGGCGGGAGCCCGGCTGGGTGAACGTGTTGGAGGATGAAGGGCGAACCGTCATCGGCGTCGACCTTCTGGGGCATGGGATTTCACCGAAGCCGACTGATCCGGCCGCGTACGCTGATCTCCACAGCGCCATCGAGGAGGTGCTGGAAGCGCACCCCGTGGTCGACGCCGTAGGCTTCAGTTTGGGAGGTCAGCTACTTCTTCGGGTGGCGTCCAAGCGCCCGGCGAGTTTCCGGCGGATCGTGATAGGCGGCGTCGGGGATAGCGCCCTGAAAGCGTCGGATCCCGAAGTTCTCGCACTGGCCGTCGAGACGGGCCTGCCCGGTGATGCCGACCACGAAGCCGCAGGAGCGTTCGCCAGGTTCGCCCGATCCCCCGACAACGACCCTGCAGCCTTGGCTGCGTGCCTCAGGCGTCAGAGCTCGCCCCTGAGCGCCGCGGAGCTCTCCACGGTCACATGCCCGGTACTCGTCGTGCTCGGAGAGCGTGACTTCGCCGGGCCAGCCACCGAGCTGCTCGCCGGTCTCCCCGACGCCCGCCTGGTCAGCCTGCCGGGTGCGGATCACTTTTCGACGCCGAAGGACTTCAGGTTCCTCGCAGGGACAGTCGAGTTCCTATGCGTGGCCGACTAGAGATCGTCGGCCAGTCTGAACTGCTAAACTGAGCTCATGGGCCGTGGAGCACGCTCGACCGTGCGCTGGAAGCATGACAGAACCCGCCGCAAGAAGGCGCGCGACGCAAGGGCCAGGGAAGTTCGTGCTCTAGCGCGCAAGGGCACCTCAAGCTCCAGCTAGCCCGGAACGAACCGGCTAGCCCAGAACGAACCGGGTCCGGGAGGCTCGCGGGAGTGCGCCTAGGTTTCACTCTTGAGGCGAGTTGGGAACCCACTCTCGTGCTGACGGTACGGCGCCTGTCCGGGTCACCCAATAGGCTTTCCATATCTCGTCGTCGGAGTTGAGCAGCGTAGGGGCGGTGCGGACGGAGGTCGTAACGCGGTTGTCGACATGCGCTGGCGTCGCTGCTCGACGCTCGTCGATACGTTTCGCTGCCCGCTCGTCAGCCCGAGCCCACTGCAGGAATACTGGCACGAAACCGATGAGGGCTGACGCCTCAGTCGCCACCCAAAGCATCCCGCCGCCAGCGCGGGTGCTGGCAAGGCTGTACATCGAGGCGATGGGATGGCTCGAAGACAAGATCGCCAGGCCGAGTATCACCTCCGGTGGCCCTCCCAGGAGGATGCTCAGCATCCGGGCGCCGTACCCCATGCGCCAGTGCACTATCGGGTCGAGACCAACGAGCGGCCACCAGTACAAAGTCGCACCGAAGAAGAAAACGACGTTGAACACGTCCATGAGCCACATGTTCAGCATCGCCGTGTTGATCAAAGACGTGAGGAAGAAGGCGAACATCACCCCGAAGTACAGACAGAAAACCGTCCCGGGGAAAGTGAGCAAGGCGAAACCGCGGGACTTGAGGACCCTTAGCCACAAGGTCTTCACTCGCCTAGTGGAAGTCTGCAACAACAAGGTGGAGGGAGCACCAAGCGCCAGAAGCGGTGGGGCGACGACCATCAGCAGCAGGTGCTGGATCACATGCGCCTGGAAATAAGAGGCCGTGAACGTCGCGACGGGAGACTGCACAGCCAGGTCGATACTGAAAAGGCCGACCATGAACGACGCTGTACGCCGAGCAGGCCAGCGGCGTCCACGACCCGCTAGACGCCAGTCGGCGCGCAGGTACCAGTAGGCGACGGCGAGGAGCACCAATACAGTCGCCAGCGAGAACGGACCCGTCTGCCAGTCCGTCAGCGCGGCGTGCCAGCTGAACGAGACGGGCCGCATGCCACCCATCGAGCGCATCGAGGCCGTGGCCGCCGAGGTGAGCAAAACCGGAACTGTCACTTATTCCAACGCTACCGCCGACCGGGGGCTACCACAACAGCAGTCTCGGCGTTCCCGGGCGACCGAAGGCGGCGGGTTAGAAGGCCAGGATGCGGCGGGTGCTCCCGCTGCACGAAGCCTGTGTGCTTGCGCCAGGCGTCTCCATCAAGACACGAGGGGAACCTGCTGCCATGTGCTCCCCCCGTCCAGCGTTCTCCAGAGTCGAACAGTGTCTCCGCACCCCGCTGACCCAGCAGGACACGTGCCGAGTCTTGCGGCGGTCCGGCTCAAGAAGGCATAGCCAATCTCGGGTGTGGTGAAGCCGATGGGCTCCCACTCCGACTGCGGGTTGATCGCCGGCTCGACAGCGGTCCAAGTCAACCCTTGGTTAACAGTTAGCAACAGGGGATCACCGGGGAGCTGACAGGCGGCCACCGCCCGCTCGGCAGACGCAGCGATGAGCGAGGAGCCGTTCGGGCAGCCGTCGGCCGTTGGTGAGGACTGCGAGTCTGGCGTGGCGGTGAAGTTGGCCCCGCCGTCGGTGGAGATCCCGGCGGACATGAAGTGACCGCCGCTGCAGTAGTCCCACACCACACTGTTGCTTACCGGCCGGTACAGGCATGGGAGCGCGTTGGCCGGCTGTGGTTCGACGCTGAAAGTGCCACCGGAATCGCTTGAGTGCAGTAGCCCTGAGCCGATCGCCGCTCCGTCCGGCGTGTTAGCGCAGTTCATGACCCAAACCTGGCGTTGGTGGACGGCGAGTCCTCCGCTGACGCATCCTGCGGCGACGTCGGGCTGCCAGTCGTTGCTCGAAGGCACCGCCCGCCACAGCTCTGGGTGGGGCGTGTCATGGGTGCAGGTGCCGGTATGAGAGCAGGGGTTGTAGGGCGGGTCTACGATCGCGAAGACGCTGTTGAAGCCTGCCGCTAGCGACGTAACCGATCCGCTCACAGGGATCTCAATCCATTGCTGTCCTCCGTCGTGGGTTGCGTACAGGTCCGGGCCGAACACCCAGCCGTCCTCGCGGTTAGCGAAGCGGATCTGTGATACAGACGGGTAGGTGCCTGCTTTACGAGCGTAGCGACCTCCCGGGGCGGGTAGAGCAACGAAGCTAGTCCCAGCGTCGGCGGTGCCTAGGACCGTAGGGCACGAGTCTGACCCGCAAGGAGCCCACCCTAGTATCCACCACTGGTTGGCGCTCACAGCACTAAGCGACAACGGAGGTGCATCCCGACAGGGCCGCTAGACCGGGGAAGATTATGAGCATGGCAGCCTTGGCGATCCGAGCCTTGCCGCACCCGGAGCTCTTGGAGCCGACATGGCTGTTTCCCGTGTCGCCTTTCACAACCGGTATCCCCTGAACACGGACAGCCCCCGCACCTGTACTGGAGGCACCCGGCGCGGGCCAGCCCATAGCGCCCGACAGGGCGGGCGCCGGCATCGTTGTAGAAGCGCCTGACGTCATCGGGGCCACGGTAATCACCCCTTGCCGGGTCTTCCAGGCGGATCTACTAGAAAAGGTTCTTGTGGACAGCACAAAACCCGGCTTGAACATCGACCGCCTTCGCTCGCATTTTCCTTCCATCGCAGGCGGCGCAGCCCACTTCGACGGGCCTGGAGGTACACAAACCCCCGACGCAGTCGCCGACGTCATTCGCAGCACCCTTTGTTCCCCTTTAGCGAACCGCGGTACGCGCACGGCGGCCGAGCGTAACGCCGACAGCGTGGTGCGGGCGGCTCGGGAGGCAGTCGCAGATCTTCTCGGCGCTGACGTCAGAGGGGTCATCTTCGGGAGGAGCATGACAGCTCTGACGTTCGAACTGGCGAGGACCATGGCCAAGAACTGGGGGGAGACAGACGAGGTCGTCGTGACCAGGCTGGACCACGACGCAAACATCCGGCCCTGGGTCATCGCAGCCGAACGGGCCGGTGCGACGCTGAAATGGGCAGACTTCGACCCCGCCGCGGGCGACCTGCTCGCCGACACATTCGTGCCGCTGCTGTCTGAGCGCACCCGGATCGTGGCCGTAACAGGCGCCTCGAACCTGATAGGAACCCGCCCCGACCTGGCTGCTATCGCCGGGCTGGTCCATGACGCCGGCGGGTGGTTCTACGTCGACGGTGTCCATCTCACACCCCACGCTCCAGTCGACGTGGCCGCCATCGGCGCCGACTTCTACGCCTGCTCACCCTACAAGTTCCTGGGCCCGCACTGCGGTGTGGTAGCCGGGCGCCCGGATCTACTCGCCGATCTGCATCCCGACAAGCTGCTGCCATCGACCGAGGACATACCCGAGCGTTTCGAGCTCGGAACGCTTCCCTACGAACTGTTGGCCGGCACCACCGCCGCCGTCGACTTCCTCGCCGAGGTCCTTCCAGTCCCTGGCACGCGACGGGAGCAGCTACTGCGCTCTATAGCTGTCATCGAAAAGTATGAAGACAGCCTGCGAGCATCGATCGAAGCCGGCCTGGCCGAGTTTCCCGGGGTAACGGTCTATTCGCGTGCGGCGCAGCGCACACCGACCCTCCTCGTGGACTTCGCCGGACACGACTCCCATCAGATCAGCAGATTCCTCGGCGATCGGGGAGTAAACGCCCCCGCCGGGTCTTTCTACGCATACGAGGCCTCCAAGTTACTGGGGCTCGGCGAGGCGGGCGCCCTGCGGATCGGGGTCGCCCCTTACAACAACGACGAAGACGTGTCCCGCCTTTTTGATGGGCTGAGGGCTTACTTCGCAGGCGCACCGTCAGCCTAGCGCTGCCTCCAGCGGGCGGCACACGATTGCTTGCGGGCAGCTTCGAGTGAGGCGGCGCCCGGTACTGTCGGGTTCGCAAACTCTGCCATCGAACGTAGGCTGGGCGCAGCCAGTTCCAGGCCTTCAAAGAAGGGGCATAGGACGCCCCATCTACTAACGATACTGCCGCCGTGTCGTGACCCTGAAACGGGGGTGCTGCGGAAGAGTCCGTTGGGGGAGTCGTACTGTCAGGTGTTGATAACGATCAGCCGGTCGATGTCGCCCGGCTAAGCGCCGCTGTTTGGGCGGCCGATGCCAGCTTGTTGTTTGCGTGTGTATTCCCGTAGGGCGGTTTGGCTTGGGTGGCTTTTGATGACCTCTCTGAGGCCTTCGCCGCTGGCGTCGAGGTAGCGTCGTGTGGTGTCTAGGGATGCGTGTCCGAGAAGGGCTTGGAGCTCTACCACGTCTGCTCCAGCTTGG
>JAJZNG010000102.1 GCA_021847945.1 Actinomycetes bacterium | reverse complement strand
CTTGTATCGAAACTTCGTTCTGGCTGGTTGCTCCGCTCCGACAGGTGCCTATTACTGTGATCAGCAAAGTATGTGCGCCGGGACAAACGAGTTGCCGTCAGCGGACACGTGAATCGGCTTCTCGCCAGGAGGTAGATCTACGTAGCCGGAGTGGAGTGCCAGTAGTGAAGTCGTTGTTTAGCAGGTGGGTCTGATGGCCGACCGTCCTCGCTCAACTGGGGACCTTACGCTAATTGCTATCGGGTGTTGAGGTTTGAGGTTGTGAGAGTGCGATGTGGTTTGCTGGTCACCTCAAGGTATCGGATTATCCTCCGGAACGACTCGCTAAGCGAGGTTTCGCAGTACGAGAGTTGTTGGGTTGCGCAGAATTCATTGACCAGCGCTTGAGCGTGCTTTAGGTTCGGCCGTGGCATCGACGGAAAGAGGTGGTGCTCTATCTGATAGTTGAGACCGCCAAGTAGGAATGTGACTACCCACCCGCCGCTGACATTGCGGGCGGTGATAATTTGGCGCTGAGCGAAGCCGAGGTCGGATCCATGAGCGATGATCGGCATCCCCTTGTGGTTGGGCGCGAAGCTGACACCGAGGTAGACGGAGAAAACCGCCTGTTGTATCACGACGAAAACCAGGGCCTTCATGGGGCTGAGCACAAGGTTCAAGATGGTCAAGTAGAGGCCGACGTGCAACGCTGTCAGCAGGCCCTCGCCGGCTGCACTTCGATCATGGCGCTTCAACAGATAGGAGGCGCCTGAGATGTGCAACCCTAGGCTTCGGAGGAGCATCAGCGGCCCAAACAGCGGAGCTTGCCACCTGGCTAGTAGTCGCGTGATCGGTGTGCTTAGAGTTGACTGCCCGATTGCTGGCGGGGCAGAGGCTGGATTGCCGGCTATGTCGGGATCCCGACCGATCTCATTGGGGTGTGCGTGATGGGCGCTGTGCTTTGGAACCCACCAGCCGTAGCACAGTCCGGTCAAGGTGTTGCCTACTGTTAGTCCCAGGTAGCGGTTTGCGCGTCGCGAGCGGAAGATCTGCTGGTGGCCGGCATCATGGCCGAGGAACCCCAACTGGGTGAACATGATCCCGAGGAATACGGCTGGCGCTACTGTGAGCCACGAGTTGCCGATAAGGGCGAAAGCTATCCAACCCGCAGTGTAAGCGAGAAGCGTGACGGTGATCTTGAGGCTGTAGTAGGTCGACTTGCGCTCCAGCAGGCCGGCCGCCCGGACCTTGTCGAAAAGGTCGCCGAAGGCGAGCTCAGGTGTGTCTGCGTAGGTTTGCACACGTACTCCTAAGGAAGTCGTCAGAAGACGCCACCGGGATCTGGAGCAACGCCGAAATGAAAATCGAAGCTGCCGGCAACTTTAGTTGGCGCGGCGATACGGCGGTCGTCAGGTCAAGGGTTTTGTTCGAGGTCCCGTCGCCGGGCAGCCTCGTCGAGCGCCAAGAGAAACGACTCTGCCCACACGTGCACGTTCTTCCTTCTCACTATGCGGTGAAGTCTCCCCATGACCTGCCTCTCCGCTGGTTGATCGCGTACGAGCGATCGGCGGATAGCCTCGGTGATCCCGTCGACGTCGTGAGGGTTGATCAACGTCGCTCCTTTGAGCTCGGCTGCTGCTCCAGCGAACTCGCTGAGGATCAGCCGACCCGCCAGTCCATCGCGGGAAGCGACGTACTCTTTAGCGACGAGGTTCATGCCGTCGCGTAGGGGTGTGACCAGCATGATGTCCGCCGCCAGGTACAACGCGATGAGCTCGAGGTTGGGGACGCTCTGATTCAGGTAGTGGATTGCGGGATGACCTACCGAGGAGTATTGGCCGTTGATCTCGCTTACGATCTGTTCTAGGTGGTGGCGCTCCTGCTGGTAATGGGGATCGATCTCCCGGCTCGGCACGGCGATCTGAACCATGACATGGCGGTCCGAGCTAAGCGTGCCGTCTTCGAAGAGTCTCCCCACCGCCATCATGCGACGGTCGATGCCCTTCGTGTAGTCGAGACGGTCGACGCCTAGCAGCACTATTTCCGGGTCGCCGAGATCTAGCCGGATTTGGCGCGCCCTGGCTATGACCTCAGGTTGAGATGCCTGTCGCATGATCTGTTGCGTGTCGACAGATATTGGAAACGCTCCGAGCCCGACACGACGGTCGCCAATGTCCAGGCTCGTCTCGGTGCCCGTGACCCCAAGGAGTCGTCGAGCTAGACGGGAGAAGTTGGTCGCTGCGCCAGGGACTTGAAAGCCGACGAGGTCCGCGCCGAGAAGCCCTTCGATGATCTCGGTGCGCCATGGGAGCTGCATGAAGAGCTCCCGGGGAGGGAAAGGGATATGCAGGAAGAATCCTATGCGAACGTCGGGTCGCAGCTTTCGTAGCATTGCCGGCACCAACTGCAGTTGATAGTCGTGAACCCACACGGTCGCACCCGGCGCCGACACATCGGCTGCAGCCTCGGCGAAGCGGACGTTGACGTCCCTGTATGTGCTCCACCAGGCACGGTCGAAGGTGGGGGTCCTTATGGCGTCGTGGTAGAGGGGCCACAGGGTCGCGTTCGAAAAGCCGGTGTAAAAGCCGTCACACTCAGCGTCACTGAGGGAAACGGCCCTCAGGCCGATCCCGTCCACTTGGTCCGGCACGGATGCCGACTCGCAACTTCCACCGGGCCAGCCGACCCATATCCCCCTGGTCTCGCGAAGTACGGGAGTCAGGGCCGAGACCAGTCCCCCGGGGCTCGCCGGCCAAGAAGCACCGCGTTCCCCGCGCACCTGATGGACGGGTAGACGGTTTGCTACGACGACAGCGTCGGACAGGTTAGGGCCGTTCTGTTGAGGCGCACCAGCTGCCATTGGTCCGTCGTCTACCAATTGGAAACCCGGCGTCGGTGGGACCCGGCCCGTATCACTTTAAAAGATGAGGGGAACCCTCCTCGAGGAACTGGCGGCGGTGATGCAACCTCTCGGCATGTCGCCGGCGTTTGGGGGCACGTGTGTGCCACCATGTCGTGCTCGATAGCTCTGGCCTTTGGGATAAGTACCACTGCTTGTTGCTACCCCGGGGGCTGCTTGTTGAAACCTGATTGTTTCACGACGCTGACCTACGTAGCAGTTCTGTCAGGTGGTGGACTGCGGTAGCCATGTCGCCCACAGGATGGTTGCGTCGTCTCGGAGCCGGCGATCCTGGTAGTCCAGGATCGTGTTGACAGCTGAGCGCAAGATGACGTCCGTCGGTGTTGACGCCGCGATCGAACGCTCGATCAAGTCGACGAAACGATCAAGGCCAAACGGCTCACTAGTCTGCAGGCGACCCTCGACGACGCCGTCAGTGTAGAACACTACCGAGTCGCCGGGCTGCAAGGCTAACTCGGCAACGTCGACTTTGTGGCCTCCCAAACCCCACGGCAGCGATGGCCGGCAGGGCAGGCTGTCTATGACAACGCCGCGACGGACGTGGAGTGGGCGGGGGTGCCCAGCGTTAGTCCATGTTAGATGCCCCGTCTGTAGATCCAGTTGCGCTAACTGGCCGGTCACGAAGCGCTCGCCGCCGAACTGCTCTCCGAGAACCTGATCGAGATGTCGGTGGATGGCGCTGATCAGCTGACCTTCGCGGCGGTCGTGGCGGTACACGCCGACCGCCAGTGACGACACGACACTAGCGGCTAACCCGTGGCCCATCGAGTCCATGACCGCTAGGTCGAGCGCAAACCCGTTCACTGCGTGGTCGAAAAAGTCTCCTCCCACGTCGTAGGCGGGCTCGAGAACCCCCATCGAGACGGCCTCGGGAGTTTTCAGTCGTAGCGGTGGTAGAAGGTCCCACTGTATGCTCGCCTGAAGAGTCATGGCCTTCCGGCGCCGAACCAGGTTGAACAGATCCGTATAACGCGCTGCCACGGCTATGGCCGCCCCAGTTAACATCCCCAGTTCTTCGCAGCGGGCAGCCTTTTCGTCGTCGAGGCCTCCACGAATTGTGAACGCAAGAACCCCCGTGTAGTCCGACCCTTCGAGAATTGGCACGCACACACGCGTAATATCGTGTTGGGACTCGCTTGCGATCCTCCGGCTGACGAATGCGGTCCCTTCCGTACTGCCTTGCGTCGTGAGAGCGATAGGGGAGTCGACGTGGGCGCTACGATCAGGGACTGGAACCAACGTCGACTGCTCAAAGTCAATGAGATACACCGTTATGTCGTAAGTGCCGAGAGTCCGGGCCAAGCGGGCCAAGGTGTCGGTGATGTCGGAGGGAGCGAGGTCTCGCAGCGCTCGAAGAGTGGGCCCAATGTCCTGGTTGTCCATGGACTAGCAGCTCAAACGGAGATCACTGACGAAGTCGGCTGGTAAGGCATTAAGGATGGTCCGGTGGGCACCGCGCCAGGCTACCGTCGAAGTCGTGCCCCACGAAGGCCTCCACTAGGCCCAGGAGGGATGGTGACGATTGAGGCGTAGGCGCCTTCGAGCGTCGAAGCGCAGCCCAACGCTCTGCGCGAGGATCTTCGTATGTCATACACCGTGGAGCAACTGAGCGACCGGGAGGCGATCCGCGATGCAGCGCTGCGTTACTGTCGTGGCGTCGACCGACTTGACGTGGAGTGCATGAAATCGGCGTACTGGCCCGAGGCGGTGGACGAGCACGGCAGTTTTGTCGGGAGTGGTCACCGCTTTGCGGAGTACTGCATGGGCGCTCACCTGAAGTGGTCTTGGACGATGCATTCGATCCTGAACCACCTGATCGAGTTCGACGCGCCCAACACGCCAGGCGGCGGAACGACGTCAGCGCGGGGGGAGATATACAACGTCACCGTGATGTGCCGGGTCGACGGAGGCGATTTAGACACGTGGTACGGCCGTTACCTCGACCGCTACGAGAAGCGGGGAGGCCAGTGGCGGATACTTCACCGGGTTTGCGTTCACCACGGGACTTTCTCGGCTCCAGCTTCGCCGATGCCGATCAGCGCTGGACTGTATCTCGACGGGAACTTCGATCGTCCCGCCTCCGGACGCCGCGTCGGCCCTCCCGAAACTCGCTGACCTAGCGGCTGACCTCTCCAGATGAGGCAGACGGCAAAGCGGATTGGCGGCGCACCTACCCCGGCCGGTTCAGTGGACTCCCGGCAGGCCGTCGATGCTCGAAGCGTTCTTCTCCTTCCAATACTGCTCGATGCCCTCTCTGCCTTTGCGTGCGGCCCAGTCGTCCATCGTCGGACGATGGCCTGCGAAGCCCATCAGGGGTACGCCGTAGCCGCAGGAGTCCGAAACGCGCTCCACGTCTACGACTATCACAGACCGAACCCCCACTCCTGCTCCGCCAGCGAAGTGTGCGGACATCCCTGCCGCCGCCGCCGATCTGGCCAGCAACGCTCGCCCTCGGCCGTGGACTCTAACGATACGAGGCGGTCCGTCGAACGCGCAGAACATCAAGACGATGCGACCGTTGTCGCCGAGGTGGGCGATGGTCTCAGTGCCGCTACCCGTCTGGTCGAGATAGGCGACTGTGCTTCCGTCGACCACAACCAACTCGCCACGATTGCCTTTCGGAGAGCAGTTGACGTGCCCGTCGGTGGAAGTGGGAGCCGTCGCCACGAAAAATACAGGCTGGCTCTCGATCCACTTTGCAAGCTGATCGTCTAGGACGTCTCGTACTCTGCCCATGCGACACTTTAGGCCCCGCCGTGACTAGGACCGGCGTCGGATGCGCCTGGCCCGTTCGAGCATCACGTCGGCGGCCACTGCGAGCGCGCAGACCGCGGCCGATCCGATCACCTCGATCAGGAGGGAGACTGCGCGGCTGGGGGGTTCGACCATGGCTGCTCCGGTGTTAGTGAAATCTTGCAGGGCAGTTATGCGCCCGCCTCCATCATCGGCCAAAACGGGCAGCAACTGTAAACGCGGACGATCACATGGACTTGGTCAGCACCGACGTACTAGAACGTGGGTTGGAGCTGCGGTGCCACCAGATCTACAACCGCACCAAGCATTCTAAGCCGACCACTCACCGAGCAGGGAATATAACAAGGTGTCAGATAATATATCGTGGAACCTCGCAGATATTTGGGAGGCTGTCGCCGAGGTGGTTCCCACCCGTCTGGCGCAGGTGTGCGGCTCCCGCAGCTTCACTTGGCTCGACTTCAACAGGAGATCCAACGCTCTAGCGTCCGACCTATTGTCTGCCGGTCTGTCCCACCAGGGCAAGGTGGCCGCCTATCTCACCAACGGCCCGGAATATCTTGAAACGTACTCTGCGGCGTTCAAGATCGCAGCCGTCCCCGTCAACGTCAACTACCGCTACGGGCCAGGAGAGCTTGAGTATCTTCTCGACAACTCGGACGCGGAGGCTGTCGTCTTTCATGCACGGTTCGCACCGACTCTGGAAGCTGTAAGGGGCAAACTTGCGAAGGTCCGCAGGTGGTACGTCGTGTCCGACGGTCACAGCGAGCCCGACTGGGCCGTCCGCTACGACGACGTTGTCGCAAGGCGCGACTGCCGACCCGAGCCGGGCTGGCAACGTTGCGGAGACGACCTTCTCCTGCTCTACACGGGCGGCACCACCGGCATGCCCAAAGGAGTCATGTGGCGCCAGGACGACCTGGTCCGCGTCCTTGGAGGTGGCGGAAGCCCCTTTTTAGGTCTCGCCCCTGCGACAGGGCTCGATGAGCTGAAGGAGCGGCTGCGAGCCGGCAACGGCCTGATCACGACCCTCCCGGCCTGCCCCCTGATGCACGGAACCGGGCAGTTCAGCGCCTTCATCACCATGATCCTCGGCGGTTGCATCGTCACACTGCAGGGGTCGCGCTTCGCAGCCGAGGAGCTATGGGCAGCGGTTCAGGAGAACCGTGTCAACACCATCGCCATCGTCGGGGACGCTTTCGCCAGGCCTATGCTCGACGCTTTAGACGCGCATCCAGGCAGGTGGGATCTCTCCTCGGTGATCCTCATCAACTCGTCGGGGGTGATGTGGAGCGAAGAGGTCAAGCATGGACTGTCAAGGCACATGCCCTCAGTCATCCTCTTCGACTCGCTCGGCTCTTCGGAGGCAGTCGGCATGGGAGCAAACATGAGCGCCGGGGCCTCTAGCGCGAAGACCGCTGAGTTCGCGTTAGGAGAAGGTGCCCGCGTCGTCGGTGAGGACGACCGAGACGTCAAGCCCGGGTCCGGGGAGGTCGGCGTCATAGCCCTGCCTGGCTTCATACCCGTCGGCTACTACAAGGACGAGGAGAAGTCTGCCCGGACTTTTCGGACCATCGACGGGGTCCGCTACACCATCCCTGGGGACTGCGCAACCGTGGACGCCGACGGGACGATCCGCCTTCTCGGTCGGGGGTCGGTGGTGATCAACACCGGAGGCGAAAAGGTCTACCCGGAGGAAGTCGAGGAGGTCATCAAGAAGATACCAGGGGTATCCGACGCAGTCTGCGTTGGAGTGGCCGACGCTCGCTTCGGCGAGAAGGTCTGCGCCCTTGTAGAACGCAACGGGAGAGCCAAGGTGACAGAAGAAGACGTCATCCAGGTGGTTCGTCGTCAGCTTGCAGCGTACAAGGCTCCGCGTGCGGTGATTTTTGTCGAGACGATCGGGCGCAGCCCAGCAGGCAAGGTGGACTATCCGGGACTCAAGCGTCTCGCGTCCGACGCCGTCGGAGCCTGACTCAGACGGCGCGATCCCCGCAGCATGTCCGACCGACCAGGGTCAGTCGGGTTGTAGAGACAGGGCGACCGACGCCCGGCGCCTCGCTTCGGTTATCGCGGGAATCATGGAGAGCAACTCCTGCTCGTCGAAACGAAAGTCCCTCGGTATGACTTCAAGTTCTGCTGGAGGAAGCGTGACACGGCCCCCGGGTGGCTCAGCTGTGGCCCCGCCGGCGCGAGCCGCGACGCTTAGCCAGTCCGCTTGCTTCACGACTGCCAGCATCGGAGGGTCCCCTTCGCTGAGATCGCGATGGTGGTCTCTGACGGTCCGGGTGGTAACCGGCGGCACCTGCCAGTGCTCGCACACCCGCGCTCCGATGTTCGCATGGTCGGCGCCCACGACGCGCAGCTCGGCCTCCACGAGCTCGCCCGGCGTCGTCCACGCGAGGTCGTCGACAGCTTGAATGAACTCCGGGGACTGATCGAACATGACCAGACGGCCGATGTCATGGAGCAGTCCCGCCAGGTAGGCGGCGCCCGGGTCGGCTCCCTTGGTCGGACGCTGCGAGACCATGAGCCTGCAAGCCGTCGCAACTTCGACCGCATGGTGCCACAGGTTGCGCTCTCCGAGCGACCTAGGTACGAACACCCTCGTCACGGCGGCGGCGGTCACGAACTCGGCGACGTGGGTTGCTCCCAGTCGTGCGACCGCCCGTTCGAGGCTGTCGATGGGCGAGACAGGAGAAGACATGGCCGAGTTGGCCATCTTGAGCACCCGCACGGCCAACGCCGGGTCTTCGCTGGCGACTTCCAGCACGTCTTCGAATAGCTGCTCGGAGTCGTAGGACAAGCCCATCACCTTCACGACGACCCCCGGCAAGAGCGGAAGCTCGTCGACTTTGTGCTCGAAGGGATTCTCGCCATTTCGGTCGGCTTGTTCCACAATGCGCACACACTACTTCTATCACCTGGGCGTCGGTAGCGCGTCTAGTCCCGTCTCAAGGCTGAGCTCGCCGAGGGCCCCGGACGCCTTAGAGTCGGACGCCTTCGAGGCACCGGCGACGAGCCACCGCCGGAAAAGTACTTAGCCTTGCTAAACTGAAGGCTGGTTTCGGTAACCGGCCGTTCCAGGCAAGCGGATAGGACTCAAGTGGCAGGGCAGGACGAGGATCTCGTAGCTGACGACCGGAGCGTCGTCCGGCGTACTTTCTCTTCGCTTAAAGTTCGCAACTACAGGTACTACTTCGCCGGGCAAGGCTTGTCGATGGTCGGGACGTGGATGCAGGGCGTAACCCAATCGTGGCTTGTCTACACCTTCACCCACTCAGGTTTCGACGTCGGGCTCGTGGTCGCCCTTCAGACCGTGCCGATCCTGCTCCTTGGCCCTCTCGGCGGCACCGTCGCGGACCGATTCTCCAAGCACCGGATCCTGTTTTGGACCCAAGGCCTCGCCGGAGTAGAGGCTCTTGCCCTTGGAGGTCTCGATCTGGGTGGGGCCTTGCATCTGTGGGTCCTGTACGCGATGGCCGTCCTGCTGGGGCTGATCAACACGGTCGACAACCCCACCCGGCAGACCTTCATCTCCGAGATGGTCGGCGATTCGGAGTTGAAAAACGCCGTCACCCTCAACGCGATCATGGTCAACGTGGCCAGGGCGGTCGGACCGGCGGTGGCCGGCGTGTTGATAGCAACGGTGGGCAGCGGCTGGTGCTTTCTTGCCAACGGAGTGTCCTTCGTCTTCGTGCTCGTTTCTCTGGCGGCCATGCGCAAAGAGGAGCTGTTCCCGGCGCCGCCGACGCAGAAGATGAAGGGGCAGCTGAGGGAAGGGTTCCGATATGTAGCAGGGACGCCGCTCCTACGAGATGCTCTCGTGATGATGGCAATGGTCGGCTGTCTCACCTACGAGTTCCAGGTGACCTTGCCGCTGATCGCCGGCAACGTGTTGCACGGCGGTCCACAGACCTACGGATCCCTGATGGCTGTCATGGGAGTTGGTGCTGTCATCGGGGGGCTGATCTCCGCAGGGCGGCCTGGCAGCGGGATCAACCGCCTGATCGGCACGTCAGCAGTCTTCGGGGTAACTGTCCTCGCTGCCAGCCTGGCGCCGTCGGTGCTCACCGAGGAGATACTCCTTTTCATTGTCGGCGGAGCGTCGGTAACCTTTCTCGCACTTGGGAGCGCCACGCTCCAGCTCAATGCGGCTCCGTCGATGAGAGGACGGGTGATGGCCCTGTGGTCGGTGGCCTTCCTCGGTTCGACCCCTATCGGGGGTCCGTTGGTCGGTTTCATAGGCGGGGCGCTAGGAGCCAGGTCCGCTCTGGGCGTGGGTGCCTTGGCAGCTTTCGTCGCTGCGGGCTACGGATGGCTCCGCAACCGTGACCACCGCGAGATCCCCTCCGCGGACGGAGATCCAGCAGTACTCAACGTCTGATCCCTTCGCCGGATAACTCAACCCAGAAAACTCCTTAACACTTTCATGACACTTTCCTGACAAGTTCCTAATGGCTTGCGACCAGAAAGCCGCGTCGGGTACTTGTACCGTGGTCAGCGAGAGGACTTTTGATCCAATCGAGGGAGAATGTTGTGGCTGGATGGGCGCATCTCCGTTCATCGCTTAGGGATCGCCTGGGTACTCGCTGGCTGAGGACGCTCGCTGGTAGCTTCTCGCGGCACCGCCTCAGGATCGTCGCGACGGTTGCGGTGACCGCCCTGTTGTTAGGAGGAGGCGTTGACGCCTTCGCTAGCGGTTCCGGCCGTGGCGGCGAACACGCCAAGACCGGCTCCCACAAGGGCTCAGCGGTGACCGCGGTGGAAGTAGCCGTGGCACGCTCGGGGAAAGCGGTATCGCAGCTGTCGTTGTCGGGGACGGTCGCTTCGCAGGCGACGCTCGACGTGACACCGCCAGTTGCGGGTCAACTCACCGCCGTGGATGTGACCTCCGGCGAGCGGGTCGCGGCCGGTCAAGCCATCGCAGTGGTGAGCAACCCTCTAGTGGCCGACCAGGTGACCGCGGCGCAGGACGCTCTTGACACAGCGCAGGCTAAGTACCAAGCCGCCCAAGCCGGAGCTAGCCCCCAAACCTTAGACGTTGCCGCGGCGGGTTTGGCGAAGGCTCAGGCGGCACTGGCGGCTGCGCAACTCGCCTACCAAGACACCCAAGCCTCGACGCAAGCCGCCCAGCAGGCCGCTGTCGCCGCCGCGCAGATCAACCTCAACAAAGCCGAGGAAAACCTATCAAGCGCGCAAGCTGTCGACCAGGCGACCCAGGCGGCGGCCGCGTCCAACCAAGCTGCGACGCTCAGCGCTGCTCAAGCGGGACTCGCAAAAGCACAGCAGGTGTTGTCGGCCGCTCAGAGCAGCGAGCAGACAGCTCAGACCGTCTACCAAGACACCCAGGCTCAGGTGACCCAGGGCGACCAGGCCGCAGTGGCGAACGCCCAGGCGGGCCTGGTCAAGGCTCAGGCTCAAGCAGCCGCCGCGCAGGCCGCGGTATCACAGGCCCAGGCCGCGGTGACCGCCGCCCAGTCCGATCAGGATGACTCCGCCACCGACACCAGCCCGGCCGACAGCGACAGCTCGGACGCAGCGCAGCTATCAGCAGCACAAAGCACTCTTAGCGTCGACGAGGCGAACCTCGCCGCTGCGAACGCAGGTGTCTCCCAGGCGCAACTCGCGTTGACTCAGGCGCAGTCCCCGCCGCCTTCGGCGTCTGTCAGCCAAGCCCAGAACGCAGTCACCCAAGCTCAAAGCGTGCTAGTCGAAGCGCAGACAGCGGTACAACAAGCCGCCCAGCAGCTGTCGGCCGCGCAGTCCCCGCCGCCTTCGGCCGCAGTGATCCAAGCTCAGGCCGCCGTCACCCAAGCACAGCTGGGCCTCCAGCAAGCTCAACTCTCCCTGAGTGAGGCTCAAGCCTCCAATCCGAGTGCCGTGGACCAGGCTGGGGCCGCGGTGAAAGAAGCACAAGCGGGGCTCTCCTTAGCGCAAGCCCAAGCGGCGCAGTCCGAGGCTTCCCCGACTTCGCTGGCTACGGCGCCTCTCGCCGACGCTGTCGCCCAGGCGGAGGTTGAAGCGGAGATGGCCCAGACCACGGCTAGCCAAGGAACGATCACTGCGCCTTTCGCGGGCATTGTCACCTCGGTGCCGGCAATGGTTGGCCAAGCGGTTGGTGCAGGGACAACTCTGGCAGTGCTCGAGGCGAGCCAGCTGAGCGTGGTGGCGCCGGTAGCGCAGCAGGACCTTCCGCTCGTGCATCCCGGTGAAACTGCCACGGTCAGCGTGCCGGGCGAGCAGACGACCCTCGCCGGAACCGTTGCTGGAGTGTCGGTGGCAGGGAACCCGAGCTCGCTCAGCTTCACCGTGACCGTAACTCCGGCTAGTGCTCCGGCGTGGCTTTTAGCCGGAGAGTCCGCTGCGATGAAGGTGGTCGTCCAATCTTTCGCGCCGGCGGTGCTGATGCCTGCCGAGGCGATCGTGTCGTTCAACGGCTCACCGCAAGTCTTCGAGGTACAGGCGAACAACACCGTGAAACTGCTAAGCGTCACACCTGGCGTGACGGACGGGACTACGACAATGGTGACCGGCCTGCCCGCCGGGGCCCGCGTCGTTGCGGTCGGCCAGACTTACCTTGCCAGCGGGGACAAGGTAAAGTCCACAGCGACAGTCGCAGTGCCATCAACGGTTGACGGTACTGCCGTGGCAGGTTTGGCAAACGCCACGATAGTAACCCCTACAGTCACCTCGAATGGAACAAAGTCCGTTAGCACCGCTGAGAGCAGCGGTAGCGGTGCGACTGGGACAAGTGGTACCGGCGGCGCTGGCACGGGAAAGGCAGGGGTGGGAAAGGGTTGACGCCGACTCGTCTCAACCTGACCGCCCTGTCGGTCCGTCGTCCGGTGAGCATCTTGATGATCATCGGACTGTTCTTGGTGTTCGGCGTAGTCGCTTTCACGAAGCTACCAGTCAGGCGCCTACCTAACGTGAACTATCCGTTCGTTAGGGTGGTGATATCGGATCCCGGGACGAACGCGGCGACGGTCGCACAGACGATCACGACCCCGGTGGAAAAGACGCTCAGCTCCCAGTCTGGTGTTGTTACCATGACCGGAACGTCCTCAGCGGGCCGGTCGACGGTTGCGCTCCAGTTCACGGGAGGCACCAACGTCGGCTTGGAGTCGGCGAGCATATCTTTGGCGTTGCAGAAGCTCGCCAGGTCCCTGCCGAGCACCGCGAGTCCTCCGGCGATCCTACAAGCCAACCCGAACGCTCTTCCGATGATGGACGTGGCGCTATCAGGTCCGCTCGCTCCGTCGCAGCTTTTGGACCTCGCTACTAACCTCGTAGCCCCGTCTTTGCAGGAAATCCCAGGGGTTTCACAAGTGACAGTCGTGGGTGGCAGAGCAGTAGTAGTGACTGTGAACCTGTCGATGTCGGCCCTGCAGGCATACGGCGTGTCGGTCACCCAGGTGACGAGCGCACTTCGGGCGCAGAACACCGCGGTGACCGGCGGGGTAACCGTGGTCGGGGAGCACGAACTGCTGGCGAGGATACACGGTGGCTACACCTCGGTGGCGCAGCTTGTGTCGGTTCCAGTCGCCACCCGCGCGGGCGGCGACGTCCTGCTCGGCGACGTTGCTAGCGTCAGCCAGGGCCTGGCCCAAGCCCAGTCAGCCGCCACACTTGACGGTGCCCCAGCGGTCGGCTTAGTAATCAGCGCTTCTTCGACAGCGAACTCCCTAGCCGTAGACAGCGCCATCCGAGGCGCCCTGACCAGCCTGAAGCCGCAACTCCCAACCGGGGTTTCCACCACCATAACCGGTGACATCACGAACTACGTCCGCGCTGCGCTGAGCAACGTCGAACTGGACCTCTTCCTCGGTGTGTTCATCGCCGCCCTCGTCTTGGCGTTGTTCCTGCACCGCCTGACCAACACGCTCATAGTCGTTCTCGCCATCCCCGTCTCGCTGATCGCCACTTTCGCAGCGATGTACTTCATGCATTTCAGCCTCGACCTGATATCGCTTATGGCGTTGTCGTTGTTGATCGGCATCCTCGTCGACGACTCGATCGTCGTCCTCGAGAACATTCACCGGCACCGCTCCATGGGGAAATCGCCGGAGGACGCAGCGATCGACGGGAGGATGGAGATTGGCGCTGCTGCCGTAGCGATCACTCTCACCGACGTGGTCGTCTACCTTCCCGTCGCCTTCGTGTCAGGCAACGTAGGCCAGCTGTTCCGCGAGTTCGGCTTGACGATCGTCGCCGCCACGCTGCTGTCACTGTTCGTGTCCTACACGTTGACGCCTATGCTCGCCGCCCACTGGGCGGGCCGGCCTGCCGCGCAGCGCAGCGGCCGTATCGCTCGCTTCTCGGAGTCCTTCGGCCGGGGCTTCGACGCGCGCTTCGACGCGCTACGTGGCCGTTACCGTCGGGTCATCGCATGGTCACTTCGCCACCGTCTCGCCGTGTCTATGATCGCCGTCGCCGCCGCCCTCATCAGCGTGTCCATCACCGAGTCAGGGGTCTTGGCAACAACTTTCGTCCCCGCGGAAGACAACGGTGTCATCACTATCAACGGCACCCTTCCCCCCGGTACCCCCCTCGCCGGCGACCGGGCTACCTTGGCCAGCTTCTCGAAGCGGCTGCAGCACCTGCCCGGAGTCACCGACGTCTTCGTCTCCGCCGGCTACAGCGGAGGCACAGGCGCAGCTTTCAACCTCGGGCAGATCACCGTCGACCTCGCTCCGAAAGGAACGCGACCGTCCATAAAAAGCTACGAGACGACGGTAGCCAAGCTTGCACGTCGCTACCCCGGGCTCGTCGCCCATGCGCACGTCCAGAACCCGTTCATCGCCAGCGGGGCGCGTGCCGCTACCGTGAACGTCCTCGGACCTGATCTCACCCAGCTCGACCAGATCGCAGCAGCGATCCAAAACAGACTGGTGGGAAATCCGAACGTCTCCCAGGTATCGACGTCGGTCCCCGCGCCGACCCCGGAACTGTCGATCAACGTCGATCACGCGCAAGCCGCCTACCTCGGGGTCGATACCGCCACTATCGGAGCGACGGTAGCAGCGACACTCGGAGGGGTCACCGTGCCCCCACTCGTGGTGTCGTCCACGGCACCGGAAGAGCCAATCAACTTGGAGGTCGACGGAGGAGTGACGCTGACCCCTGCGCAACTCGAGGCGATCCCAATCCCCGCCGCGCATGGCACGGTGCCCCTATCCAGCGTGGCTACCCTGACGGTGGCTCCCGGCCCGGGCAAGATCACCCAGATCAACCGGGAATACGCCGTTTCGATCTCGGCGTCAAGCCCGACGGGCAACTCCGGGCCGGCGACCGCAGCGCTTTTGGCGGCCGCCCGCCAGGCGGGCCTACCCACAGGCTATTCAATACAAGTAGCAGGCCAAGCCCTCCAGCAGCAGAGAGCGTTCGGCCCGCTACTGGTGGCTCTCGCGCTGTCCGTGCTTCTCATCTACATGCTGCTCAGCGCGCTCTACGAATCGTTACTCGACCCTCTATCAGTGATGCTCGCCGTGCCGCTCGCGAGCGTCGGCGCGCTGGGCGCCCTTTGGATTGCCCACCTGCCAATCTCGATCTTCGCCCTGCTGGCCATGATCATGCTTGTCGGTATCGTCTCAAAGAACTCGATACTGCTCGTCGACTACACCAAGACGCTCCGAAAGCGGGGCGTCCCACGAACTGAGGCGATCATCGAGTCCGGCGCCACACGGATCCGGCCGATCCTCATGACAACCGCGACCATGATCGGAGCGATGCTTCCCCTGGCGTTGGGAACGGGATCGGGCGCCTCGGAACGCCAGCCGGTAGGTACAGTCCTAATCGGGGGCTTGGCGACGTCCACGCTGCTGACACTGGTGGTCGTCCCGGTCCTTTACACCCTCGTCGACGACACCTCGGTTCATTTTCGACGACTCCTCAGCCGGCTCCGACCCCCGCACAGCTGACCAAGCCGGCGAACTTGGGACTACGCAAACGCTGGCGACACCGCAGTGCGCTCAGGCGTGCCAGCCGGAAAGCCGATCGGCTCGCCGACACAAGGCCCAAGGAGAGCCTTGCCAGTGGTCCCCTAGGACCTCGCAGATAGTTAGGCTCCCACGTCCGGGCGGAGAGGGAACGCCGCTGTTGAGGAGCTACCAGCAGCAGGGTACCCGCGGCGGTGCAGATTGTCAGGCGGTGTAGCTGCAGGGTCATCCATCTACGTCATCCAGAAACCGCCCGCAACGATTCGCTGAAGCTGAGAGTCCCGCGACTACGTCTACGAGCCCATAACAGCCATCAAATACACACTGACTGTGGATGGAAGCGGAGCACGGCTCCCTTAAGGTTCGTATACGACCTCAAACCGGTGCGACCTTGCAGTGAGCGTCGGCTAGGGCCGTGACGCATCCATCCAACAAGGAGGTTATCATGTTTATCACCCACAAAATTCTGGTTCCGTTCGGCGTCGCAACGCTATTAGCTACAGGCGGCGCAGCATTCCTGGCGCAAAACACTCAACCAGTGTCCGGCCAAGGCGTCTCCTTGAGCGCAATCGACGGCTACTCGATATCCGCAATACACTACACGGTCGATCCACCTCCGCCCCCAGGACCTAACTCGGTGATGTCTGTCACCTCGGTCAGCTTTGACGCTACGACTACCTCTCCGGGTGAGCTTCCGGCCGCCCAGGGGTTCGTGAAACTAGAGTCGTCAGGCCCGGGCGCACAGTGGACGATGTGCTCCAATCCTACCCCGGTACCTTCTCCCGCGCCGCCTGCCCCACCCTCACCCCCGTGGATGGTCACCGTCAGCTTCAGCTGTCCTCTGACCCCAGGAGTGCCCGTCAATGGTCCTAACGAAAACCCGATCGGCGTCCTCAACAACCTCGGCATCGAGGTCAACCAGTAGCACTTTAAGCCCTTTGGGCAACGTGCGAGGTGATTAGCAGGTTCGGAGGTGGTGACTCGCTGAGCGAGCCACCACCTCCGACGCCGCCGTCTCAGCTTCTCAGTCTTAATCAAAAGGGCCACGAACCGTGTTTCCAGGATCAACGTTACTCAAAATTCTTTGCACTCTGCTTGCGATAACCGCCGGGTGGTGGCTGCTTGCACCGCGGAGCCTGGGCGGCTCTGATACCTACGTGGTCGTGTCAGGTCCGAGCATGTGGCCTAAGCTGATAACCGGGGACCTCGTCGTGCTTCGAAGTACTGGGCAGTACCATGTGGGTGAGATCGCCGGATACAAGACACAGCAGCTTCGTTCTCCGGTCGTTCATCAGATTGTGTCGGTGAGCAACAACCGCTTCACGTTCAAGGGAATTAACAATAGCTTCGTTGACCCTTCTAATCCGAAGCAGTCCAACATAGTTGGGCGCATGTGGCTAGACCTAGGTCAGACCGGCCGCCTGCTTCGTCTGACACAGCTTCCAGCTGTAGGCGGAGCTCTCATCTTCGCTGCGTGCGGGTACGCGTTGTGGCCTCGGCGCCGTCGACGCCAGCATCGATTAGGAAGGAGATCCTGTGCATAAATTGAGTGATTCAATGAGGGACTGGCGTCGGCTCTTAGCAGCGACGATATTGGCATGGGCGTTAGCGCTCCTAGGGATCGCTCTTATCGTCATGGCTCTTCCTGTCGTGCTGCGATCGACTCGGCCCCTCAGCGAGCCGTACCGGCAGCAATTTTCACTGAGCTACACGGGTCGAGCAATCCCGGGCGGGCTTTACGCATCGAAAGAAGTTACGACAGGACAGCCGATGTACTTCGGGTCTCTTGGAAGCTTAATTATGACACTGCACTACAGCTTCTCGTCACAAGACATAACCGCGGTCGTCGGTACTTTGACCAGTGCCGTTGCCTTGGAGGATCAGGGTATCAACCAGTTCATCGTTCCACCAGACAAAGTTGCTATAACCAAGGGCGCGGCCAGCATCGAGCTTTCGATACCCTTAAGCCAGCTTGCCGCAGAGGTCTCGCACCTGTCCGGACTAACCGGGTTATCGTCGTTTCCTGTGGTCATCGCAGCGGTTACAGCGGTGACGGGGACCGTTTCCGGCCAACGTGTCGCAGCTGCTGGCCAGGCCTCCTACACTTTCACGGCTAGTCCGGCGATGTTAGTTCCAACAGGCTCGAACGAGGCGACCGGGGTTGGCTCTGCGACTTCTGACGTGCCGGCGCTGCTGACTCCCTCGGGGATAGCAACGCCAGCCCCGCCTATGGTCAGTTCGTCATCAGGGACCGCCACTCGAACAGGTCCGGTCTCCGGCACCGTGAAAATATTGGGCCTTCGCCTTCCTGGACTAGCCATGGCATGGTTAGGGCTTGGCGTAGCGCTTATCGCAGTCTGCTGTGGAGTGCTTCTTGGCCGGAAGCTGCGCAGCATATGGAGGCGAGATCCACGGCTCGCGGCGCTTTTACGACTCGGCGGACGAGCCGTCGCGACGCACGGCCCTGTACCCCAGGTGGGAACAACGGTGGCTGTCGAAGGAGTAGATGACCTACGGCGCCTATCACGTCTCCTGGAGGTTCCAATCCTTCGCGCCGACGGAGCCGATGGTGGAACGACGTTTATGGTCCACGATGATCGCTACGTGTATTGCTACCGAGTCGCAGGCGTGGATGCTGAGAGCCTTTCGAACGCCCCGGTAAAAGTCGAGCCTGTGCAGCGCACCTTGTGGTCTTCAGCCGAGACGCTAGCTCTCAGCACTGTGGTGGCGAACGGATCTTCCCGAGATGGTACGTCTCAGAGCTGACGGACTAACAGGTTCGCGTTCCCGCTTGTAGTGCGACTCCTAGTGGAGGTTGGTAGTACCACGACGACAGTCTTGGGTTAGCTGACACCCTAGTCGAAAAGAACCGTTCTCGATTCAGGCCACCTAGCTACTCGGGCGAGACGGACGGCGTCACGTTGAGCGTGAAGGCCGAGTTTCATCAGAATGCTATGTACCTGGGATCGGACGGTAGCGACCGCAACAACGTGGCCGACGGCGATTTCATCAACCGTGAGACCTTGGCAGAGTTCAGCGAGAACAACCGCCTCGGCTTTGGTCAGGGTGGCTAAGTGATCTAAGAGAGGTTTGATACGACGCCGCTCGGCACTGAACCAGTCCAGTATTGCGCAGCGTTCCGCGAGCGGAATGGCTGGTTGACCTCTCGCCAAAAGTTCGACGGTTCTGTGTAGGTCATCAAGCGGTTGGCCCTTGCTTACCAACCCTTGGGCTCCTGCAGCTACGGCGCTTGCAAGGCGCAAGCGGTCGTCTACCCCAGTGAGGATTGCAACGCTGATGCCACGCTGATGTAGTGGTCGAACAAGGCGGACGCCATCTAGGTCGTCTCGTAAGTTGACGTCGACGAGTGCAATCCGGCTCCGGTCACCCCACCACCAGCCATGGTCGATTAGGTCGACTAGCTCTTCTAGTTGCAGGTTCCCACATGAGAGCGGAACAGCGGTGAATCCCCAATTCGTCAGGACGTCAGCGAGTGATCGAGCTACAAGTTCGTGGTCGTCAATTACAGCGACGGAGGCCGAAGCGCTGTCGACGCTGTGACAGTACTTCGGGCTAGCGGCAATCGTGATGTCGGAGGTCGTGGTGTGCGAGTGAGGCTCACGAAATGAGTCTACGTATTCAGTAGTCAGTGGCGAGGAAGGTGCCGTAAGTTCCGGATGAGTCATAGGACGTGGGAGTTTGGTGCTGACGAGGCTAGCTCCTTTGACGCTGCGGATACCTTGGGGTCGTCGGCGGTGGGTGTTTGGAAAGGCTGATTCAGGGGAACGGCTATGGTCATTACAGTCCCTGGTTTGGCGGGATCCCAGATGAGAGATCCTCCTATGCTTTCAATTGTCCTCTTTGCTGTGGCTAGTCCCATGCCTCCGTAGGGACGAACGTTAGGTGGTGAATGCCAACCGGGCTGGAATGGAGCTAGGGGGTCTAACGTAGGAATGCCGGGGCCATTGTCCGCGACAGTGACCACTATCGTTGGTTCGAAGTGGCCTACAGTAACGACGACGTCGGATCTTGGAGCATGCCGTGCGACGTTGTCGAGTAGCTCAGCTACGACACCGGAAATCACAGCCGAGTGTCCTGTAATCCGGGAAGGTAAGTTCGGGAGCAGATCGAGGCGAACAGACAGTCCGCGGCGTCTTGCGGCGCAAACCTCGACCTGCAGGCAGAAAACTATGTCGAAGGGTTGCCGTGCCTGTGGGATGTCCCCAACGGCTGCCGCGACACGACTTCCTGCCTGACGTAGATAGCGGAGAGCTTCAGCATTAAGTGGGTCGGATCTCTTGTAAGTTAGTGTGCCGAAGAGATCGGCGGCGCTGTTTAAAAGTAGAAGTGCTGAACGGATCTCGTGGCGGGTGCTGGCCAGTGAAAGCTCGCGGTTATGGAGAAGCGTTTTGAATTCCCTGGCACGCTGACTCTCCTGTCTCAGTGCTGTTCGGTTCGTCCGAAGTTGGTGGTCCAACTCGGACGCGAGTCCTACGATGCACCACAGTACTGATTGAAGTTTGAAGGCGGATGGCAGAAGGATGTCTGCCACGGTTGGGGCGGAAGGTAACGCCTGAGATACTCCAGCTTCGCCTAGAGATAGGAGAGAGAGCAGGAAGCAAGTTTCCGGTATTGTCCATCGGTGATGAAGATGGTGAACTAGCCATGCGGATCCGGCTAGGCACGAGGCGCTCAGCATGACGCCGGCGTTTCGCTGGGGTATCCATGTGCCCAGCACTGCTGAGGCGGCCCAAGCTGAGAATGAACCGACGATGAGTCCTATTAACACGGCAAGGGGTTGGATTCTTCGCCCGGTGACATGGCTGTGTGCGAGTATGAGCCCCAGCCACAGCACCCCACCGATGGTTCCTAATAGAGCCATCGTTGGAATATCACCGAAGAAATTCTCCGGCGCTCGAAGAAGGACTGCTGGATCGGTGGACACTTTGGTCCCTAGGGCGGAATCAGCGGCTTGCATCTGGTGAAGGCCGAGAAGCGCCTCTGAGCAAGCTGCGACGAACAATCCTCCGCCCAGGATAAGCCAGCGTGGCCGGTGGTGGTCGGTCTGCCACAGAAGTAAGGAGGCTAGTGAGCCGACCATACCTCCCGCTACTACCAGCATCGCAAGCGACCCGCCACGCATTAGGTCGTCGGGCTGGGGATAGCGTGTTTTTAAAAAGGTCACCGAAATCCAAGTGGCTGCGCTAAGCAAGATAGCGGCAACTATCGCCACGGAAAGAGAAACGCGAACCGCCCGGGAAGGGTTTCCGTCCTCTAGAGTCGGCTCGGTCGCCATGATGACTACGCCTTGACCCAGTCGAACGACAGAGGCAAGTTTTGTTTTTTGAGCGGCGTCGAACGGGTCATTACTTACCCCTTGTCAGCTTCACATGGTTAAGATAGGACGCTTTTGGCTAGATCTCACAAAAGCCCAGCGTCTCAGATCTTATGGTAGTAGATTGTGAAGGGCATCCACAACTGTTGTGGACAAGTCGAATAAGGCATTTCGGTGTCTGGTCTGATCGGACAAACCTAGATGCAGCCTCTGGCGCTCACGCTGCACTGCCGTCGTCGCCAAGGGAGCAAGCCGCTGAGCCGACGGTCCAGGGTTCGTGTGGTTATTGGTGCCAGTGGGTTTGCGTTTCGTCTTTGGATGGATTTCA
>JAJZNG010000006.1 GCA_021847945.1 Actinomycetes bacterium | reverse complement strand
CCTGGTAAGGGGCTATTGCCAGCTTTCGAATTTCCGGGGAAGTAATTACAAGCTCAGCCGCGTGATCGCCGAGTACTGACTCGTTGCATGAGGTGAGCCGGCGCGTATCTTGGCGTCCGTAAGTTCAGGAACAGTCACGGCTCAGATCAGGACGCGACTTCGACTGCCACCTGATGACCGCTAACATGAACAAGCTCAACTCCGGCGGCGACGATCGCCGCGACGCTAGGATGGTCGGGTAGCGCATCGGTGACGAGCACATCGATCCCTGTGAGCGGCGCGATGTTCGCCAACGCCACTCGTCCGAGTTTCGACGAGTCAGCTACTACGATGCAGCGCCGAGCTGCTACGAGTGCCGCCTGTTTCACGCTCGCATCGTCGAGGTTGTATTCGGTCAACCCTTTTTCGGCGTCGACACCCGCGACACCAAGGAACACTACATCGCAGTTCAATCGCTTAAACGTACTTTCAGCCGCGGCGCCGACTAGGCTGAGTTCGCCAGAGCGAAGTACCCCACCAGTGACCAGGATTCTCATCTCGGGTTCGTTACCTAGCTCCGCGGCGATAGCTATACTTGGCGTCACCACTGTTATGTGTCGGCGTCCGTGGAGAGACCGCGCTATCTCCAGCGTCGTTGTGCCCACGTCGAGGATAGCGGTCTCTCCATCCGCGAGTAGCGCTGCTGCTGCGCGCCCGATAGCGGCTTTCTCATCGCGGGCATGACCCTGTCGCAAAGCGAACGTCGGCTCGTACGAACGGCTTACGGTCGATATGGCGCCACCTCGTACGCGGCGAAGTCGTCCCTTGTTCTCAAGCAGCTCGAGGTCTCTGCGTATAGTCATTTCCGAGACACTGAGAGACGAGGCGAGTTCTGCAATGCCCACGTCGCCAGAGCGGGCAAGTGCCGACAGGATTGCCGCCCGTCTATCATGAAGCGTCATCGGGAGACCTTTCTCGTTCTCAGCACGCATGTGATTCATGCCCTCAAATTAGGAATTATCACATACTGGGCAGTATATATACAGCCGGTTCATCTCAATCTTCAACTTGACGGCTTGCCTACCGGTCGGAGAGAAGGGTTGCCAGCGCTTTCGTTTAGTCGATCAAATCTCTAGTCCGAAGTTCCTGTGGTCAGCATACGTGAGCGCACCCGGCCACTGAGGAAAGGAGGTGGTGTTGTTGAGCTGACCCATGTCGTCAAGAGCGCATCTGCTTGCCGGTGCCCACAGGTGGCGTCCCCTCCGCGGCGTAAAAGTGAGACGGGCGTAGGTTCCCTTCAAGCCTGAGAGCACAGAAAGGAAACCCACACCCGTGACGAAACGAGTATTCCCCATCGAGCGCGTCCGCTCCGACACCGATCAGTTGTATCGGGTATCCCCTTGAGTACACCGGCTACGACGTCTTGTGGGGCGTCCTGGCAGGACTGCCTGAGCAGCCACTACCGCTGTCCCCAGGTGTAGTTAACCGGATACGCCATTCAGTTGTTCGCCTCCGACCGCGAGCTCGGCGAGGTCCTCGAAGAGGTAGCCCACCTGGGCGTTCGCTTGCTCATGCAGGCAGCCCTCGAGGCCCAGGTGACCGAGTTCTCGGGCCTCGAGCGCTACGTGCGTGGCGAATGGTCCCGGGCGGGCAGCCGCAATGGCCACTGTTCCACGACCATCAAGACCACCTCGGGCCCGACCACCCTGGAGCGCCCGAAGCTCCGGGGAACCGACGAGGCATTCGCCTCCCGCCTGGTCGGGACCGGGGTGTGTCGCACCAACGCCTTGGAGTCCCTGGTGATCGCCGGCTTCGTCCGGGGCCTGTCGGTTCGCGGCGTGGGGGCCACCCAGGCCGAGGCCCTCGGTTCGGAGGCGGCCCTGTCCAAGTCGACGCTCTCCCGGATCTGCGAGGCCATCAAGGTCGAGTTCGAGGCCTGGCGCACGAGGGACCTGTCGGGGGTCACTTTCGACTACCCGTTCCTCGACGGGTCGCACTTCAAGTTCCGCTCCGGTGCCCCGTCCGAGCCAGTGCTGTTGAGCGCCGAACGATTCGAGGATTCGCCGACGCCTAAGGCGAGCATGAGCCACAGGAAGGCGGCGTCAAGGCCGGCCGAAGGCCGTCCGCAGGACTCGGCCTTGACACCGCCGCTGGCCAGCCTCTTCGCGGGGCCACAATGGATCGAGTCCCCCGCCAGGGGGACCTACTTGCCGCTTTGGTCGTTCGGTCGTAGGCCAGCCCCGTGAGCGCCCTGAGCGACCGCGGGTCCTCAAACAGCGTGGCGGGCAACAAGTGCTGTGCGCCTGGGGCATCACCACGGAGGGAACACCGGTGCTTGTCGGCCTCGCTCCGGGCGAGTCCGAGAGCCACGACGCCTGGGCCGGGTTCCTCTCCGACCTCACCGGTCGTGGGCTGGCCCCGCCGCTCCTGGTCATCTCCGACGGGGCTCCAGAGTTGATCGGGGCCGCCGAGCAGGTGCTGGCCAAGAGTCTCCGTCAACGAGGCCTCATCCACCGGGCGAGGAACGTGCTGGCCAAGGTACCGAAGGTGGCCCAGGCCGAGGTGAAGGCCTCGTTCTGGAAGATCTTCGACGACATCGAAGCCGAACCGGGACAGGCGGCTGTCTACGTGCCCCGTGGACGGATCGCCGCCTTCGAGAAGCGCTACGGCACGACCTACCCGGCTGCCGTGACGTGCGTCACGACCGACGTGGCCAGCCTCACCGTCTACCTGCGATTCCCGAAGGAGCACTGGAAGCGCATCCGTCAGTCCAACTTCATCGAGCGCACCTTCGGGGAGACCAGGCGGCGGGTGAAGGTCATCGGACGACTGCCCGGCGAGCGCAGCTGCCTCTCGCTGGTGTGAGCCGTCCTCGACCGGGCCTCCCAGGGATGGAGAGGGGTCAAGCACACGCCGACGACCACCCGGCTGCTCGTCGATCTCCGTCGCCAGCTCCTGGAGCCACTGCGCTCGATCGCATCGACCGACAGTTCCCAACGGGAGGAGGGCGAAACCGTCACAGCTTTCGCGTAATCTCATCAACCAGGAGCCCGCGTCCGCCCAGCTTTTACACCGTCACCGGAAGCCACCGCTCCGTGCAACCATCTTCGCAACCCGACTCGGCTGAATTGCCGTCTTCCAACTGGAGGGACGGCTACTCCCTGGAACTCGATACCTGGCCTGAGCTGCCCAAACTCGAAGCGAGGAATCCCGCTGGACACTGATGTCGAGCCTGGCAGAACTGGGAGGTGAGAGTCTCGTCGAGTTGCCGGCGTCCACGTCGAACGTCTCAGTCCGTTCTGCAACTCGACTGAATCCGATCTTGCGGTTACTGGACTCTTCAGGTGTGGTCAGCGCAAGAGCTCTACCGTATGGGAAAGCAGAACGAGGGCCTGTCAGCCGTGTCGTCGTGGTGGGCTACCGCTGGCTTCGGCGCAACGAGAAGACCGGCGAAGTCTGGCACGAGCGCCCGCTTGCGATCTGAGGCGGAGATCTGGTCGCCTCGTC
>JAJZNG010000016.1 GCA_021847945.1 Actinomycetes bacterium | reverse complement strand
CGTCGTAGTCTTCGATGCCATATTCCCTTACTCACTAAACTTCTTCGAAGATCTCGTCTACGATGCAGACCCGGCCCAGGCTCTACACCTACTCCTGGCCACTCCGGGAGGCGACGGAGAGTCGGCACTGCGCCTCGTTCGATCGGCCCAGGCTCGTTGCCGGGAGATGGTCGTCATCGTTCCTGATCTCGCAAAGAGTGCGGGCACACTGATTGCCCTGGGAGCTCATCGCATTCTCATGGGTCCGACCAGTGACCTGGGCCCGGTCGATCCGCAATTCTCTCTGAACCCGCAAAACCCGCAAGAGCTGAGTTCCGCGAAGGATCTAATAGCAGCGGTCGACCAGGCAGTGGAGTCTGTCCAAAAGAGTCCCGACACCTATGCCCTGCATGCCGCCCTCTTGGCGCCTGTCAATGCCCTCATGGTGCAGCAGGCACGGTCGGCTCTAGCTCGCACCGGCGATCTCGCGTTGGAGGCCCTTCAGGCGAATCCAGCCCGTACCGCGGCGCAGGCCAAGGAGTTATGGGAGACCAAGCTCTGCAAACCTCTCATGGAAGAGTCGCGTAGCCACGCCGCCACATTCGGAGTGGATGCTGCGATCGCGACGGGGCTACCCGTTGAGAAGGTTGACCCCTCTGGTCCGCAATGGGAGCTGATCTGGCGGCTCTGGATGAAGTACTTCGTGCGCAACGAGCGCATCTACGAGGGGGAGAGGGCCTCCCACGCCCTTGGCCTTTGGCAGCAGCCAGGCTAGGCGAGAGGGCACGATGCCAGAACGGGAACTTGAGTTGGACCCGGAGCACACCGCTCTGGTCGTCATCGACCTTCAGAAGGGGATCGTGGGGGTGCCCGCAGCACCTCACGACACAGTCTTGGTGGTCGCAAGAGGTTAGGAAATGGCAAAGAAGACTACGTCCGGCGGATCTGGATTCCCGTTCCCGGGGTGGCTGGCAGGGCCGATCATCCACATAGGGATCGCACTTAGTGGCGGCTACAAGTGCAGGCAGCCGGGCTGCTCGGGCACCTTGGACCCCACCCTCAAGTGCAAGGTATGCGGGCGTAGGGGATTCCCCCGGTTCGGTTCGGCCTAGCTGGCCCCATCGCGCTAGGACGAGACCCAGGGCGCCTCTCCCCGCGTGACACTGCCGGCCAGGTAGGATTCTGACCTGAGATGCCGTACCCTCGACTTTGCGCGGCCGGTCACGGCTTGACCACACCGGGGACTGCCTGATGCCCGCCTACGACGGTCGCCTGGAACTGACCTGGACCAACAAGCACCTCCGGCTCCTGGCCCACGAAGACGGCTCCTATGAGTGGGTGTCTCCCTCCGACTACCGAGTAGCCGAGGTCCGGCTACTCCACGAAGTTGCCACGGTCGGGGAGGTTGGCGAGGTTCGAGCGGCAGACAACCTTCTGATCCGGGGCGACGCGCTCAATGCGCTTACCAGTCTGGCGCGACTGCCGGAGTTCGCGAGTGAGTACCTGGGCAAGGTGAAGCTGTGCTACATCGATCCCCCATTCAACACGGGGCAAGCCTTTACCAGCTACGACGACAACCTCGAACATTCCGTGTGGCTCACGATGCTGCGGGACCGTCTCCTCCAGATCAAGCAACTGCTGACGCCGGATGGCTCCGTGTGGGTCCACCTCGACGACGAGGAGGTACATCGCTTCCGCTGCGTGCTCGACGAGGTGTTCGGGTCGACGAACTTCGTGGCGACCGTCATCTGGCAGAAAGCGTACTCACCCAGGAACGACGCTCCGGCCCTAAGTACGGACCAAGACTACATCCTCATCTACTCGAACATGCCCGACTGGCGGTCAAACCGACTTGACAGGTTCGCGGAACGTGACGCCCTGTACAAGTCGCCGGACGGCGACCCGCGTCCGTGGGTCTCCGGGGACCCGGCCGCTCCCAGTGCTCACCGGAATCAGACGTGGGTGTACGCCATCCAATCCCCCTTCACCGGTGCTCTCGTGTACCCGGCAGTGGGGCGCTGTTGGGGCTCGAAGCAGGAGACTATGAAAGAGATGGTCGAGGAGTGGGGCTCGGAATACGAACTGATCGACCTCGACGACGCCAAGAAGCGTGCGCTCATCTGCGGGGTCCCCCCATCCGAGGTGAGACAAGGCGTTTGCGCCCTGATGGTGAAGGGCGATCTCCGAGAGGCACGTGAGCGGGCGGAGGGTCGCTACTCCCAAGGGTCATGGCCCCGCCTCTACTTCACGAAAAGGGGCAAGGGTGGCCTCAAGCTGAAGCGCTACCTCGACAAGATCAGCCAGACGACGGCTCCACGAACTTTGTGGTTCAACTCTGAGGTTGGACACAACCGGACGGCAAAGGCCGAAATGAACGCACTATTCCCCGGCGTCAGCGTTTTCGCTACGCCGAAGCCGGAGCGTCTGCTTCAGCGCATTCTCCAGGTCGGCACCAACACCGGGGACACCGTTCTCGATTGTTTCCTCGGCTCCGGGACTACGGCTGCTGTTGCGCACAAGATGAACCGACGCTGGGTCGGCATCGAACGGGAAGAGACGACCGTCGAGACCTACGCACTGCCACGACTCCGAAGAGTCGTGACCGGCGAGGACCGAGGAGGCATAACGACCGCCGAGACGCTTGTGGGCGACGAGCTGCCAGAAGGCGTCAAGCCTGGCGATGCCCGAGCGGCGGCGAGGGTGATCGACGTGTTGTACAAGGCAGGTGCGCTCCGCGATGTCGGCGGTCTCGATGACTCGGCTGCGGCAGTGCTCGTTCGAGCACTGCGTACGGCTGACAAGAGCACGACGGAGACGATGTGGCACGGGGGTGGCGGGTTCCGGGTGCTGGACGTTGCACCGTCTATGTTCGAGGCCGACCGTGGCCTTGTATACCTCGCTGAGTGGATGACCAATGGCACCCTCGCTGAGGCGACCGCTGCACAGCTGGGGTTCGAGTATGAACAGTCGCCCCCGTTCGTTGGTCGGAAGGGGCGGACCCGGCTCGCGGTGGTCGACGGTGTGGTGAACGAGCCTGTCGTGAGGCTGCTGGTCAGCGCCCTGCCAGAGGCGGAGCGGGTTGTGATCTGCGGGACTGCCATCGACACCGAGGCGCGCCCAATTCTGCGCGAGCTCCGCCCGGGGTCCACGCTTCGCAAGATTCCCTCGGCACTTCTGGCCGAGTACCGGACCAACCCCCAGCTGTCTCTTCCACTCGGAGCCGGTGGCCCCGTAAGGGCCGCTGTCAACGCCAGCATGGGGGCTTCGTCCGATGGCCATGGGTGAGCTTCGCGACTTTAGGGACCAGATTGCGGACATTGCCTCGAGGCTCGACCTTCGAGAACCGAACCGGGAGGCGGTCGAATCGATCGCCAATGAGGTGTCCCAGTTCTACGAGGTCGAAGGGTCGGAGCCGCCCTTTGAGGGGGTGGTGGTCTCTGCGACAGGCGTCGGGAAGACATACATCCTCGCCGGCGCCATGGAGCTGTTCGCTCTGGCCTACGAGATCCGGGAGTTCGTGATCGTCACTCC
>JAJZNG010000220.1 GCA_021847945.1 Actinomycetes bacterium | reverse complement strand
AAGCTCTCAAAGTGCTCCACGTCGAGCACGGAGGAGACACGTCCGACGCGAAGATGGGTTCCATCCAAGCCATGGTCGCCCGCAACCGGGTCGAGGTCATCCGCAAATGGGGTCTCGCGGAGACCGTCGAGGCCAAGAAACGTTTTGACGGCTTCGACGGGATAGCCCCCTCAAACAGGGCGGCGGTCATCTCCGGGCGTGGAGTCCCAGGAGTCTCTCACCGCCCGGCCGTCCGGACCAGGATCGCCTTGCGGACGTCGATCGACCTCGCGCCCGGCGACGCGGCGGGACTTCTGCGGGCGGCGGTCCGCCTGGCCGGCGACGACGGCCACGTGACCGTGGTCACGCCGGCGCCGTGGAGCCGCCTGAGGTTGTCCGCCCTAGCCGAGCCGGCAGGGTTCACGCCAGGCGAGATCGAGGGAAAAGTCGGCGTGCTAGGCGAAACAGAAGCCGCCGGCGCTGGGCGCTACGACGCCGTCTACGACTACAGCGACGGGCGCCTGCGAAAAGTCGGGTGAGGCGCCGGCCTCCAACGTCTCAACCTCGCAGCCGCCGGGGCTCAGGGCTGCTGCGCGCCCGTCCGGGCTCGACGGATCCGCCGGGACCGCAGCCTATACTCGACGGTCATGCGAGTCGACGGACAGGGGCGCAGCGACCGGCAGGTGAGCGGTGGCTGAGTCGAAGTGCTTGAGCGTAGTGGTTCCCTGCTACAACGAGGCTGGCACGGTCAAGGAGCTGCTCGCCCGAGTGCTCGAATCGCCGTGGGTGGCCGAGGTGGTGGTCGTCGACGACGGCTCCACGGACGGGACGCTCGACGAGGTCCGCTCGGTCGGCGACCCCCGCCTGAAGGTCGTCGAGCAGGTGCGGAACATGGGTAAAGGCGCCGCGCTTCGACGCGGTTTCGCCGAGGCGACGAGCAATTTCGTCGTCGTCCAAGACGCCGACTTGGAGTACGACCCGGGCGAGTACGGCAGGCTCCTCGAACCGTTGGTGTCAGGCGAGGCGGACGTAGTGTTCGGCTCGCGGTTCATGTCGGACCGTCCGCACCGGGTGCTTTACTTTTGGCATTCGGTGGGCAACAAGGTTCTCACTACCCTGTCGAACGCTTTCACCAACTTGAACCTCACTGACATGGAAACCTGCTACAAAGTCTTCCGGCGGGAGGTGCTCCAAACCCTTGACCTTCGCGAGGACCGCTTCGGCATCGAACCGGAGATCACTGCGAAGGTCGCCCGGACGGGGGCGCGTATCTACGAGGTGGGTATCAGCTACTCGGGGCGCACCTACGCCGAGGGGAAGAAGATCGGCTGGCGCGACGGCTTCCAAGCGCTGCGCTGCATAGTCACCTATTCGCCGATCTGGGAGAAGCTCTCTAAGTAGACTCCCAGGAGGCCGCTCAGCCGCCCGGACTGTCGGGTGCCCGGACTGTCGGGTGCTCAGCCGGTCGGGTGCTCAGCCGGTCGGGTGTTTTTCGAACCAGGCGATGGTTTTCGCGAGTCCGTCGGCTAGGGGAGTGGACGGGCTCCATCCGAGCTGACTCCTGGCTAGCGTCAGGTCCGGTCGGCGCTGCGTCGGGTCGTCGCCGGGGCGGGGAGCGAAGACGATGGGCGAGTCGGACCCGGTCAGTTCCAGGACCAGCTGGGCGACTGAAAGGACCGTGAACTCGGTGTCGTTGCCGATGTTCACCGGGCCGGCAATGCCGGAGGCTGCTAACGCCAGCAGCCCGGCGACCTCGTCTTGCACGTAGCAGAAGCTGCGGGTCTGCGAGCCGTCGCCGTACACGGTGAGCGGCCTGCCCGACAATGCCTGGGTTACCAGGTTCGATATCACCCGGCCGTCGTCGGGGCGCATCCGAGGGCCGTAAGTGTTGAAGATCCGTGCTATGCGCACGGCAACCCCGTGGCGGCGGTGGTAGGCCATGGCGAGGGCCTCGCCGAAGCGTTTCGCCTCGTCGTAGACAGAGCGCGGGCCGACAGGGTTCACGTTGCCCCAGTAGCTTTCCGGCTGGGGGTGCACGAGCGGCTCGCCGTAAACCTCGCTGGTCGAAGCCTGAAGCAAAGTCGCACCCCACCCTCTCGCCGCTTCGAGAAGGTTGCGAAGCCCTGTGGACCCGACGGCGAGGATCTCCAGGCCGAGCGGTCCGAAATCGACCGGCGAGGCGGGGCACGCAAGGTTGACCACAACGTCGAAAGGGCCGTCCACGGGAAGACCGGCGGTTATGTCAGCTTCGACGAAGGTGAACCTTTCCTCCCCGGACAGCTCCTCCACGTTGGCACGCGAGCCCGTCACCAGGTTGTCCACGCACACTACCTGGTCACCCTGTCCTATCAGCGTTGCGCACATCGTGGAGCCGATGAGACCGGCGCCGCCCGCGACCAAGAACCGCATCAGGATCTTCCCATCCCCACGTAGGCGAAACCGGCTGACTTGGCCGCGCCGGGGTCGATCATGTTTCGGGCGTCGACGAGGCCCCGCCCTGCCATGACCCCGGCGAGGCGTACGAGGTCCACGGCGGCGAACTCGGGCCACTCGGTGAGCACCACGACGACTTCGGCGCCCCGGGCCGCCTCGTAGACGTCGTCGCAGACCTCCAAGCCGAGCCCGTCCAGGCGGGGGTCGCTTGCTGACGGCCCGCTCGGATCGAACGCCCGCAGCCTGGCGCCGCGAGCGGCGAGCCGGGAAAGCACCGATATAGCCGGCGAGTCACGCAGGTCGTCGGTGGCAGCCTTGAACGTCAAGCCCAGCGCTGCGACCGTAACCCCCGACACTTCGCCGCCAGCCGCTGAGGCGACCGTGCCGGCGACAGTGTCGAACTGGGCGTCGTTCGCGCGGATAGAAGCTTCGAGCAGTTCGAAGCGGTACCCGTGGTCCTCGGCTATGCGCAGCAACGCCTGGGTGTCCTTGGGGAAGCACGACCCGCCCCATCCCGGGCCGGGAGCGAGATGGTCCGCCCCGATGCGACGGTCGTAGCTCATCCCCGCGATGACGTCGGTGGCGTTCGCCCCGACCGCCGAGCACAGGTTGGCGATCGAATTGACGAAACTCACCTTGGCGGCGAGGAACGCGTTGCACGCGTACTTGATCGTCTCCGAGCTCGCCGGGTCGGTCACCACGATCGGGGCGCCGAGAGGTTCGTACAAAGCCGACAGCGCGTTCGCTGCCCACTCCTGCTCGGCTCCTATGACCACCCGGTCTGGGTGCAGCCAGTCCTCGACGGCTTTCCCCTCGCGGAGGAACTCCGGGTTGGAGACGACCGCTACGTCGTCGCGGCCCAAAGCGGCCACGACTTTGCCGGCGGAGCCGACCGGAACCGTCGACTTGGTCACCACCACCGCTCCGGGCTCCAGGTGGGGGGCGATCTGGGCTGACGCCTGCTCCACGAAACGTAGGTCCGCCGCGCCGTCAGCCCCTTGGGGTGTCGGCACGCACAGGAACACGAAATTCGCGCCGCGCACCGCTGCTGCGGTGTCGCAGGAGAAGGCGAGCCGGCCGGAGCCGAGACCCTCGCGAAG
>JAJZNG010000078.1 GCA_021847945.1 Actinomycetes bacterium | reverse complement strand
CGTTGGCGACGCTGGCCTTCGAGACCGTAACGCCGAGCTTCTTCAGTTCTCCGACGATGCGCACGTACCCCCAGCGCGGGTTCTCCCGCGCCAGGCGCACGATGAGCTCGATGGTCTCCTCTGGGAGCTGCGGTCGCCCCGGACTGCTGTGTGGGTAGGACCAGTGCCGCCGGACGAGGGCCCGATGCCATCGCAGGATCGTCTCGGGCCGGACGAGGAACGACGCCCAGCGCTCTTGCGGCACGAGTTTCGCCACAGTGGCGATGAACGCCCGGTCCGACCAGGAGAACCGGGGCCTGGCGACCTGCCGGCGAAGGACCGCCAGCTGATGACGGAGCACCAGGATCTCCGCTTCTTTGGCGACGGCCTCCATGCGGTGGAGCGACAGCGCCTCGACGAGGCGGCAGAATAGACGGTAGAGGAAGCTGAACGCCATGGGCGTGCAGGCTCGCCGTTCGGGTCCTGCCTGGTCAAGGCGCCGATCGCGTTCTTGGACCCTTCAGGGTCTACAAATCTGATGCCGCCGCCAGCGAAGACGGCGTCGACTGGGCCACCGAGCGCCGTGGACCTCTTCTTCAGTTACGGCCACCGGCATCGGGCGCCGCTTGGGAACCGTCCGGGTCGTCGCTATGGGCTCTGGCGTCTGATGACAGTTTCCCTAGCGCTGCAGGTCTTTTCACCTGATGCGCCTCGCAAGGGTCGCTGGAATCGAAAGAGTGCTACAATGTAGAACATGAGCACGGTCGGCATTAGAGCCCTCAAGCAGAACGCCTCGCAGGTGGTGGCCAGAGCCGCCGCCGGCGAAGTGGTGACTATCACCGATCGAGGAAGACCAGTCGCCCAGCTGATTCCGGTTCCGGAAGGACGGGTCGCCGGGCTTATCGCTTCCGGTCGGGCTCGGCTGGCGAAGGGTTCCCTTGGCGCCCTTGGCGCGCCCTCTGATGCGGGCGTGGAACAGCCAGTGCTCTCCGAAGCCGTTGCGACGATGCGGGCCGAAGAACGCTACTGATGGCCTTTTACCTAGACACGTCCGCGGCCGCCAAGCTAGTCGTCGCTGAAGCGGAATCAGAAGCGATGGCGTCGTGGGCGACCACCCACGAAACGCGGGTGGTCGCCAGCGACTTGTTGCGCACCGAGCTTCTTCGGGCAACCCGACGTGCCGCTCCCAACCAGATGCAGCGCGCTCGGACCGTGCTCGACGCCATCACCTTGATCAACCTCACCTCCGTCACGTTCGAACGGGCGGCCACGCTTGACCCCGACGAGTTGCGCAGTCTGGACGCTTTGCATCTCGCCGCAGCTCTGGAACTGGGCGACGAGCTCGACGGTATCGTGACCTACGACGACCGTATGGCGGCGGCCGCTTGCCTATACGGCATCGCGGTGATCGCGCCAACATGACCTGCTCCACCCCTGACGGCGGTCCGTGCTCCCCGCAGTAACTCGGGCCCGATTATCGGTAGGACGACCCCAGTTGGTCACGAGAATGAGCAGGCGGCCGCCATGGCGCCGCTTGTCGGATGATACGGGTCCAGCCAACGCTGGCACTGCTGGGGAGCAGTGTTTGGTCGACGCTAGGGAGGTCCTCGTCAACGACTGAACTAGTCTTCGGAACCTACAGCGCTCCCGGGAACCCGGCTCTCGCTCCTCGATCCGACGGCGCAGTTTAGTGAACTAGCGCGACGATAACGATGATCAGGATGACCAAAATCGCAATACCAATCAATGAGCGGAGCACGGGCCCTCCTTTCCTCTTGATGTACAGGAAGCCGCGTACCTTGCGTAGCATCACCGAAACGGTCAGCGCGTGAAAGCGTCTTTCACCTTTTCGCCAGCCTGCTTGACATTGGCTTGAGCCTGCTGTGCCTTGCCATGTGCTCGCAGGCTCTTGTCACCAGTGGCTTCGCCGGTCTTCGCCTTCACCTTGCCCGTGACTTCCTGGGCTTTGTTCTTGGCCTTGTCCTGGGTGCTCATGGTAGGTCTCCTTCGGTGCGGTTTAGGGAATCGGTTTCGAGCGTCGAGCCCGAAGGCGAGTTGCTGGCGCTGTCTCTGTGCCAACGTAGGAGCTGATGGCGGTACCGCTCGCGGTGAGGTCAGCGGCTGAGGGATTGCCGTCTGCTCAATACCAGTGACTGCGGCCGGCGAGTTGGTGGCCAGAATGGCCGGCGATGGCGAAAACGACACCGACGACCACGAGGACGAGACCGAGCACCCAGAAGATTGAGAGCCCGGCGATGGCGCCGATGATCAGCAACAAGATCCCGAGAAGAATCATCTCGTTTTCCTTTCCAATTTCGAGGTCGTTGAAGTACTACGGTCCCGCGACGTCACGGACATCGAGGCTTAGTGCACCTGTTCATGCACTTCGGTCGAACGGCCCTGGGGGTCGACCACCTGGCGGTCGTAGGAGTGGTGACCGCTGAGTGCCGGACGTCGGGACGTGGCGAACACGATCGACGAGGCGATGAAGCCGACTCCCCCGGCGATCATGAGGATGACGCCGACGGTGGAAACCCGGAACCCCGTGCCTTGGGTGGTCACCGCCCAGTACAGGATCGCACCCACTGCGATGGCGATGGCGCTGAAGACCATTCCCGCTCGACCCATTTGGTTGCCTCCATTTCGTGATCCCTGGCCGTTGGCCAAGGAAAGGAAGCAGGGTCTGGGCGACCTCTTTCAGGTTGTTCCTACCCAGTTCGCGATGATTCCAATCTTGCACTCCGGAGCGGACACCTTCTGTCCGCGGCTATTCCCTCACGACGGCTCATTGGCCAGCGGGCGATCGAGGGAGGCGGCCGCCAGGAAGCCGGCGATCACCTGAAAGGTCCAACAGTTCCCCCCGACTGGCCGGGCTCGCCCGCCTCGACCTCCCGCTCGGCACCTTGGTCACAGAGGATCCCGACCGGGCCCCGGATTCTTCGCTTCTTCACGATGGGCTCGATAGTCAACGACAGTCCGCGTCGGGCCTGGGAGATTCGACCAACGACCGCTTGGGTCCGAAGCATGGCCGACCAGCCAGCCTGCGTCAGCGGTAGCAGTAGGAGTCGGACGACGCGTCGCCTCCCTGCAGACGCACCTGATGGACCCGGCGGCCACGGAAGTCCTCGCCGTGGGGGAAGAACCGCTCGTCGATGTTGAGGCCGCCGCCGACAGGGTCGGTGTCGATCTTGGCGAGCCAGGAGCCGACGCCGCTGGGGTAGAACTGGTCGTCCCCTGCGCCGTAGAGCGAGTTGGTCACGTAGGCCCGCCGTTCGTCGCGGCTCACCTCGATCATCTGGGGGCCGCCGGCGAGCGGCTCGGCCGGGGAGGCGGGTGTGCGGCTCGTCGGACGAACCCACCGAGGTGCAACGAGCCGACCTCGACGGGGGTGTTCGGGTCCGAGACCACGTACTGCTCGAGCTCGCCGGTCCCCCGGCACGACACGTGGAGCATCTGGTCGTCCACGGAGAGGCGATGTCGGTGATCAGCGGCGGGACGGCCCCGAAGGGGACGAGAGCTGGGGGAAGGTCCGCAGCGTCTGCGGGTT
>JAJZNG010000088.1 GCA_021847945.1 Actinomycetes bacterium | reverse complement strand
GACGGGTGCCTTTCGCTCGGGATACCGGAGTGTTTCCTGACACCATTTTCCCAAGCGGGAGGCACCTTTGTCACGTATTCGAACCTACGTTCGCGCCGTTACCTGCGGATCCAGGTCAGAAGGGGTGCTGAAGCTACGAGCGCTCAGGTCCAACGGCAACTTCGATGCTTATTGGTGCCGGCACCGCTCACGGGAACAGGAGCGAGCCGACGCAGTCGGCTAGCGCGGCAAGGTGATTTCGGTCGCCCTATGGGCCTTTGCCTCGAAAAGAGCCGCACCGTCTTAGGGGGAAATCAGGTGCAAGCTACGTGGTTTCCTCGTAGTGCGGGGCACGTTGAGCGACCGGTGCAGCTGTATGATAGCCTTTTAGTGGTGATACCGAACGTAAGCGTAGTCATCCCTACGCACGGCCGAGTCCAGCATCTGCGAACCTGCCTCGCTCGCCTGGAAGCGCCTCCCGGTTGGAACGTAACCACCTTCGTCGTCGAAAACGGCACCAGCGAGGCGCGCGACGTGGCGGAATGTTATCACGCTCGCTACCTATATCTTAACGAAACGGGTGCCGCTCGAGCCCGGAATGCGGGCGTGGAGGCTGCCGGGGAGGTTGAGGCGGTCGCTATGCTAGACGACGACGTCACTCCGCGCCCCGGATGGCTGGAAGCCATAGTTCGCCCTATCCTTGCGAAGGACGCCGAAGCGACTGTGGGTGGCGTCCATGTCGTTACCGACGCCCGCGTCCCCCGCTCGTACCTCGGTTTCTACGTCGATACGTCCGTTGCCATGGATCCCGAACGACCATTTCTTGCTGGGCTCAACATGGCTGTCCAGCCAGCGGCCTTTCGAGCTGTCGGAGGCTTTCGTACTGAGCTAGGACCCGGCGCTCTCGGCGTGGGAGGGGAGGATGTCCTACTGGGGCTGATGATGAAAGCGGGAGGTTACCGGATCAAGGCGGTGCTGGACGCCGAGGTGGACCACCACGTGCCTTTCGCTCGCTTCACGAAGGAGGCGCTGCTAGCTCGTGCCTTTGGCGGGGGACGGGCAGATGGTTGGATCCATTACCACTGGTTAAAATCCGAGTATCCCTGGATGCGGATCCGGATCGCGCGCTCGTTCGTTCTTACGCGACTGCCCGGCATCTCGTTCACCCGGCGACTCGCCCTCGTCGAGCGATACGGACGCGAGTGGCAGATGCTAGCGGAAAGTGGAAAACCGAGGCTGGCGGACAGAACGGAGGTTACGGCTGTCGGCTCCGGGGTCAAGGGCGAGAGCGGCAGCGCAGCTGCCAGCCCATCGCCGTAGCCCATGAAAATACAATCGAGGTCTCCGTGCCATTGTCGACTGCTTGAGCCTGCATTCCTCGTGGGACCGCCCATTGGTGATCTTGACCGGTTACCTCGGGGACGAGTTCGAAGTCGGTGTTGTAGTGCACCACGGCCAGGTCACGGGCTTCGGCGGTGGCGCGGTGACCGTTAACACCGACGAGGGATAGTGCGCCGTGGTTGCTACGTGCGGCCAGTTTGGGCGTATTCCAGCAGTGGTTACGACCCTGCCTGGCATCGGCGTGGTGCTGGCCTCGGCCTACGGGGTTCGGATCGGCGACCCGTGGCGCTTCCCCGATGCCAGTTCCGCCTACAGGACCTCGGGGCTCGTCTCCACCCAGCACGACTCGGGGGGCAGGCACCGACGACGGGACAGGCACACAAGCAGATAGGGCTCGGTCACCTTGCGAGAGGCGGTGATCGAGCTAGGGAAAGGCCTGACGGGCCACGAGCCCGACTTCGCCGCGTACCGGCGCCGCTTGATCGACGACGAGAAGAAGGCCCCCGGTCGCTGCCGTCGCCGCCGGCCGGCGCGCCTTCGCCATGCTGCGCAGCCAGGAGCCTTACGACCCCGAGCGCTGCCGGACCTCCTCGGCCACGACAGGCCCCACGTACGACGGAGACGCTCGAAAGGCCTGACAAAGAGGGCTCCCACCACGCGAGCGCGAAGGCGGTTGCCTGACACATGTCACGAGATCGCGGTAAATCCCCGTGTTGCACCCGAAGGGTGTTGATAAGTAGTGGCGGTAGTTGGGGATGGGGGTCCGGGGGAAGGGGTGTGGACGGGTTCGGTCGGCTTGGACTTCCTCTACGCCCAGCCCGAACTGCGCCGGCGGATAGAGGGCCTGCGGGCCCAGCAGCAGGCGACAGCCCGGCGATCTCACGCAGAGCTAGGACCAGATCCCAACGGCAACGTCCTGCGAACCCTGGCTGCTCAGCTCAAGGCGGAGCGCTCCGCACGCCTGGAACAGGTGCGCGACCTCGAGGCCAAGCTCGCCGCCGCTCACGGGGAGATCCTTCGCCTGCACCGGCTCGTCGAAGGCGCTGGCCTTCGAGCATGACCGCTCACCTGGCCGCAGGGCCGTCGCAAACGGCACCGATGGGCCGACCCGGGCACGTTGTGACCGACCGAGGGACCGAGGAGCCTCTATTGATGGCCGTGCCGACCGCCAACGTGGTCCCCCTGCGTCCCGATGGCGAGGACTGGCCGACCCCACCACAGCCAGCGGCCTTCACCGGGCTCGCCGGTGACATCGTCCGCGCCATCGAGCCGCATACCGAGTCCGATCCCGTCGCCGTCCTGGTGCAACTGCTGGTCGCCTTCGGCTCGGTGATCGGCCGCGGTGCCCACTACGCAGTGGAGGCAACCCGCCATCACAGCAACGAGTTCGTCGTACTGGTCGGCCCCAGCGCCAAGGCCCGCAAAGGATCATCCTGGGACCACGTGGAGCGGATCTTCGCCGAGGTCGACCCGGTATGGGTGGGGAAACGGACGGTCTCGGGACTGTCCTCCGGCGAGGGGCTGATCTGGAACGTGCGCGACAACCCTGCCGACGACGACGATCACAGCCGACAAGGCGGTGACAAGCGGCTATTGGTGCTCGAGGCGGAGTTTGCCGCGGTCTTGAAGATGACAGCACGAGACGGCAGCACCCTTTCACCTGTGGTGCGCAACGCCTGGGACGGCAAAGCACTGCAAACGTTGACCAAGAACAGCCCGGCCCGTGCCACCGGCGCCCACGTCTCGATCATCGGCCACATCACGGCTGACGAGCTGGTGCGGATGGTCACCGCTACAGTAAACATTCACCTACCTGATCGCGCGGAGAGCGAGCATCAACCACTGAACGCGCGCCACCTGCTAGAACCTGTCGTGTGGCCGAGGACCCGCTACGGGGCCAACTGCGAGAGGCGCTCAGCACTATCGAGCACCTGCGTGGAGAGAACGAGGCGTTGCGCGAGGAAAATGCGCTCCTCCGTGCGCAGAACGAGCAACTGGCCGACAGGGTCTCCCGCCTCGAAGCGGAGCTGAAGGCGGGCTCCTCGACCACCGGTAAGCCGCCGTCTACCGACCCGATCGGGCCGAGGAAGACCCGGGCCGAGCGCCGGGCAGAGGCGAGGGCCGACAAGCGCCGCCAGGGAAAGCAGCCCGGTGCCCCGGGCGCCCACCTGGCACGCCGGGAGCCGAATGTCATAAAGGAGCGCCGGCTCCCTT
>JAJZNG010000231.1 GCA_021847945.1 Actinomycetes bacterium | reverse complement strand
GGCCCCGGGCCGGCGGTCCCCGAACACGGAGGCGTGCACACTGGAGTCGTGGCCGTGCGGACCGAGAGCGAGCGTCCACGCCGCCGCCAGTCAGATCTGGAGGCCAGGCTCTCACAACGGTGGGTGCGCTTTTGGGGTACAGGTCAGTGGGTCCATCTTTGGGATACAGGTCAGGTGGACTACTTGGAGGGGGCCACCCAGGCCACCTGGACTGGCAAGGGGGTCCTGTCAGGGTCCCTCATGATCATCAAGTCGGCGCAGGAGACCTTGGGCCGATCCTCGAGGTGGGCCCAGCGAGCGCGTTCCGTGCAGCTCTCGGTGCGGCGAGTCCGCAAATCCGAACGAAGTCGCACTCGTCGCAGCGGGCCGCCGAGTCGTCGTCCTTCGATGTCCGAGCGGGCCCCGACCGGAAGCGCCGGTCACGGATGCCGCCCGCTGCCTCGGCTATCCGGACGCGGGCGCTCAGGAGAGACTCCTCTGTCATATCGATCTCCAACTCGCTCGGCTGACCGCCACGCGAACCGAGGTACCTCACGAGACCCCGGTCGGGCTCGTACTCGAGCTCATGACGTGCGGCGAGGCCGTAAATCATCACCTGTAGGCGCATCTCGTCCTCATCCAGGCTCATCCGCGCGTCCGAGTCGGGCTGACCCGACTTGAAGTCGATGATGGTCACCCGCGGTGGGTCGTCAAGCCGGATCACGTCTATGGCACCGGAGATCAGCAACTGCTCTTCTTCGATAAGCGTCTCAAACGACCGTTCGGGTTCGAACTGCATGCGTTGCAACTCCCCGACGTGCTCCTGGACGTAGTGCGCGACGACCTCGCGTGCCCTGCGCTTCATCCGCTCGGCAGGCTCACCGACCGTGTGCTTCAACTGGAACTGACCGCCCCGGATGAGCCCGTCGAGCCGGCTGAGGAGTTCGGCACGGTCACCGGCAATCGCCGCCCACGCCTGGGGGTCCGAATGCACCTGTCGCAGCAGGTTGTGGATTCCGCGCCCGTATCCGAAAGCCTGGTCGATTGTGGGGGCGAACCCGAGGACCTTCCTGAGATAGAAGTCGTGAGGGCACTCCAGGAAGTACCGCATGTCGGAGAAGGAGGTGACCAGTCGAGACTCGACGCTGGCGCGGGACGGCAGGTAGTTGATCTTCGCAGGCACGCGGTCCGGGGCGACGTCGCCGTAGCCACCGACGGTGGAGATGAGCTCTGCCACGCCTCTGGCTTCCTTGCCTGCCTTGGCACGGTAGAACTTGCTGGGCTTCGACGACGTCACCCAGAGGTACCGCTCGGCCCTTGTGAGTGCCACATACATCAACCGTCTTTCGCCATCCAGGTTCCCGTTGTCGGCAAGGTCCGCAGTTTTGATGCGCGAGAGGATGGGACCGTCGAACGGCAGGGAGGGGGGCTTCTTCGCCTGGCTGCTCGGGAAGCGCCACGACGCCACGTCGGCGACGAACACGGCTGCGAACTGGCGACCCTTGACAGCGTGGATGGTCGCGATCTGGACGGCGTCGGGGGTGACCAGTAGGGGTGCCTCAGTCACGCGGGCGTGCTTCGAGGCCCAGGTCAGAAGGGCTCGTACCTGGTAGCTGTAAGCACTGGGGCTCGTCCACCCCGGCGTCTCTATGCCGGTTATCAGGGAACTCAGTTGCCCCATGTGGAACATGGCCGTCATCAGCCGCCAGTCCTCTCCGTCCCACCTTGCCACGCCCACTTCGGCCAGCAGGTGATTGAATACGGATTGCGGAAACACGCGCCGAAGCGGCTCGGGGCCGGTTTCCAGGAAGGCCCTCAGTTCCGAGTTGACGAGCGGGCTGCACTCGTTGCGCGGAATCCGCTCGCGCTCGACGATCCGGCGGTGCACGAGTCGACTCGCCAGGATCAGCCGCTCTTCGGCTCGGGGGTCCATCGGTACACCCTCGGCGCGGAGTGTCCGACCGGCGGCCCGGATCACGACTTCTGGTATGGGGGCACAGCCGAGGACTTCGGTGATGCGCTGAGGGAGGGACGTGGCCTGGTGACCGCCCAGGAACGTGTCCATACCGGCGGAGAGGCCGAGGCTCCCGACCATGAGGAGGACCTCGGGCTGAGAGAACAGGTCAGGGCCCGCGCGGACGACGGACGGGATCCCCTTGGCCCGCAGTGCGGACATGTAGGCCCGAGCATCACGCGACGTGCGTAGGAGTATGGCTATGTCGGAGAGAGTCAGGCCCCGGGTCCCCTCGGTCGTATCGTGCGTTGCACCCAAGTGGTCCGCCTGACGGACGAGCCAGCCGACGGTGCTCGCGATCCATTCGGCCTCTGCTTCCCGCGTGGGGAAACGGATGGCTCCGACATCGGCGGGTTCGTAGTCGGAGCGCGTCATGCGGCCGTGCCTCATCGCTGGGCTGGTGAGTCCCGCAGGGGTCCCGATCGACTGATTCCACGCGTTCGACAGATCGATGATCCGTGGAGTCGACCGGAAGTTCCGGCTGAGCTCGAGGACCTGTCCATCGGCTGAGCCTTGCAGCTCCTTGGCCAGCTCGGCCATCAGTTCGATACGCCCCCCGCGCCAGCCGAAGATGGCCTGTCGATGATCGCCCACCGCGGTCAGGTGCCCGTCCGAGCCCACGATGGTCCGAATCAGCTGGTACTGGACCGGGTTCACGTCCTGCACCTCGTCGACGACGAGGTGCGTCACGCGCGATCTCAGCTTGCCGAGGAGGTCGTCGTTCTTCTTGAGCATGTGGACGGCTTCGGATTGGCTCGTGGAGAAGTCGAGAAACCGTCTGCATCGGAGATATGCGTAGTAGCGTGCCGCGGAGGAGGCGAACGCCTGCGCCTCGACGGAAGCCCCGACGTCCACTCCCAGAGACGCCTCCTTGCACCAGTCCCGCTCGGCGCGGCCCAGATCCTGGGGGGTGGGCGCAGTCGGAAGTCGGACTGCGAGTTCACCATGTTCGTTCAAGAGGTCATAGGCAAGCAGGAAGCGCTCCATCGTCTCCGCGACGGAGAGCGTGTAGGTGCTCTGTTCGGAGAGCGCCGCTTGGAACGCCGGCAACCCTAAGAGGTCGTAGTACCCGAGTTGGACAAGCGCCGCCCGGGCGACTTCATCGATGACGTCGTAGTTGTGATATTCGGCCGGGGCCAATTCTCGAAGGATCTTGAGGCAGTAGGCATGGATGGTGCCCACGTACATACCGCCGAGGGTGGTGTCCTCGCCCGGTGAGGTGATGGCCTCAACGTACTTGCGGACGCGGAACTTCATCTCCTCGGCCGCCCGCTCCTCGAACGTGAAGGCCACGATCGACTCCTTGGGCACGCCGGTGGCCACCCACCACGCGATCCGTCTGGCGACCACCTCCGTCTTGCCGGACCCTGCTCCCGCGATGAGCAGTAGGCGCCGCTTTCCGCTGGTGACAGCTGGAAGCTTCTCGTCGTCCAGGTCGTCGAGGAGACTAGCTCGTACGTTCGCCGTGGAGGCGGGCCCACTCGTTGCGGTCACGGCTGGTCGCCGAGTGTGGTCGGGCTGTCGGAGGCTGAGACGCGTGGGTGAAGTGGTCCTGAGGCAATA
>JAJZNG010000068.1 GCA_021847945.1 Actinomycetes bacterium | reverse complement strand
CGTTCTTGACCGGGACGTGAACGCCGCAGTGAACATCAGGAGACTGGGACAGGTCGCGGCGGGACGCGCCGAGACCCTAAACGCCTGCGGAGGCCAGGTAAGACCACCCGCAACGGTGGCACAGGCCGTTGAAACAGGAAGCCTCAGGGGTGCCACGTGAAGCGGCACGGGCTGAATCTCCCGCCTTCAGGCGGGGGAGCGCGTCAATGGGAGGACCACTGTGGCGTGGGTGCCGACCCCGACGACGCTTTCTAACAGCAGCGAGCCGCCCATCGCTTCGCTGAGGCGCCGGGCGAGTACCAAGCCCAGCCCGGCGCCGCCTTCCCGACCGGCGTCAGCGCCGAGCCTGTCGAAGGGTACGAACAGCCTCGCCATCAGCTCCGTCGGGATACCAGGGCCTTCGTCTACGACGTGGATTCGCGCCGAGCGCTCCGCGACCTCGGTGAAGACGCGGACCTGGGTGCCCGGCGCCGAGAAGCGGATCGCGTTCGAGACGAGGTTGAGGATGACCTGGCGAAGCCGTCGCTGATCGGCACGTACAGCTACCGACGGTCCCGAGCACACGACGTCGATGCCGGGCTTGGCCGCGAGCGGTTCGATCAGGTCGACCGCTGCGGCGATCTCGTCGCCGACGAGCAGATCGTCGAGGTTGATCGGCATCGCCCCCGCCTCGACCCGGGCCAGGTCGAGGACGTCGTCGACGATCGACAGGATGTGTCCGGCGGCGTTTTTGATCCTTTCCAGCGCGACCCGGCGTTGCTCGGGGGACAGGTCGAGGGTCTGCAGGTTCTCCGTGAAAGTGGTGATCGACTGCAGGGGGGTGCGCAGTTCGTGGCTTACCGCCGTCACGAACTGCGACTTGGCGAGGTTGGCTCGCTCGGCGCTCTGGCGCGCTAGGTCTGCCTTGAGGCGCGCGTCGTGCTCTTTGGACGCCCGGTCGTGCTCGACTGCCAGGGACGCCAGGTGGGTGAAGCGGCGTACCAGCTGCTGGTCGCGTGCGTCGGGCTCGTAAGGCGTCGAGTGGTAGACGGCGAAGCTGCCCAGGACTTGCGACCCTGACCGGATGGGAGTCGACCAGCAGGATCGAAGGTCGTGGCGGGCGGCGAGTTGGCGAAAGCGTGCCCAGCGGGGATCCCTCGACACGTCGACGGCTATGACCGGCCGGTCGAGGAACACGGCTGTGCCACACGACCCCGCTCGCGGACCGGGGAGCAACCCGTCGATACCAGACGAGTACTCGACAGGTAGCGACGGCGCGGAGCCGTGCCGTAACGCTGCGGCGTCGTCGAGTAGAAGGACGGAGCAGCGGCTGGCGGGCATCAGGTCTTCGAGCGCCAAGACGATCGAGTCGAGCACTTCCGCCAGCGACGCCCCGGATGTCAACGCTTCCATGACAGCCGTCTGACGGTCTAAGACAGCCGTGACGTCGTCGCCTGCGAGCACGATCAACCTTCCCAGCGGTATCCGACGGCGCGGACGGTACGCAGACGGCGTGGGCGGCGTGGGTCCTGCTCGACCTTCTGCCTGAGCCGGTACACGTGCTCGGTGACCGTCGCTTCGGTCTGCCACCCGGCGTGGCTCGACCAGACGGCGGTCAAAAGCTCGGAGCGGGTGCACGCACGGCGCGGATGGTCGACGAAGTACCGGAGCAGGTCGAACTCCTTCGCTGCGAGGTCGACCGGCTTGCCGTCGACCCAGACATATCGAGACGCTCGGTCGATCTCCACGCCCGAGCCTTTGGCTTGGAATGTCCCGGCTGAGGCGCCTACGGTGGTGCTTCGCCGCAGCAGGGACCGTATGCGCGCTGACAGCTCTAGCGGCGAGAAGGGCTTCACCAGGTAGTCGTCGGCGCCCAAGTCCAAGCCGACTATACGGTCCGTCTCCCCATCCCGCCCGGACAGGACGATCACCGCAAGGCGCTGGCGCGCGGAGGACTCTTCGCTGGCCCGAAGGCGTCGCAGGACGTCGAGGCCGCCGATGCCGGGCAAGGACAGGTCCAACACGACCACTGACGGGGGTGACGTGTCGATCGAGTCGAGGGCGGCGATGCCGTTGTCTACGGAGGTGACCGTGAAGCCGTCAGCCTCGAGTGCCCAGGTGACTCCAGTTCGGACTCCCTCGTCGTCGTCGACGACCAGCACGTGGTGCTTGGCGCTCATAGCAGCGAAGATAGCCGCTTGCGGCGAATTGAGAGATGGCCGTTTATGGGGAATTGAGAGTCCGTTGATCTTAGGCCGAAGTACGACTCTTACTCTTCCCAGTGGGGGGTGTCGCTCAGGGGGTGCCACCCCGGGGGTGAGCAACCCGACGCTGAGCATCCAAGGCAAACCATGACAAGGAGACATCCATGAAGCTGGCGCTTTACCTACCGAACTTCCGTGACAGAGTGACGATCCAAGAGTTGAGCGACCTGACAGCCCTCGCTGAGGATCTGGACTTCGATTCCATCTGGACTCTCGACAGGATCGTCGTCCCCGAAGCTTCCGACCGGGGCGAGCTGCAGTACTCGTTCGGGATGATGGACGAGTTCCCAAAGTCGTTGCCTGTCAGCGCCCGCGGCGAGTGGTTCCAGGGATGGCCGCTAATCCCGTGGCTCGCCGCCAAGACATCCAAGTGCCGGATCGGCATGAGCATCACCGACACCCCGTATCGCGCGCCGGCGGTGTTCGCCGCTGAGATCGCAACGGTCGACCACCTATCCAACGGCCGCGTCAACGTCGGCGTCGGCGCCGGCTGGATGCCCGAAGAGTTCGCTGCCGCGAGCGCGGCGCACATCTTCCCCAAACGCCACAAGCACGTGCGTGAGACGATCGAGATCATGCAGGGCATCTGGACGAACGACCTCTTCGAGTACCACGGCGAGTTCGCCGACTTCGACCGGTGCGGGTTCGGCTGGAAGCCGGTGCAGAAGCCGCACCCGCCGATCTTCTTCAGCGGGCTCAAGGACCCGGCCCGCTCGGCGAAGCGCATCGCCAACTACAACCTGTCGGGTTGGATCGGGATCCAGGACACCCCGGAGGAACTCCGCGAGGCGATCAATCTCCTCAAGCAGGACGCGGCCGGCTACTCGCTGCTCTTGCGGGAGACGTGGCTCGAGGAGGCCGCGGCGTTCCGCACCACCATGCCGCTCGGCAACGCGGTGCTGCGCCGCGTGCGCCCGATCCCCACCCTGCCGCTCTCGACGACCTTCCCGTTCACCTCCGGCGAGCTTCTGCATGAGCGCGGCGAGATGTGGGGGCAGAACCTCTCCACCGGCAATGCCGTCATCATCGACCCGAGGCGCCACAACCCCGCGCACCTGCTGATCGTGGCGAAGACCCGCAGCGGCAAGTCCTTCGTGATGAAGGTATTGGCCACCCAGGCCCTCTTCTCGCCGGACCAGGACGTGATGGTGCTCGACCCGAGCCCCGCGATCGACTACAAGCGCTGGACGCAGCTCCTCGGCGGCACCTACGCGCGCTTCGGCGCGGGCTCGGGCGACCGCATCAACCCGTGCGAGATCCTGCTGCCCTTCGACCTGAAGCGGCTGGACGACGACATGCGCCGGCCGGTGACGGCGAAGATCAGCTTCCT
>JAJZNG010000042.1 GCA_021847945.1 Actinomycetes bacterium | reverse complement strand
ACGAGACCGGGCGACCCGTAAACTCGCCCGTAGTGAAAGCAAGGTTGCGATCAGATGGCGTCTAGGTGACGCTCGGGACGGCGGGGCGCTGGAAGGAGCCCTTGGAGTCATTGTTGTCTCGAAGCACGCCGGCTGACACGGCGGCGGCCCGTAGCAGCCGTCGCCCGGGGGCAACAGACCGTGAGCCTGAACCGCTCGGCCTGCAATTCGAGCTGGTCCCCTCCCGGCCCATGGCAGCTCGCGGCTCCACGGCAGCTTCGCAGCGGGTCACGCGCCCCGGAGTGCGACTGCGTCCTGTGACACGTTCCAGTACGGGGAACTGGGTGCGCAACAACGTGACCTGGGGTTCCTTGGAGTACCTGGTGGGCTGGCGAGCAAGCTGGGGTGCGACGAGCTACCGGGCTGAGCACATCTCACTTCTCAGGGAGCTGCGAGCCCTAGCGCGCCTCTACGACAACCGTCGCTGGGTTTCCTCGGGGGACGAGGCCGTCTGGCTTGAGTCGGTTGGGAGCCGGCGGCTCTGGGACCTTTTAGGCCAAGCGAGCGAGCTGGGCCTCTACCTCGTCGCTGCTGGGCGAAACGCCGCACCCGTGACACTAAGCCAAGAGGCAGCCGCCGCGGAACTGGATGCCGCTCTCGACGGCTCCTTCCTGAGGATCACGCCGCGTCTCGTCCACGGCGGGCGGCTGCTGGCATCCGACAGCCTGCTCCTAGTCGGCGACCCACCCCACGGACTCGTGTGTTGGGATGGGACGCCCCAGACGAACCGTACTCCAGCGCTGCTGCTTGCGCCTCTGTCGCAGCAGTTAAGCGCTCCGGCTGTCGAACTAATCAGAGCGGCCACCACTATCGAAGTACCGGCAAAGGAGGTGGACGTCTTCGAAGCCGAGTTGCTCCCCCGACTTCGCCGCCAGATGGCCGTCACATCCTGTGACGCCTCATATGCTCCCCCGCCAACTCCTGCTGACGTCGTCGTCTGCTGCGTCACTCACGGCCCGGGTCCTTCGCTCGAGCTGGCATGGTGCCTGGAGCAGGGGGGTTCGCGCCGTCGTATCGACGACGAACCCGACGAGACGGCTTGTATGGCCATGGGGGACGCCGCCAAACTGTTGTCGGGGCTCGCAGCTTCGACCGTCACAGCCTCAGCAGGTCCGACCCTGACCAAAGGACGTCTCGACGGGATCGCATCGGCTCGCTTCGTCTCAGATACCCTGCCCCAGCTCGCCGCAATTCGCGGCGTGCGCGTCGAGCAGATCGGGGAGGTACCCGACTTCCGAGAGGTACCCGAGGGTCCAACCCTGCGCATCGGCGGCGGCCGCTCCGCTGACGGGGACTGGCTCGATCTTGCCGTGGAGGTTACCGTCGAAGGCGAGAAACTCGCCTTCGAGGCGCTTTTCGTCGCCCTCGCCGAGGGAGCGAGCCACATGTTCCTCCCTTCTGGAGCGTGGTTCTCCCTCGAACGCGACGACCTGCGCCGCCTGGCGGAGCTCATAGTGGAAGCGAGGTCGCTCCACGACGCTCCTAGCGGAGGGGTCCGCTTGAGCCGGTACCAGTCGAGCATCTGGGAGGACCTGTCTCAGATCGCTCCGGTGGACAGCGACATCTCCGGCTGGGCGGACGGTCTGCGAGCGTTGGCATCTCCGCCACCTCCCCCTCCTGTGCCGGAATCGTTGAAAGCCCAGCTTCGGCCGTACCAGATGGAGGGCTTCGCGTGGCTGGCGAGCCGCTACGCCCAGCGGGTAGGCGGGATCCTGGCCGACGACATGGGTCTGGGAAAGACCCTGCAAGCGCTAGCGCTGATCTGCCATGCACGAGAGTCGTCGCAGGGCGCAAGGGCCTCTAGCCAGGACTGCAGTCCGTTTCTGGTTGTAGCGCCGACGAGCGTGGTGTCCACCTGGGCTAGCGAAGCGGCACGCTTCGCCCCGGACCTGAAAGTTGTGACTGTAAGCCAGACGACAGCCAAAAGCCGTGTTCCGATGCCCGACCTGGTCAGTGACGCCGGACTCGTTGTCACATCCTACGCCCTTTTCAGGTTGGACTTCGACCGCTACGAGGCTCTCAGCTGGGCGGGCCTGCTCCTAGACGAAGCGCAGTTTGTGAAGAACCCCGCCTCGCACGCCTATCAGCGGGTAAGGCGTTTGAGCGCCCCTTGGAAGCTGGCAATGACCGGCACGCCCCTGGAGAACTCGTTGAGCGAGCTCTGGGCGCTCACTTCTATCACCGCCCCGGGACTGTTCGGCCAGCTAGAGAAGTTCTCCGCTGCATACAAGATTCCAATCGAACGGAACTCTGACGCAGCGAAGCTCGAAGCGCTGCGGCGACGGATCAAGCCGATCATGCTCAGGAGGACCAAGTCCCAGGTGGTCTCAGACCTGCCCGACAAACAGGAGCAGGTTATTGTCATCGAGCTAGACGCACGCCATCGCCGACTCTACGACACGTGGCTTGCACGGGAAAGACAGAAAGTCCTCGGCCTCCTAGGCGATCTCGAAGCAAACCGCTTCGAGATCTTCCGCTCTCTCACCTTGCTCCGCCAGGCCGCTCTCGACGTGTCGCTCGTGGATCCCGACCACAAGCCGGTACCCTCCGCGAAACTGGACATGCTGAGCGAAACCCTCAGGGAAGCCGTTTCAGATGGGCACCGGGCTCTGGTCTTCAGCCAGTTCACACGCTTCTTGCGATCCGCACAGCGGAGGCTCGAAGATGACGGCGTAGCCACCTGCTACCTGGATGGGCGCACGAGGAAACGCGCTCAGGTTATAGAAGACTTCCGCTCTGGCAAAGCACCCGTCTTCCTCATAAGCCTGAAAGCCGGTGGTTTCGGGCTGAACCTGACCGAAGCCGACCACTGCATACTCTTGGACCCTTGGTGGAACCCAGCCACCGAGGCCCAAGCCGTCGACCGTGTTCACCGGATAGGCCAGACGCGCAAGGTCATCGTCTACCGTTACGTGGCCAGCGGGACCATAGAAGAGAAGGTGATGGCGCTAAAAGCCCGCAAAGCGGAGCTCTTCGCTGGGGTGATGGACTCCGGCGGATTCGAGTCTGCGTCGCTCAGCGCCAGCGACATCGAGGCGCTCTTGTCCTAGCACGCGCAATCAGCGCTTCTACTACTTCGAGGACTGAACGTCAGCGAGGCGCCATGACCGTGACGGTTCCTTGCGCGACTCCCACCAAGCGGGACTCGTTGGTCACGTCGACCCGCACGATCGCCGTGCGCTTCGACAACGAAACGATCCTCGCCTCCGCCCGCATCGTACCGGCACGGGCCGGGGCGGTGAAGTTCAGCTTGAACTCGCTGGTCGCAGGCCATGATCCCAGCGGCACGACCGGCATGCACACCGCGCCGAGGACATGGTCTACCAGAGCCGAGATCACCCCACCGTGGGCAGCTCCGAAAGGGTTGAGAAGCTCGGCGGTCACCTCCAGTTCGCAGGCGAGAACTCCCGGTCCGACGTCTACGATCTTCATCCCGAGATACCCGGGAAGGCCACCCGAACCGGATCCGTCAGCAGCCACCATCCTCGCGGCGACGTGCGAATCGAACTGGGGAAAGTCAGTCATGTCACTTGCCAGATTATCTCTTCCTTGAACGTGGTCACCTCGTCGATAACCTCCAAGTCCGGCGTGACACCCAGGCCGGGGCCCTGCGGCACCACAAGGTGCCCTGCTCGGAGCACGAAAGGCTCGGTGATGTCCCGGCGGAAATAGCGATCGGAAGCCGAGATGTCACCGGGGAGCGTGAAACCCGGAAGCGACGCGAGCGCCACGTTAGCCGCCCTGCCTATACCCGTCTCGAGCATTCCCCCGCACCAGAGGGGAACTCCACGCTCGAAGCAGCAGTCGTGAAGCTTTTTGGCCTCGAGATATCCACCGACACGTCCAGCCTTGACGTTTATGATCGCGCACGCACCTCTGTCGATAGCGTCCAGCGCAACCGCCGCCGAAGTAATCGACTCGTCGAGACAGATCGGGGTTCGCAACTTGCGGGCCAGAACTGCGTGACCCGAAATGTCGTCGTCGCGAAGTGGCTGCTCCAACAAGACGAGCTCGAACTCGTCAAGTTTCGACAAGTGCCCTGCGTCACCCAGCGTGTACGCCGCGTTGGCGTCCACCTGCAAAGCCAGCCCGTAACCGAAATGCTCCCTGACCGCTCTTAGCGGCTCCACGTCCCAGCCCGGCTCGACCTTTAGCTTTATGCGAAGGTAACCCGCCTCGACGTGACCGGCTACGGTCTCCAGGAGGTCGTCGATGGTGGCTGTGATACCGACGGACACTCCTGCGCCAACACGGTCACGGACCCCACCAAGGTGCGAAGCCATGCTGACACCTGCCGCTCGCAGGTCGGCGTCTAGTACCGCCGCCTCTAGCGCCGTTTTGGCCATCTGGTGCCCTTTTACCGCGGACAAGAGCGGTGCCACTTCGTCCGCCAGGAGTTGGCCTCGTCGCCGCTGCAGGCGAGGCAGCAGATGGGATCGGATGACAGCGTGCGCCCCTTCCACGTACTCGGGGGAATAGAGCGGCTCGCTCATCGCCACGCACTCGCCCCACCCGACGGCATCGGGGCCTTCCATTTGTACGAGCAGGACGTCGCGAGCGGCTTCGACCCCGAGCGAAGTACGGAACGGGCTGACCAGCGGCATTGCCAAGCGGCGCAGCACGACCCTTTCAACTCTCAAAACTTCACCTGCTCGGTCGGCGACTTGAGGGGTGCTCTCATGGCTGGGACTGCGGCGAGTACATTCTCGGGGCATCCTATGACACCTTTCACAGTGCTGACCGTGTGCTCCGCGAACCGCTGCAGGTCACCGATGGCCGAGGCTCTGCTCATCCGCTCACTGGACCGAACCTTCGACGGGGAGTTCACGGTGGGATCGGCGGGTTTCGGCCCCTCCGGAGCTCCGGCCGAACGAGGGGCGTTGGAGGTGATGGGCGAGATCGGCGTCGACCTGACACATCACAGGAGCAGGACCGTCGATAGGGCCATGCTCGTGGAAGCGGACCTGGTACTGGCGATGACCCGCCAGCACGTTATGGAACTGGTGCTTCTCGAAGACTCCTGCTGGCCCAAAACGTTCCTGCTTGGAGAGTTTGCGTACCTCGTAGAGTCGACCGGGCTCGGCGATGCCTCCCCAGCAGTCGCTGGACCTGACGGTTCGACGAAGGCTTCCTTCGACAACAAAGGCGACCTTTGCAGCAAGGTCGCTCTGCTGCACGGCGGGCGTCGCAGGTCCGACCTGCTGGCTCTCACGTCGAAGCTGGAGGTGGGCGACCCGGTAGGCGGCCCGCTACGCGGCTATCGCAGCACACGGGACCGGATCGCCGCCCTCTCCGACGTGGTCGCCGCCTACCTGGCCCAACCCGAAGTGCGGTAGCGGCTTCAGGCGCTGCGGCGCACAAGGCGTCCAGGCGTGCCCGTGGGGGCGTTGACGGCAACGTTCCTACCGGCCAAGGAGAAGCCAGTCACTGCCGTGGTCCCGACGGCGAGGTGTATCGCTATCAGACCGGCTGCTGCTGGAAGAGTCGTGGCGAAAGCTGCCGGAGCCGACAGTGATACCAATACGACCACTGCGGCAAGCCAGCGCCACGCGACCAAAGGCCGGGGAACCAGCCTTTCCAGGGCTGCGAGCAAGACCCAACCTGCCATAGTTGCACTGGCGGCAGCCGCAACAACAGCCCCGAAAGCCACGCTCGAAGGCGAGCTGTGCGGGAACTTCACGGTCAAGTTCACCCCTGCTAGCTGGGTGACGAGGACCCACGACACAGCGGCGACGCCGACGGTAAGGGCGATGGTGGCGTGACGGTTACGGCGTGTTGGGGACATCTGATCCTCCTTGGATCTTGTAAGGCCGCTTGGATGCGGCCCTCTTAGCTTCCTCTGGAGGTTCGTCGTCTGTCGTCGTTCCGTCGGAGGTAGAACTACTACGACCGTTGCCGTACGGTCAGTCCTCCGGCACTACAGCGACTGGAGCAGCTGCTTGTCCTCTTCTAGGGTATGGCGGTGACGCTTGCCGGGTCGTAGCCTGTCCGGGGATGCTGTCGACGTTGGGTCGTTTCGCCAAAAACCGATGGGCCGAGCCGTTCGGCGTCGCTGTGGTGTTCGCCATGGTGATCTCAGGCTCGGCCGCTGAGGCCTATCCGAGTCACGTCTACGCCGGCTTGCACCTACGCTCGCATCCCGCCGACGCCGCTTTCGCTTTCCTAGCGATACCCGCCGCCGGCTTGGTGTGGAGGCGCTCGCACCCTCTCGCTGTTTACGCGGCGACCGTTGCCGGTGTGGTCTCATGGGCGCTCATCGGTCAGGTGTACGGAGCCGCACTCGTGATGGTCCTGGTCGCCTACTTCTCGCTATGTGTCGAGAGACCGGGACGTTTCGCTCCGATGACACTTGGTCTCGCCGGAGCCCTCTTCATCTGGGGAGCCGGTGGCATCGCCGGAACTTGGGGATGGTGGGGAGGACCTCAACTCGACATGTGGGCGGAGATGATCGCCGCCGGGGCCGCGGGGGCTTTCGTTTCAGCACGCAGACACTGGAAGGCGAGCGAGCTGCTCCGCTTAGAGGACCAACAGCGAGCGAGGCAAGACGAGATGCGCCGCCAGATTGTCTCCGAGCGCCTACGAATCGCAAGGGAGCTCCACGACGTGGTAGCGCATTCGATGGCAATGATCAACGTGCAGGCGAGCGCCGCTGCAACACTCGTCGGAACCGACCCGCTCCGCGTCTCCGAGTCGCTGCAGGCCATCCGGCGGGCGAGCAAAGACGGCTTGAGAGAACTGAGGTCGATTCTCGAGGTGCTGCGACAAGTGGACGACCAAACCCCCGCCGTCGCCCTGCCCGACCGGGAGGCGTTCCAAGCTCTCGTCGAAGCAGCCCGGTCGGCTGGGGTGGAATGCGCCTTGAGATGGGAAACGGACTTGTCTAACACGACCCCCGGTACTGCCCTGGCAGCGTACCGCATCGTGCAGGAGTCGCTTACCAACGTCGTCCGCCACGCTGCGCGGTCGGTCGCCTCGGTGACCGTCCGGCAGGTCGACTCGGCAATACTGGTTCAGGTGAGCAACGATGCCACAGGCACTAACGACACTTTCACGGAGGGCTCGGGCACTGGCATCGCCGGCATGCGCGAACGGGCCAGGACTCTCGGCGGCTCTTTCGAGGCTGGTCGGGACCCAGAAGGAGGTTTCACGGTCAGCGCGCTTCTTCCAGTCGTCACGGGTGGAGCTTCTTCACGGCCCAGCGCCGAACCTGGCGCCGAGCGTCGCCGCTTGCGCCCCAACGGGCCCCACCTTGACGCGGACCAACTTTCGAGCTCGGCCCGCTCGCTCCCGGCTGGGACGTCTGAGTCTTGATCCGGGTGATACTGGCCGACGACCAGGCGCTGGTGAGAGCAGGCTTCCGGGTCCTTCTCGACGCTGCGGATGACATCACCGTCGTAGGCGAGGCGGGAGACGGTCAGACCGCCGTCGAGTTGGCCCGCTTGAGCAGACCAGACGTCGTGCTCATGGATGTCCGCATGCCCGGCGTCGACGGGATCGCAGCAACAAGGCTCATCGCAAACGACTCTGACCTGTCCGAGCTGAAAGTCGTGATCCTGACCACGTTCGAGGCCGACGAGTACATCTTCGAAGCACTCCGGGCCGGGGCCAGCGGCTTCCTCGTAAAAGACACAGAACCCGACGACCTGATCGACGCAGTCCGCATAGTCGCACGAGGGGATGCCCTTCTTTCGCCCAGCGTAACCCGGCGGCTGATCGGTTCGATCTCCGCCAGAGGAACGAAAAGGCCGATCGACGCTTCGTTACTGTCCACGTTGACCAGCCGCGAGCGCGAGGTGATGGCCCTGGTAGCGAGCGGGATGACCAACGACGAGATAGCCGAGTCGCTATATATGAGCCCTCTAACCGCCAAGACCCACGTGAGCCGGACCATGACCAAGCTCGGAGCCCGAGACAGGGCGCAACTGGTCGTCATCGCGTACGAAAGCGGCCTAGTAAGCCCGGGCCGCCCTTAAGAACACTGAGCTCGCAACAGGCCTCGTCTCCATTCCATCTCAGGCGCCGAGCGCCCGCAGAGCTCTGGCAAGGGTCTCGGGATAAGGTCCGGCGAACTTGACGGCGTGGACAGCGAGAGGAGCGAGTTGGTGCAGCGGGATCCGCTCTTGCCAGCCAGCGGCCAAGGGCACTACTTCCTCGTACGAAGCGAACACCGCGGGACCGAACCCACCGAAGAGGCGCATCATGGCCAGATCGAACTCGCGATGGCCGCCGAAGCACGCCGGGTCGACCAGCCAGGACACGCCGTCCCGGTCGACGATCCGGTTGCCAGCCCAGAGGTCTCCGTGTAGCCGCGACGGTGGCTCGGCCGGGCCGACGAGCTCGGCTATCCGCGAGGCTACGGTTTCGAGTCCATCGGCCAGCCGGTCAGCTTGTGCGCCGAGCCGCTCCGCGTTGCGCAAAAGGGCCGCCAGCGGGAGCAGCCGCTGGGTTGAGTAGAACTCGTCCCACGACCCGCAGGGCTCGTTAGGAAGACCACGACTACCAGTCCGCCGGCCGTCCTCCCGGCCGAAGCAGGAAGCGCCGGCACCGTGGAGTTCCGCCAACGCCCTACCGAAAGCGGTCTCGTCGGGAGCGACACCGGCGGATTCGGGGACCCATTCGAGCACGAGCCACGGGGTCTTCTCGCTGTCGTCGTCCCTGACGGCCAGTACAGCTGGCACCTGCACGGCACCGGTCTCGGCAAGCCACAACAGGCCGGACGCCTCGGTCACGAAGAAGCCCGGAATCGGCCGGCGGTGGGTCTTGGCGAAAACCGTCCGGCCGCCGGCGAGGTCAACCCGAAACGCCTCCGCGACGTCACCACCTCGGAGGGGATGCAGCAGCAAAACGCGCTCGCCGAGGAGACCTGCCAGGTCGTCGTGAAAGTCGTCTCGCATAACTCCATAATGCCGGGCAGCGCCGGGTTGAAATACCGCTCCTACATGCTCAAATTGCAGGCGAAATCCGAGTTTGAGCGCCTTCCAATGGCAACCTCAGCGAGTTGTCACGCTCATGCAGTCGAGCGGAGAGGATCCCCAACTTCTCCAACTCCCGGCGAGCCTCGGACGGCCCCGAAACCTTCACCGCCGTCAGCCCGGCCTCCTGAGCGCCAGTCACGTTGGCCTGGTTGTCGTCGAGGAACACGATTGACTCCGGTGGCGCTTCGAGTCGTCCCACGACGTGTTCGAACAGTTCACGATCCGGCTTTACTAGTCCCATCTCGTGGGAAAGAAAGCGTACGTCGAAGAGCCGATCCAGGTGCCACAGAGAGGCGAAGCGATTCCAGTGCAGAGGGTTACTGTTGGACAGACAACCGACGGGCACGGCTCGTCGGACATCCGCCACCAAAGCTAGGGCCCCGTCGTAGAGCGCCTCGGGCCAGTTCTCGAAGGCCTCTAGAAATGAGTCGGCCGACGCCGTCATACCCCACTCGGCGGCGATCCCTGCGGCGAACTCGCTGCTACTGCACCTACCCCGCTCGAAGTCACGGACCCACCGACTCGCCAGCCACCTACACCAGAACTCGGCATCGGAGCTTGATCCGACCAGCTGGGACATAGGTCCGACCGCCTGAAGGCGCACAAGTACGCCACCTAGATCGAACAGCACGCACCTGTAGCCGCCGCTTTTCACGTGTCTGCATCCTATGGCCACCGGCGAGCGGTCGGCTGGTTCCGATACTCATCGCGGCTTGCTGGTGGTCGGAACCGGCGTCGATCCGGTGACCTCGCGCTTTTCAGGCGCGCGCTCTACCAACTGAGCTATCCGACCGCGGACCTGACGGGATTTGAACCCGCGTCCTCCGGCTTGACAGGCCGGCGTGCACTCCAAGCTGCACCACAGGTCCCTGATCCCCTCAGGCGGAGCCCGAGGGGAGGGCGATGCATTACGTTAGCCGCTCGGCGAGACAGGTGCCGACCAATTGCACACGAAGGGGCAGGAAGTTGTGCCCATCAGCTTGGCGGCGGTCCGTGACAGCCAGGTCAGACCTTGGCCTTCGGCTTCCGACGCAAGAACCGTATCGGATCGTATTTGACGTCGACCACCCTCTCTTTCATTGGGATAATCGCGTTATCAGTAATCTTGATATGTTCTGGACAAACTTCGGTGCAGCACTTGGTTATGTTGCACAGACCTAGTCCTCGTTCCTCTTGCGCTAGCTTTTTGCGGTCCAGCGCGTCGTTGGGGTGCATGTCAAGCTCGGCGTAGCGCAAGAAGAAGCGGGGTCCTGCGTACGCCTGCTTGTTCTCCTCATGGTCTCGGACCACGTGGCAGACGTCCTGACAGAGAAAGCATTCTATGCACTTCCGGAACTCTTGGGAGCGTTCTACATCAACCTGTGCCATCCGGAAGGGCGCCTTGGGTTGCTCTGCTGTCGGCGTGAAAGCCAGCACCTCGGCGGCTTTGACATAGTTGAAGGACACGTCGGTCACCAAGTCCTTGATCACCGGGAAAGTGCGCATCGGGGTGATCGTAATCGGCTCGTCCTTGGGGAAATCCGACAACCGGGACATGCACATGAGCCGTGGCCGTCCGTTGATCTCTGCGGAGCAGGACCCGCACTTGCCGGCCTTGCAGTTCCAGCGCACTGACAAGTCCCCGGCGCGCAGGGCCTGCACGTGGTGAACCGCGTCGAGGACGACCTCCCCGTCGTCGACGGGGACAGTGAAGTCCTGGAGTGCTCCGCCTTTGGCGTCGCCTCGCCAGATGCGCAGTTTCAGGTCGTAGGTCATTGCTCAGTGCTCCTCAAGTAGTTCGGCCAGCTCGGGGGGTGGCTCGGGAAGGGGTTGTTCACGTGTGCGGACCTCACCGTTCTCTGCCAGCTCACAGATAAGGTTCCTCTTACCCCAGTAGGAGTAGTCGGTCATCGGATAGTCGTCGCGTGTGTGGCCGCCGCGGCTCTCTTTGCGCTCCAGTGCCGCCTTCGCGACAGCTTCGGAGACGAGGAGCATGTTCTTCAAGTCGATCGCCAGGTTCCAGCCCGGGTTGTACTGCCTGTGGCCTTCGACGCTCAGGTGGTCGATGCGCCTGCGTAACGAGTCGATCTCTTTGATCGCGGTGTTTAGCTCCTCTTCGTTTCGGATGATGCCGACGAGGTTCTGCATGACCGTCTGAAGCTCCTGATGCACGCTGTAGGGGTTCTCGCCGCCCTCGGTGCTAAACGGGGCGAGTGCCTCGGTTGCTGCGGCCTCCAGGTCGTCAGCGTGCACGACCGGCCCCGATCCGGCGAGGTTCGCCGCGTACCTGGCCGCGTACTCTCCCGCCCTCTTACCGAACACCAAAAGGTCCCCAAGCGAGTTGCCGCCGAGGCGGTTCGCTCCGTGCATGCCTCCGGCCACTTCTCCCGCTGCGTAGAGGCCGGTTACCTTGGACTCGCCGCTGTCGGGGTCCACTTCGACCCCTCCCATCACGTAGTGGCACGTCGGGCCGATCTCCATCGCGTCTTTCGTGATGTCGACTTGGGCCAGCTCTTTGAACTGGTGGTACATGGAAGGAAGTCGCTTTTGGATGTACTCTGCGCTGCGGCGGCTGGCGATGTCGAGGAAAACCCCACCGTGGGGTGATCCCCTGCCCGCCTTGATCTCCGAGTTGATTGCGCGAGCCACTTCGTCGCGAGGTAGCAACTCCGGCGGGCGACGATTGTTCTTCTTGTCCGTGTACCAGCGGTCAGCTTCTTCGATGGTGTCGGCGGTCTCCGCCTTGAAGAACTCGGGGATGTAGTTGAACATGAAGCGTTCCCCGTCGGAGTTCTTGAGGACCCCGCCGTCACCCCTGACCGACTCCGTGACGAGGATCCCTCTCACTGAGGGTGGCCAGACCATGCCGGTCGGGTGGAACTGGACGAACTCCATGTTGACGAGGCCGGCTCCGGCTTTCATCGCGAGGGCGTGGCCGTCGCCGGTGTACTCCCACGAGTTGGATGTCACCTTCCACGACTTGCCTATCCCACCGGTCGCCAGGACCACGGCGGGAGACTCGAAACAAACGAATCGGCCTGTCTCCCGCCAGTAGCCGAAAGCTCCGGCCATGCGGTCACCGTCTTTTAGTAGTGCCGTAACGGTGCACTCCATGAACACGTCGATGCCGAGAGCAACGGCACGCTGCTGAAGAGTGCGGATCATTTCCAGGCCGGTACGGTCCCCGACGTGCGCCAGGCGGGCGTAGCGGTGACCGCCGAAGTCACGCTGGCTGATCAGACCTTCAGGTGTCCGGTCAAACAGGGCTCCCCACTGTTCCAACTCCCAGACTCGCTCGGGCGCCTCCTTGGCATGAAGCTCCGCCATCCGCCAGTGGTTCAGGAGTTTCCCTCCGCGCATCGTGTCACGGAAGTGGACCTTCCAGTTGTCCTCGGGCCACAAGTTGCCCATCGCCGCCGCTATTCCGCCTTCGGCCATCACAGTGTGGGCCTTGCCGAGGAGGCTCTTGCAGATCACCGCTGTCTTCGCACCTGCGTCGTGGGCGGCGATGGCCGCTCTGAGGCCGGCTCCGCCGGCCCCTATGACGATCACGTCGTAGGCATGGGTCTCTACTTCTGTCGCCATCAGATCCACCTTCCGTGTCCTAGAGCGCCGCTCGCAGCCAGACGGACGTACACGTCAGTTAGAGCTACGAATATCAGGCTCGTCCATGCGAGCTGCATGTGGCGGGTATTGAGCTTGGAGACGACCCCCCACATCTTGAATCGGATCGGGTGCTTGGAGAAGTGTTTGAGCCGGCCACCGACGATGTGACGGCAGGAATGGCAGGAGGCCGAGTACATCCACAGCAGAACTGCGTTGATCAGCAACACGAAGCTACCCAGACCCACGTAGCCACCTCCATACGACGCAGCCCGAGGCTCCACGAACGCGACTACGGCGTCGTAGGTGAGAAGCACGTTGAACACGAGGCCCGCGAAAAAGAAGTAGCGGTGTATGTTCTGCATTATCAACGGGAAGCGGGTTTCACCCGAATAAGACTTGTGCGGCTCCGCGACCGCACACGCCGGCGGTGACATCCAAAAAGCCCGGTAGTAGGCCCTCCGGTAGTAGTAGCAGGTCATCCTGAAGCCGAGAGGGAAGATCAAGATGATGATCGCCGGGGAGATCGCCCACCACGCTCCGAAGATGCTCAGGTGGGGCGGGACACCCGTGTTCCCGTGGTGCGCAGCACCGCAAATATGAGCCAGGCACGGGGAATAAAAAGGTGATATGTATGGCTTTACGTAGTAGTTGCCATTGTCGAAGGCCGCCCATGTCGCGTAGATGACGAATGCTGACAGGACTGCGAACGAGATGGCGGGGGAAACCCACCACCGGTCGTTCCTCAGGGTCTTGGCTGCTATCGCGGCGCGCGGGTTGGCCTTGATCTCAGGCTTCGGCGCTGGTGCCGGAGTGGGGACTACTGGTGCGACCAACTGGGTCTCGCTTTCCTTCGCCGATCTTTGGACGTCGTGTTAGCAGACAGCGCAGGCTACGCCGCGATCTGCTATCACGGAAATATAAGCCTTGCTGATCGAAAGGTAAAGGACGTAGTTCCTTTCGTAACTATAGAGCTAGCCTATGGCATGCAGCTCAACCAGCTCCGTTACATGGTGGCAGTAGCGGAGGAAAGGCGTTTCACCCGAGCTGCCGACCGCCTTCACGTCGCGCAGCCGTCTATCTCGGCCGCGGTAGCCGGATTGGAACGGGAGCTCGGAGCCACCCTGTTCTACCGGGACAAGGCTGAGGTCTCCCTGACAGGGGCGGGTGAGGTGTTCCTCCCGTGGGCCCGCCAGATCCTCGCCGATTGCGAGGCCGGGGCGGCCGCAGTGCGGGACCTGCTCGGGATGCGACGCGGCAGGCTGGTCATCGGGGCCACGCCAAGCCTCACGACGAACGTTCTACCTCCAGTCATTGCGGCTTTCCACCGGAGCCATCCCGGCGTCGAACTGCTCATGCGCGAAGCCGGCTCGGGTGACTTGGTGGAGCGGCTCGGCTCGGGCGAGCTCGACGTCGCAGTGGTGATCCTGCCCGTCGACCGCCCCTGGGTCACATGCTCTGCTCTGACCCGGGAAAGACTTGTACTCGCCGTGGACCCCAGGCACCCTCTCGCCGACAGGGGATCCATCCCGATCGGCGATCTCGAACGGGTCCCGCTCGTGATGTTCAAGGACGGCTACGACCTACGAGAAGCGACGTTGGCGGCGTGCAACCAGGCCGGCTTCAGTCCTCTGGTCGCTATCAGCGGGATGGAAATGGACGGGGCGCTAGCTCTGGTAGGAGCGGGAGTCGCCGCAGCCGTCGTACCGGAATCGGTGATCCCTACATCGGGCGGCTCGCTTCGCTCCGTCCGCTTCGATGACGCGTCGCTTGCCCGGACAGTTGGCTTGGCATCGCGCAGCGACCGGCCCTTCTCGCCCGCCGCCCGGGCTTTCGTCGAGGCGCTACGCGCCCACATCGGCCGATCCGAACCCGAAAGCAACCTTGGCGGACCTGCCTCGGCCGTCACACGTTCCGGCTAACTTCTCCGAAGTGCCCGAGCTCGACTGGCAGCCCGACTTCGAGGTCGACGTCCGACTCACCCTGAGCGTGCTGTCCGTCGGCGCCGGGGACCCCTGCCAGCGGATCACCCCAGACGGTTCGGTTTGGAGAGCCAGCCTTATGGATACCGGCGCAGCGACTCTGCGGGTGCGAAGCGTCGGCGAGAACCGCGTGCGGGTATTGGCATGGGGTCCCGGCGCGGACGAGGCGATCGGGAGACTCCCCGAACTCCTAGGAGCCAACGACGATCCCCAGTCTTTCAGGCCGGACGTTCCTCTGTTACGCGAAGCGGCGCGGCGTCTTCGGGGACTTCGCATACCTTGCTCAGGGCGGCTGTTAGAGGCCCTCATCCCGGCCGTATTGCACCAGAAGATATCCGGGCGCGACGCTTCAGATTCTTGGTCCTGGCTCGTCCGCCGCCACGGCGAGCCGGCACCGGGGCCGTTACCTTTCCCCATGTGGCTACCGCCGTCGCCCAAGGCTTGGCTGGCGGTCCCGCAATGGGATTGGCGCAGGGCGGGAGTGGAGCCGTCGGCCGTGGCGACCATTCGTCTAGCAGCGTCGCGCGCGGGCTCTCTGGAACGCATTGCCGCTACGTCAGGGGCAGACCACTCTGCTACCTACCGGGCGCTGACGTCCCTCGCGGGCATCGGGCCGTGGACTTGCGCCGAGGTAGGGCACCGGGCGCTGGGCGACGCCGACGCATTGTCCGTCGGCGACTACAACCTGCCTGCTCTCACAAGTTTCGCTCTCGCAGGCAGGCAGCTCTGCGACGCCGAAGTGGAAAGTTTCTATGAGCAGTGGCGACCGCACCGCTACAGGGTGACCCGGCTGTTGGAGCTGACGCCTTCGGCGTGGCCTCCCCGCCGAGGGCCGAGGATGTCACGTCCCGAGCACCGCCACGGTTGGTGAGCGTCGGAACAGATCTGCTGCGGACGTTGTTTAGCTCGACATGCTCGTCGAAATTTGGTCTGACGTCGTGTGTCCCTGGTGCTATATCGGCAAGCGGCGCTTCGAGAAGGCGCTTGAGCGCTTCGAGCACGCAGACCAAGTCCAGGTGCGCTGGCGCAGCTTCGAGCTCGACCCAAGAGCGCCCTTCCGCCGCAGCGGTGACATGGCAGGTCACCTGGCCGCCAAGTACGGCCTCAGCTTGGGGCAGGCTCAGAGGCAACTCGAGCACATGGACGCCATGGCTGCCGGGGAAGGCCTCGACATGGCCCTGGCGGACACGAAGCCCGGTAACACTTTCGCCGCCCACCGGCTCATCCACTTCGGCTACTCGATAGACCCTGGGACAGGAGCGGCCACCAAGGAGGCTCTCCTGCACGCATACTTCGTGGATAGGGTGGCTATCAGCGAGCCGGACGAGCTCGCCAGGGTCGCCGCGTCGGTGGGGCTTGACGGGGCGGAAGTGGCCGAGCTTCTTGCGAGTGACCGATTCGCCGACCAGGTTCGTTCCGACGAGCGCGAAGCGGCCGAACTGGGCGCTACCGGAGTGCCATTCTTCGTCTTCGACCGTTCGTTCGCCGTTCCCGGCGCGCAGGATCCCGATACCCTCTTGGCGATCCTTCGCCGTGCGTGGCAGCGAAGCCACCCTAACCTTGAGGTGATAACCGGCCCAGCCGCAGCGGTGTGCGACGGCGACGCCTGCGAAGTTCCCGCCTGAGCGGCTACGCCCGACGCTCTTAGGTTTGCGAGCCGACGAGGGAAGGGAAAAAGCTGCGAAGAGCTACCGCCATCTCCTCCCGGACCGGCACAGCTGAGATGACCATGTCGACCATTCCCACAGAAGTGTGGGTGTGACCCCGAGCTCGGATCTTCGTCACGGGCACTCCGGCAGCGGCAAGCGCTTCTGCGTAAGCGTCGCCCTCGTCTCGTAGCGGGTCGAAGTCAGCGGTGACGATGGCAGCCGGGGGGAGATCCGACAGATTTCCCCGCAGCGGGGCGAGCCGAGGGTCTGCCGCGGGAACTCCGTCGGGCAGGTACTGCTCGAAGAACCATCTCATGAGTGACGCCGTGAGCACGTAGCCGTCACCGTTGTCCGTATAGGACTTTCTCGACATGTCGACGTCTGTGGCAGGACACAAGAGCAACTGTCCTGCGACGGCCGGCCCTCCGGCATCCCGTGCGAGCTGGCAGACGACGGCCGCGAGGTTCCCGCCGGCGCTCCAGCCGGCGACGGCGATCTGGCCGGGCAGCGCACCGAGGCTCTCGGCGTTGTCCGACACCCAGCGCAGCGCGGCCAGTGCGTCCTCGACCGGAGCCGGAAACGGCGCCTCTGGGGCGTGGCGGTAGTTGACCGATACGATCATCGCACCCGAACGCACACACAGGTCTCGGCACAGCGGATCGTCGGAGTCGAGATCGCCTATAACCCATCCCCCGCCGTGAAAGTAAACTACCGCCGGGTACGGTCCCGGCCCGGAAGGCTTGTAGACCCTGTAAGGCAAGTCTCCGCCTGGCCCCGGCATCACCGAATCGTCGACCGAGCCGCACTCCGGTCCGGGTGGACGGCCCTGTGAGCTGGCTCTTAGGAACTCTCTTGCGCCGGTCGCTCCGAGCGTCTCTATGGGCGGCAATTCCATGGCCGCCATCATCGTGAGAACCATCGCCACGTCGGGTTGCATCTCGCGGATCACCCCGTCGTTACATTGGGTTCCGCCGGGGCCGTGGAATTCCAAACCGAGATATCCCCTGGCCGCCACCTCGTCACAAGCGTCCCTGTAGGCGTCTACCCCTCCTATATAAGGGTAGAAGACCCTCGGCTTGCCAGGAACGTTAGCCCCCATATACCAACTGTTGGCCTGGGGCATCAGGGTGATCTCGGCGCAGTCGGCGACGTGGCGATCCCAGCCCGCCTCAGCGGTCGCCGTCGGCTCGACAGTGTCGAAGCCGGCTTCGAGCATCCATCTGATGCAGTCGACGGTCCAGTCGACGTGCTGTTCGATCGAGACGACCATGTTGGACAGGACGGACGGGCTTCCCGGCCCGGTGATAGCGAAGAAGTTCGGGAAGCCCCGGGTCAGCAAGCCGAGGTAAGTGGACGGTCCGTCAGCCCACTTCTCACGCAAAGTAATCCCGTCGCGCCCCGACATGTCCACGGAGACCAGAGCCCCTGTCATGGCGTCGAAGCCAGTGGCGAACACTATCGCGTCGAAGTCGAGGCTTTCCCCGTCATAATCGATGCCGGTGGGAGTTATCGACCGGATCGGCTGGCGTCGAAGGTTGACGAGCCTTACGTTCGGTCGGTTGAAGGTGGTGTAGTAGTCGGTTTCGAGGCAGGTCCGCTTCGAGCCGATCGGATGGTCGTTCGGGCACAGGTCCTCGGCGGTCTGGGGGTCTTCGACCAGGGACCGGATCTTCTCGCGGACCATTTCGGAGAGGATCTCGTTGGCGACCGGATTGACCAGCTGATCGGCGAAGACGTTCAGGATCGAGAAGAGCTCGCCGGCTTCCCAAGCCTCCTCGAAACGCTCCCTGCGCTCCTCCTCGCTCAGCGAGAGAGCCATGTCCTCGGTGGGAGGGATCGGCACGCCACCGCGCGAGTGACGGGCCGCTTCACGGTAGCCGTCCCGATCGGCGAGCAACGCTTCGAGACGTTCCGGGCGTACCGGGCCGTTGTGGGCGGGTACAGCGAAGTTGGCGGTGCGCTGGAATACCGTGAGTTGGTCGGCCTGGGCGGCAATCAGAGGAATCGACTGGATGCCCGAGGAGCCGGTACCGATGACGGCCACCTTCTTGCCCGTAAAGTCGACCCCGGCGTGAGGCCACCGGTTCGTGTAGTACACCTCGCCGTCGAAGCTCTGCGCTCCGGGGATGTCGGGGATCTTCGGGACGGACAGGCAGCCGCTCGCCATCACGAAGAACCGGCAGCTGACCTGCTCGCCGTGATCTGTGGTCACCAACCAACGGCTCTCCGCCCCGTCCCACACCGCAGAACTGACACGGGTCGAGAAGGTGATGTCGCGTCGCAGGTCGTAGCGGTCTGCGACGAAACCCAGGTAGGCAAGGATCTCCGGTTGGGTCGCGTACTTCTCCGACCAGGACCATCCCGAGTCGAGGGACGGGTCGAAGCTGTACGAATAGTCGGTCGTGGGGATGTCGCAACGGGCCCCTGGGTAGCGGTTCCAATACCAAGTGCCCCCGACGTCGTCGGCGGCATCGAACACTCTCACGGTCAACCCTGCATTTCGAAGACGGTGGATGAGGTACAAGCCGGAAAAACCGGCGCCTACCACTACCACGTCACTAGTCGACCCAGCGTTGTCGGTCACGGCAATCCCCCATTTCGGTTCGCCTGCTTTTTGCTTTGCTCTTAAATCATGCCCGAAGAGCGCTTCGTCGTCTAACCGCCGAAGACCTTTGCTGGGAGCCCTCTAACCTCCCCTTACGACCTTCGCCTTCCGCGAAGACACGCCGGCCTTGGGCGCCCCCATTGTTAACACTTGGAGACGATCTTCGCGAGGGAGGTCTCCGGACAGGGAACGCCGGCTATGTTCAGATTCCGTGGTGTCAAAAGCAAGGACGTCAGCCCCCACCGCCGCAGCTATCGGCACCACGAACCCCGCCACCACGACCGCCGACCAGTTCATTAGAGGCACGACCGGCCGGGCTGCAGACGGGAGACTAGTGGCCGTTATTGCGGTCGCAGTCGCGGCGCTCGCCAGCGGGATCCTGACGGTCTACTTTGCCACGTCAGCGCTGCGCTCAGGATCGGTCGGTGCCCGCCTAGCAAGTCAGGGGAAACCCGTGGAAGCGGTGGTAACTCGCTGCGAAGCTGTCAGTTCGGGCATAGGTCAGCTCGTGCAGTTCTACGACTGCTACGGCTCCTACAGTGTCGCCGGGCGAACCTACGAAGCACTGATCGGAGGCGAACGAACCCAGCTCAGCCCAGGAGACACCCTCCAGGCAGTCGGGACGTCGGGCCCGGCACCGCTTCTTGCCTTGCCGGGCAGCATCCCCAGAAGCAGCTTCGACTGGTTGCCGGCGGCGGTGTCGGGGGGTATCACGGCGTGGTTGGGCTTGACGTCCTTGTTTCTGTGGTTACGCCGTCGGCGCTCGAACTACAGCGGCCCCGAGGTACCGCCTGCCGTGCTTCAGTCACTCTGGGACCTGACAGGTTCGACAGGTCGACCGGGCTGTAGTAACCCCAACTCGTAAGCTGCGATCACCGCCTGGACACGATCCCGAAGCTCTAGCTTCGCCAGAACGTGCGACACGTGGGTTTTCACGGTGGCCTCCGAAATGTAGAGATCCGCAGCTATCTCGAGGTTGGAACGCCCCGTTGCGACCAACCGGAGCACTTCTACCTCCCGATCTGTCAACCCCTCCAGGCCGCGCTGTGCCGCTCGACCCGGCGTCGAGGTTAGCGCCGGCAAGAGACGTTCGATCAGCCGCGTGGTTACGGCCGGTGAGAGCAGGGCGTCCCCTCCGGCGACGACGCGAACCGCGTGCAGAAGCTCCTCTGGTGTGGCGTCTTTTAAGACGAACCCCGAGGCTCCAGCTCCCAGAGCATCCGTCACGTAGTCGTCGTGAGCGAAAGTGGTGAGGATAAGGACCCGGGTGTCGGGACTGTCGCGGCGAACCAGGCGCGTGGCTTCTATCCCGTCCATCACAGGCATTCGTATGTCCATCAGGACCACGTCCGGCTTAGCGACCGCTACCACTTCCAAGGCAGCCGCACCGTCGCCTGCCTCGCCGACCACATCGACGTCGCCGTGCGCCGAGAGGATCATCGAGAAGCCTTGCCGGATGAGCGGCTGGTCGTCCACGACAACGACGCGGATCCGTCCCCCCTGGCTATGTCCGCCGCCGTCGTCACTCATCGCCATCCCCCGACCCACCAAGGACGTCGGGAGCGTCGCCTACCGGCAGGCGGGCCGACACCTCCCAACCGTCGCCGGGCATCTTGGCCGAGTCGGACCGTCCGATCTCAGATCCCCGACCCTCGGAGCGCCGGGAGGCTCCTAGAGGTCCTGCGCTGAAGGACCCCGCAACAAGGTTCGCCCGTTCAGCCATTCCCACGAGGCCGTGGCCAACGGGAGAGCGATCCGAAATTCTGCCCGCAGGAGCTCCCACCGAAGGCGGCATGCCATTTCTCACCGAAAGGTCGAGCCAGCCGCCTTCGCAGTTAACAGTCACCGTCGTGAACGCACCGGGCGCATGCTTGATCACGTTGGTGAGGGCCTCCTGAACGATCCTATAAGCGGTGAGCGAAACGACGGGCGGTATCTCCGCTGCGCAGATGTTCTGGTAGAAGGTGACCGGCAGCCCGGCAGCCCTGGCTCCGTCGACGAGGGTGGCCAGCTGTCCCAACGCAGGCTGAGGTGAGCGGGGAGATCCAACGGAGGCTTCGTCGGAGGCGACGTGGCGGGCAGCTTCGCGCATCGTGAGGGTATCGGTTTGCCGAGGGAGGATAGCTCCGGGCTGCTCGTCGAGGCGGAGAGCGCCCAGCATGTCGCGCAGCTCCGCCATCGCCGAACGCCCACCCGCGATCATCGTGTCGAGAACCGGCCGTGTCGGGTGATCGGAAGGCAGGGTCTCCCTGACTGCTCCAGCCTGGACCACAAGAAGGCTCACGTGGTGGGCCACGACGTCGTGCAGTTCCCGTGCTATGCGGACCCGCTCCGCTGCGACGGCTCTCGCCGCTCCCCATCTCTGCTCACGCTCGGCCTGCTCCGCCCGTTCCCGGAGCGCCTGAAGCATGGAGCGCTGGTAACGAACGGAGATGCCGACCGCCACCGAGCAACTTATCAACGCCACCTCAGAGACGACGCTACCCAGATCCGCCAGGAGGGCCCGGTCGCTCGAAAATCCCGACAGGCCGATCGCGATCTCCGCTGACGCCGCCAAGAATATGGAACTTCGAGGGACTTCCAACGTCGCCGCGTTGTAGACAGCCAGTACCACGAGCAGAATGGCTCCATGCCGGGCGAAGCTGGCTGTGGCGATAGTCGTCATCACCGCAAGGGCGCCGACTATGCCTAGAACACCTCTAGGCCAACGGGAACGACCGAGGAGAGCGGCTGCTGCCACGGTATTGAACGCCGCTGCGGCGACCTTGGAGGCGCTCCCGTCGGCGGAGAGGGCCGTTGCTAAGGAGCCGCCGACGACCGCCAGAACTGCCAGCCAGGCTACGAGAGTCACGGCCCGACGCCACCACCACGGCGAAGCCGAACCGGTCTCACCAACCTTCCTGGCGTCACCCTCGGGACCGTCGCGAGCTTCAGGCGGCCCTCCTAGGCGTTCTACGGACGTTGTCCCCGAAGGGGTGAAACCCTCCGGGGACAGCCCGGCTATACCGGCGAGAACGGTCCTCACGCGTCGCGGCGCACGAGCATCCACTGGGCGAACCCGAACACGACTGCGCTGAAAGCGATCAGAACGGCGAACCCGGCCCACGCGCTAAGCGTATGGGCTCCGCCGTGCAGTGCGTAGACCTGGCTTCCCGCCTGTGTTGGCCACCACTCGGTGATGGCATTCGCCCACGATGACGGCAGCGCCTGTACCAGTCCCGGCAGCACGAACAAGAGAGCCACCATCGCCGAGATGCCTGCGGCAGTGTTGCGCAGCAGCGTTCCGATCCCAACCGCTAGCAGGCCGATGGCCGCCAGGTACAAGCCGGCTCCTATCACGGCGCGCAGCACACCGGGCTGGCCGAGAGTCGCGTGAGGAGCGGACGTCCCGATAGCCGCCTGGCCGAGCAAGAACGCTGCAAAAGCGGTTACCTCACCCACTACGAGTGCCACGGCCGTGAACACGGTGGCTTTCGCAGCCAAGAAGCGACGTCTGGACGGCACCGCGGCCAGGGAGATCCGGATCAGCCCGGTGCCGTACTCTGAGGTGATCACCAGGGTGCCCAGCACAGCGATTGCCAGTTGGGCTATGACGAGGGCCCTGAAACTGACCGAAGTCGGATCCCATGTCAGGTGCAGATGGTGGTCAGTCGAGTACCGTGACGCCGCCAGCCCGGAGATCAGCGTCCCTACCCCGACTCCGAGCAGCACCGTCACAGCCAAGGTGATCCAGGTGGAACGTACGCTCGTCAGCTTTACCCACTCCGAGCGAGCAACGTCGGCGAAACTGGCCGGCCGGCGAGAGCCGGATGCGCCATCTTTATGGGTGGGGCTTGTGGATGTGGCGATAGCTGTGGTCATCGGTAGGCCTCCTCTGAAAGGTTGTTTAGTTGGCCGAGGGACCCTTCTGAGGTCGCCGCAGACTGCGAACTGTGTGCTCCGCTCGGCGTGGTGGCTATGTAATCGACGCTGTCGCGGGTCAGTTCCATGAATGCCTCTTCGAGGGAAGCCCTGATCGGTGTCAGCTCGTCGAGTGCGACACGAGCTTCGAGGGCTATGTCCCCGATGCGCTCGATCCCCGGCCCAGAGCAGACGATGCCACCGGCGTCGCCGGGCCGTACAGACAATCCAGCCTGGGTGAGACGAGAGGCGAGAAGAGCGTCGTCGCGGCTTTTCACGAGCGTTTGGCTGACGGACCCTGACTCTATGAAGTCCGATATCGATGTGTCCGCTATCAGGCGGCCCCGGCCTATGACGACCAGGTAATCGGCTGTCAGCGCCATCTCGCTCATCAGGTGACTCGACACGAGTACTGTCCGACCCTCAGATGCCAGGTCTCTCATGAGCTGGCGAATCCAAAGGATCCCCTCGGGGTCCAGCCCGTTGACCGGTTCGTCGAACATGACGATCGCCGGATCGCCGAGGAGGGCCGCCGCAACGCCGAGCCGCTGGCTCATCCCGAGGGAGAAACCACTGGTCCGCCGGCGTGCTACGCCTTGGAGGCCTACCATCTGAAGCACTTCTCCTACTCGGCTAAGCGGTATGCCGTTGCTCAGAGCCAGAGCTTGCAGGTGCTTCGTGGCGCTCCTGCCCCCGTGAAGGGCTTTGGCGTCGAGTAGCGCTCCCACCTCGCGCAGCGGGACTGGCAGATCCCGGTATCGGCGACCGTCAATCGTGACCGTACCGCTCGTTGGAAGGTCGAGGCCGAGCACGGCTCTCATAGTCGTGGTCTTACCAGCACCGTTTGGACCGAGGAAGCCGGTCACTCTCCCGGGCTCTACCCGGAACGAAAGGTCGTCAACGGCTACCGTGGTCCCGTAGCGTTTGGTCAGATGTGAGATCTCGATCATCGTCACCTCGATGTTTGTGGTCGATGATCTCATTGTCGGCCTTTCGGGCCGTGATACACATCGGGCTGAAGGTTGATTTGCCGTGTCATCCCCGGGTCGTAGACGACCGTGCCCTGGTGATACTTTAGGGTTTCAGGGAGATACGACGCCTCGGGAGAGGAGCTCCTCGGCGATTTGCACGGCGTTAAGCGCCGCGCCTTTTCGCAGATTGTCTCCTGAGACGAACATCGCCAGGCCTCTTCCGCTGGGGTCGCTGTAGTCAGCACGGATCCGCCCGACAAGACTGGTGTCACCCCCGGCGCTCGCTAAAGCTGTTGGGACGTCGACCAGTTCCACCCCCGGAGCGCCTTCGAGCAGCTTCCTAGCCCGCTCAGGGCTTAGAGGACGGGAGAAGGTCAGGTTCAGAGCCAGGGAATGCCCGGTGAAGACAGGTACCCTCACGCAGGTGACGCTGACCGCCAAGCCGGGTATGCCAAGGATCTTCCGGCTCTCGTTTCTGAACTTGAGCTCTTCTGTCGTCTCGTCGCCCTCGAAGCTGCCTGCATAGGGCACGACGTTGAAAGCTATCGGGGCCGGGAACACCTTGTGGGCGGGGAATTGGAGAGAGCGCCCGTCGAATGCCAGCTCGGTCTGCTTGTCAACCACGGCCCGGACCTGCTCGTCGAGCTCTGCCGTTCCGGCTAGGCCCGCCCCTGATGTCGCCTGGTAGGTTGCGGCTATAACGCGCTCCAAACCGGCCTCGGCGTGCAGGGGTGCGAGCGCTGGCATGCAGACCATCGTGGTGCAGTTCGGGTTGGCCACGATCCCCTTGGGGATGTGACCCAGTTCGGAGCCGTTGACCTCGGGGACGACGAGCGGGCAGTCCGGGTCCATCCGCCACGCGCTCGAGTTGTCTACCACCACGGCGCCCGCAGCGGCGACGACTGGCGCGTAGAGCTTAGATGCCGACGCTCCCATCGAGAATAGAGCTATGTCTACACCAGCGTGATCGGCAGTGGCGACGTCCTCGACGACGGTGCCATCTAGGACACGGCCGGCTGACCTTGAGCTCGCGAACATCCTCAGACGGTCAGCCGGTAGTGATCTCGAAGCGACGATCTCGCGCATCACCGCCCCGACCTGGCCGGTCGCCCCGTAGATCCCGACTGTCAGCATGCTGTCCTCTCGCTTTCCAACTCGAACGCTCGGTGCAAGGCCGCCACGGCCTGGTCGACTACTTCGGAGCGCACCACGCATGTAAGCCTGATCGACGACGTGGAGATCATCTCGATATTGATGCCCTCAGCCGCGAGAGTCTCGAACATTGTCGCTGATATCCCAGGATGGGTCTTCATCCCCGCTCCGATTATGGAGACCGTAGCGATCGCCTTGTCGGCGATGACCTGGCGCGCCTCGATCTCGTCCTGGAGCTCCTCAGCTGTTGCACAGGCAGTGTCGAGGTCCTCACGCGGAACAGTGAAAGATATGTCTGTTGTCCCAGCTAGTGACACGTTCTGTTCGATCATGTCGACGTTGATGGAACGTTCCGCTAGCGCCCGAAACAGTCGGGCGGCAACTCCGGGGTGGTCCGGCACGCCGGCCACGGTCACCTTGGCCTCAGAACTGTCAGACGTTACGGCCGAAACGATGGCCTGCTCCATGTCAGATGTCTCCTCCTCGATCCAGGTACCCGGTTCCCACGTGAAAGCCGAACGAACGTGTAAGCGCACCCCGTGATTGCGCGCGAACTCGACCGAACGCATGGCTGGCTTGGGACAACCCGCCGCGCACATTTCGAGCATCTCGTCGAAACTCAACCGCTTGAGGCGTCGCGCCTCAGGAACCACGCGGGGATCAGCCGTAAAGACCCCGGAGACGTCGGTGTATATCTCGCAAGAATCAGCTCCTAACGCCTGCGCCAACGCGACTGCGGTCGTGTCGGTCCCTCCGCGCCCGAGGAAGGTGACTTCTTTGTCGGTGGACACGCCCTGGGCTCCCCCAACCACCGCGACTTTGCCTTCGGCAAGAGCCTTTCGAATTCGCTCGGGCCTCACCTCGACGATCTTGGCCTTGGTGTGCTCGGTATCGGTCACGATCCCCGCCTGACTTCCCGTGAAGCTGTCGCTCGGAACTCCGATGTCATGGAGAGCCATGCAGAGAAGTGCCATCGCCTTTCTCTCACCGGCGGTGATAAGCATGTCCATCTCCCGGCCAGGACGCGTGGAGGACACCTGCGACGCTAGATGAAGGAGCTCATCGGTCTCCTTGCCCATAGCTGACACCGCAACCACGACCTGATTTCCGCGCTTGACCGTCCGCGCCACGTAGTCAGCGACGGAACGCATCCGTTCCGCGTCTCCTACCGAGGTTCCTCCGAACTTCATGACCACCAGGGACATGGCCCCCAGGCTACCAGCGCTGACGGTGCGGGCTCGGCCGAGGGGAATACCATGTTCTGTTCATATCGACATTCCACGAACGAACGGGAGCCGGCTGGTGCGAGCAGTAGTCGTAGTTCCTACATACAACGAAGTCGACAATGTCGATGCCTTGATATCGGGCCTCGCCGAGATAGACGAGGCCGTCAGGCTGGACGAGTCGGACCGGCCAAGCGTCGACGTGGTCGTCGTCGACGACTCGAGCCCCGACGGCACCGCCGATCGGGTGGTAAAGCTCGCCGAGGGTTACCGTCCGGGGATGATCAACGTGTTGGTGAGACCTCGTCCCGAGGGACTTGCCCCTGCCTACCGGGCGGGTTTCGCCTGGGCCCTCGAACGTGACTACCAGGCCGTGGTGCAGATGGACGCCGATGGGTCACATCCGACGGCTGTCGTGCCGGCGCTGCTTAGCGCTCTGGTTGGCGGAGCCGACCTCGCCCTGGGGGCCCGCTACATACCAGGTGGCAGCACAGATCCCGACTGGGCGTGGCACCGCAAGGCTCTCTCGGTGGCCGGCAATACCTACGCCCGCCTGGTTCTCGGGCTTCCCTACCGGGACTTGACGGGAGGCTTCAAGGCTTGGAGGGCTGACCTTTTGGCCGCGATATCGCCTGTAGGTGGCAACCTATCGGGCTACGCGTTCCAGATCCACACCACCTACGCCGCCCACCGCAGAGGGGCTCGCATCGTGGAAGTGCCGTTCAGATTCAAAGAACGCGTCCATGGGGCGTCGAAAATGCACGGGAGGATAGTCTCCGAAGGGTTGAGCGCCGTAGTGGCGATGAGGTTCCGCCCACCACCCGGACGTTTCGACCGTCCGGCGAGATAGCCTCAGCCGATGCGTGACCCAACACACCCCGCGGACAGACCGGCTCAGCTGGACAGACCGGCCCGGCCGGACGGAAATGCCCAGCCGGACCGCCTCGCATTGCCCAAGGCCGAGCTTCACGTCCACATCGAAGGGACGCTGGAAGCGGACATGGTGTTCCGCCTCGGAGCCCGCAACGGGGTCCGCCTACCTTTCGCGGGAGTCGAGGATCTGCGGGCCAGGTACTCGTTCTCGAACCTGGGCTCTTTCCTCGACCTGTACTACTCGTGCATGGCCGTCCTGCGCACAGAAGACGACTTCTTCGACCTGGCTGACGCCTATCTCGCTCGTGCATCGAAAGACGGTGTCCGCCACGCCGAGATCTTTTTCGACCCCCAAGCCCACACCTCAAGAAGCGTTCCTCTGGAGGCCGTCGTCAACGGCCTGACCTCTGCTGTAAGCGCTGCACGAAGTCGCTACGGCATGTCCGCCGGCCTGATCGCCTGCTTCCTACGGGACCAAGGTCCAGATGCGGCGATGGACACTCTCGACCAACTGCTCCACCACCGTGACGCGATCATCGGCGTCGGACTGGACTCGGCGGAGGTGGGGTACCCACCGGCACTGTTCGCTGACGTCTTCTCAAGGGCCCGAGCGCAAGGCCTTCACTGTGTCGCCCACGCCGGGGAGGAGGGGCCTCCAAGCTACGTGTGGGAGGCCCTGGACGTTCTTCGCGTGGAACGCATCGACCACGGCGTGCGCTCTCTCGAAGATCGGAACCTCGTAGCGCGCTTGGCCGACGAGCAGGTACCCCTCACCGTCTGTCCTTTGTCCAACGTCCGCCTCAAGGTAGTAGAGAGGATCGAGGAGCACCCGGTCGCGGCGATGCTCGAAGCCGGCCTCGCCGTCACGGTCAACTCCGACGACCCCGCCTACTTCGGTGGTTACCTGGATGACAACTTCGCCGCCCTCGCCCAAGGAGTCGGCCTCGACTCCTATGCGCTGCGGACACTCGCCCGCAACTCGCTGCAGGCCTCCTTCCTCGATGACGCCACCAGGAAAACCCACCTAGACCACTTGGACGCTTCGGAAGACTAGACGCCTCGGCGGATCCGGGTGGGCCTAAATGCCGGTAGAACGCCCAGCACCTGCGGCACTGCGATACATTCAGTACCACACATAATGTAGTGTGATTTGATAATGGTTATTGTGCAAGCAGAGATCCCGGAGATAATCCAGGGAGGCATGGGCATAGGTGTCTCGGGTTGGCGCTTAGCGGGTGCCGTAGCCAGAGCTGGGGCGATGGGGGTCGTTTCGGGAGTGGCTCTGGACACGATCATGGCGAGAAAGCTCCAGGACGGAGACCCAGGGAGCCATATACGCGAAGCTTTGGACGCCTTCCCCGTACCCGAGATTTCACGGTACGTCTTGGACCGCTACTGGAATCCCCGGGGCCGCACTGCGGGGTCCCCTTACAGGCTCCTGGCGCGCCCATCCTTTTCGCCGAGCCCGCAACGTCAATGGGTCTCGGTCCTGTCGGCTTTCACTGAGGTTTATCTCGCAAAGCACGCAGCCCAAGGCGGAGGGGCTGTGGGGATCAACTTTTTGGAGAAGGTGCAGCTCTCCAATCCGCCAGCACTCTTCGGGGCGATGCTGGCCGGTGTCGACGCTGTTCTCGTCGGGGCGGGCATACCGGCGAAGTTCCCCGAAATGCTTAAAGCGTTCGCCCGCCACGAGCGCTTCGAGTTGCCCGTGGATGTAGAAGGAGCCGGCCGGGAACAGCATCGGCTCGTCTTCGACCCAGCGTCGGTGATCGGGAAAACCCTCGCCGAAATGCACGCCCCGAGGTTCCTGGCGATCGTGTCCTCCGATACCCTGGCAACGTTCCTGGCCAGGGACCCCGCGACCCGCCCCGACGGTTTCGTGGTCGAGTCGCCCGAAGCGGGCGGACACAACGCACCACCGCGAGGTCAGCTACGGCTCGACGACCGGGGGGAGCCGATCTACGGCCCCCGCGACCGAGCGGACCTGGGAAAGCTCGCCGGGCTGGGACTGCCCTTCTGGCTCGCCGGGGGGCAGTCCCACAGCGACAGCCTGTCGCGGGCAAGGCGCTGGGGGGCTCGCGGCATCCAGACTGGGACGCTGTTCGCACTCTGCGACGAATCCGGGATAGAACCCCGACTTCGCCGGGAGATGCTAGCCCGACTTGCACGCGGGGAGCTCACCGTGAGGAGCGACCCGAACGCTTCGCCGACGGGTTTCCCCTTTAAGCTCGCCGACCTGGAAGGGACCATGTCGGACCCCGATGTCCGCCTCGCACGGGAGCGCTCCTGCGATCTGGGATACCTCAGGACGCCGTATATAACACCTAAAGGTACAGTTAGTTACCGATGCCCGGCGGAGAGGACAGCATCGTTCTTGCACAAGGGTGGTTCCGAGGCGGCCACTGCCGGCAGGCTGTGCCTGTGCAACGGGCTGATGTCCAACATCGGCTTGGGTCAGACTCGGCGCGGCGGCTACTCGGAGCCTCCCGCCGTCACCTTGGGCGCTGACCTCTCAGGGCCGGCCGAGATGCTCCTTACCCATCCGGAGGGCTGGGACGCGGGCGACGCGGTCAGGTTCCTGTCGGGCACCGAGGCGGTTGGCTAACGTGAGCTACCGCATCGGGCCGATAGCCATAGCCTAAGGCCGCGGGGTCTCACCAAAAATCAGCGAGGGGAACCATAACATTGTCTAAGCGGCGTCGCAGCGGGGACTGGCACAGTTTCGTGGGCTACCAGATCTACCCGAGGAGCTTCGCCGACTCCAACGGCGACGGGGTGGGCGACATTCGCGGGGTCATCTCCCACGTGGATCACCTGGAGCGCCTGGGTGTGGATTTCGTGTGGATGTCACCCATCTACCGCTCGCCGATGGACGACAACGGCTACGACATCAGCGACTACTACGACGTGGACCCGCTCTTCGGGACCCTTGACGACCTGGACGAACTGATAGCCGAGCTACACCGGCGCAACATAGGCCTGATGATGGACTTGGTGGTCAACCACACGTCCGACGAGCACCCTTGGTTTGTCGAGTCGTGTTCATCGCGAGACAATCCGAAACGGGACTGGTACATCTGGCGGGATCCCCGCCCTGGCGGCGTCCCCGGAGAACCAGGCTCCGAGCCGAGCAACTGGGCGTCGCGGTTCTCCGGTTCGGCTTGGGCCTGGGACCCCCGCACCGAGCAGTACTACCTGCATATCTTCTCGGCGAAACAGCCCGACCTCAACTGGGAGAACCCCGACGTTCGCAATGCGGTCTACTCCATGATGAGATGGTGGCTTGACCGCGGCGTCGACGGGTTCCGCATGGACGTGATCAACATGCTGAGCAAGAACCAGGATTTCCCCGACGTGGAACCGGTCCCGGGGTCCGCCTACGGGCTCGGCGACCCGCACTTCCTGTGCGGGCCGCGCAACCACGAGTTCCTCCAGGAGATGCACCGAGAGGTGTTCGCCGGCCGCTCCCACCACGTCCTTACAGTCGGCGAGACACCCAAGGTGACCGTCGAACAGGCGGCGCTTTTCTGCGAGCCGACACGCAACGAGTTGGACATGGTCTTCGCGTTCGAGCATGTGATGGTTGACTTCGCGACCCACCGCTACGATCCCGTCCCTTTGGATCTCCCGCTGCTCAAGGCCGTGATGGCAAACTGGCAGGAGGGCAGCGGTGGCCGGGTCTGGAACTCTCTCTACCTGGGAAATCATGATCAGCCCCGCTCCCTCTCCCGCTTCGGGGACGACGGCGAGCACCGGGTGGCGTCGGCGAAGACGCTCGCCACGGTTCTCCACTTGCACAAAGGGACTCCTTTCGTCTATCAGGGCGAGGAGATAGGCATGGCTAACGCGCCCTTTTCGTCCATGGACGACTTTCGCGACATCGAAGTCCTCAACTTCCACAAGCAGCGCCTCCTCGAAGGCGTGACGGACATGGACAGTCTCGAAGCTGCCATGTTCGAGCGCAGCCGCGACCAGGGTCGTACGCCGATGCAGTGGGACACAAGCGCCAACGGGGGTTTCAGCACCGCGCAACCTTGGATCATGACCAACCCCGACTACGAACGCTTCAACGCGACCGCCCAGTTGGACGACCCCGAGTCGATCTTGTCGCACTACATACGGCTGATCCATCTCCGCCACAGCGATCCCGTCGTAATAGATGGCGACTTCAACCTCCTCGCCGGGGACCACCCGAATCTGTGGTGCTTCACCCGCCGCAGCGTAGATGGAGAGTTGCTCGTAGCCGCGAACTTCTCAACTGCGACCCAGACAGCCACTCTGGCCATCGAAGACGACTGGCGGCACGCAAAGTTGGTGCTGGCGAACATGGCCGGAGCCCCCATCGCAGGCCCCTCGATCACGCTTAGACCTTGGGAGTCTGCTGTGTGGAGACGCTGATTAGGACCTAACCCATGCCGAGAGTCACAAGCCTCTCCTTCGGCGCTTCGCGTGGCAGACTCTCACCAAGATGCCCAACGAAGCGGCGACGATAGTGGTCGTAGAAGACGACCCCAACATCTCAGAGCTGATATGTATGTACCTTCGCCGCGACGGCCACCGCGTCGTCGCCGCTGTAGACGGCGAGAAAGGCCTTGCTGCTGTGGAACGCGAGAGGCCTTCCCTGGTGATCTTGGACGTCGGCCTACCCGGCAACGTCGACGGTTTCGAGGTGTGCCGTAGGATAAGGGCCGGCAGCTCCGTCCCGGTCGTGATGCTCACCGCGCGCGATGAGGAGATCGACAGGGTGCTCGGCTTCGAGCTCGGAGCTGACGACTACGTGACCAAGCCCTTCTCGCCTAGAGAGCTCGCGGCCCGGGTCAAGGCGATCATCCGCCGCTCCGCTCGGCCCGCTGCGACGGAAAAGGCCGTCGCCGTCCTCGGTCGTATCACCGTCGACACGGCCCGACGGGAGGTCCTCCTAGACGGCGACCCCGTCGCGCTCGCAACGCGGGAGTTCGACCTTCTCGCCTACCTCGTGGCCAACAGGGGTCTCGCCTTGTCACGACGCCAGCTCCTCGACGGCGTGTGGGGTCCTGACTGGTACGGCGACGACCGGACTGTGGACGTCCACATCGGGCAGCTCCGCAAGAAGCTGGGCGCGGATTTCACCCTCAGCACCGTCTGGGGTGTGGGATACCGGCTCGACTAGGCCAGGGCACACCGATGACGAGACGCCTCACAGCGGCCATGGTGCTAATGGTCGTAGCCGCCCTAATCCTGTCCGGCCTTGTTACGCTGTACCTTGCCGCGCTCTCCAACAGCACCCAGACTCGAAACGAGCTTGTCAGGGAAGGGGTCGGGCTCGCCGCTGGCGTGCAACAGGAGGCCAGAAACGCTCCGGGTGGGGACCCCGCCAAGGCGCTGCGCTCGTTGCTGCTGGCGCTTCGAGGCCCTTTCCGCCTGGACGGATCTGCCGTCGTCGCCGTTCTCGCCGACGGGAGGATCTTCGATCCGGTGACCCCGCGGGTCAAGGTTGAGCTGCCCCCGGGAGTGACCGTCTCAGACCTGGACACGGGGGCCCTCTACCAGCTGCGCACCGTCTCAGGCGACACAGGCGGGGTCGTGTTCGCGGCGGTGCCGTACGAGGCGTCGATCCTGATACTCGGCCAGACCCGTCAGGTGGTCCAAGCCGTGGTCCTAACTCGGACGCCCCCAAGCGCCTGGTCCACCGCAGGACCTTGGTTCTTGGTGTCGTCGCTCGCCATCATCGCAGTAGCGTGGTTAGTTGCGTACCGCCTTGGGCGGCGTTTCGTCTCGCCGATCAGGGCCACCCAGATCGTCACCAGCCGCATAGCGTCCGGGGATCTCGACGCCAGGGTAACCCTGCCCTCCCACAATCAGCGGGACCCGGAGCTGACAGCGCTCGCCAGGTCAGTCAACTCCATGGCCGAGGACCTCGGAAGGGTAAGAGCCGACGAACGCAGGTTCTTACAGTCCGTCTCACACGACCTTCGTACGCCTCTTACCTCGATCCGAGGCTTCGCCGAGGCCATCGAGGACGGCGCCACCCAGGACGCGAAGGCGGCGGCACGGGTGATCGCCGGCCAGGCACGCCGGCTCGAGAGACTCGTCGCCGACCTACTTGCCCTGGCCACGCTTCAGGCGCGCCGGTTCACTTTGGAACCAGCCACCGTGGACTTCGGGGCTGTCGTGTCGACTGCAGCGACCGCCTTCAACCCGGCTGCGGAGGAACTGGGGATAAGCCTGCGAGTGGATGCACCAGCCGGCGTCTGCACCGCCATCGTGGACCCCGACCGCCTTGCCCAGGTGACCGCGAACCTGATCGAGAACGCCCTGCGATATGCAGGGTCTTACGTGGAGGTTCGCGCGGGTCGCTCGACGAACGAGAATCCGATCAGCGGGTGGGCTCTCGCCGCCGGTGGATGGGCAGGCTGGGTCGACCTGACGGTCTCCGACGACGGACCAGGGATTCCAGCCGACGCCCTCAGTCGGGTATTCGAGAGGCTCTTCGTGGCTCGACCCGGCCCGGACCGTCCGATCGGATCCGGCCTCGGCCTGGCCATCGTCCACGAGCTGGTGACGGCTATGGGAGGTCATGTACACGCCGAGTCGCCTACCAATCGGGGCGGTGGCACGCGTATGGTCGTCTCCCTGCCCGCCGGGCCGCTCACCCCCGCTGAGGGCTGACTGGACCACCTCCCCACGGGATCAGTGGGTCACTCGGAGTCCGTGATCTCCCCTCTGGCTGGGATGAGTCGCTGTTAGATGATCGGCCCTTGGGTCGTCTCCTTGTCCGTCAAGCCGACCCGCTGGCGCGGGATAGCTGTCGCCAGGCACAAAGATGGACGGCATGCAGACCTCCCAAGTCGATGACTCCGCGCTTCGAGCTGACATCCGCCGGATCGTCGGCATGCTCGGCGACACGCTCGCTCGCCAGGAGGGCCCGGAGGTGCTCGAGCTCGTCGAGAGGGTACGTTCGGGCAGCCGGGAGGACCGCGACGCTACGGCCGAGCTTCTCGACCGGCTCGACGTGGAGTCGGCTACGCGGCTGGTCCGCGCCTTCAGCGCTTATTTCCTCCTTGCGAACGTCACCGAGCAAGTTCACAGGGCGCGCACCACTCGCACAGGGTGGCTCGCCGACGTTGTCGCGTCAGCGCGCAAAGCGGGTATTAGCGACGCCGAGCTGCGCAGGATCGCGTCCGCCGTCGAGTTGCGGCCGGTCTTCACGGCGCATCCAACCGAGGCGGCGAGACGCACCAAGCTGGTGCAACTAGCGCAGATAGCAGACTTGTTAGACGTCGAGCCGGGGCCCAAAGTGGACACGCAACTCGCGCGGGCCGTCGAACTGCTCTGGCTGACCGACGACCTTCGAGTCGCCCAACCGGACCCTCTCGACGAGGCCCGAAACGCGCTGTACTACTTCGATCAACTGGCGGGCGGCGCCGTACCCGAGGTGCTCGACGAGTGGCATTCGATCGTCGGCTCCGACGGTCCCGAAGCATGGTCGACTCCGCTGCGTTTCGGGTCCTGGATCGGGGGAGACCGAGACGGAAACCCGAACGTCACCCCAGAAATAACCTTGAAAGTCGTTCTCCTGGCACATACGCACGCCGTAGACCTGGCGGTGAGAGCCGTGGACTCCCTACGCGGTCAGCTGGCGATGTCAACCCGGCTCAAAGACGTCTCGCATGAGTTGCTGAGCTCTATCGAAGCCGACCTGCGGGTGCTACCCGAGATTGAGGATCGCTACCTCCGCCTCAACTCCGAGGAGCCCTACAGGCTCAAGTGCATCTGCATCAGCCAGAAACTGAGGAACACAGCCCGCCGTTTGAACGACGGTTCAGCCCACGTGGATGGCAGGGATTACCTCGACGGTGATGGCGTGCTCGCTGACATGGCGTTGATGCGCAACTCCCTATTGGCGAACGGAGGACATCTTGTCGCATCCGCCCTCGACGGTCCGGCCCGCAGCATCTCCTGCTGGGGTCTGCACCTGGCGTCACTGGACGTGCGGGAGCATTCCGAAGCGCACCACCGACTGCTGAGCGAGCTGTACGAGCGTCTCGGGGAGTCTTACCATGGCCTGACCCGCCATGAACGACTCGAGCGGCTCAGCTCCGAACTGGAAAACCGGCGGCCTCTGGCAGCAAGGCCCGTCCCGCTCAGTGCTGGATCGTCTAGAGTCTTCGGGGCGTTCGAGGCTATTGGCACAGCTCAAGAGCTGCTGGGCCCCAAAGCAGCCGAGACCTACATCATCTCGATGACAAAAGGGGCTGACGACGTGCTCGCAGCCGCTGTCGTCGCCAAACAGGCCGGCCTCGTCGATCCTGCGCTAGGCGTTGCCAAGATCGGGCTCGTTCCGCTTCTCGAGACCGTCGAGGAGCTCCGCAGCGCAGCGATGATCGTCGGCGACATGCTGAGCTCACGCTCGTACCGGTCGCTCGTAGCTGCTCGCGGGAACGTGCAGGAAGTAATGCTCGGCTACAGCGACTCGAACAAGCAAGCTGGTATCACAACTTCTCAGTGGGAGATCCACAAGGCACAACGAGCGGTGCTCGATGTGTGCGCTTCGTTTGGGGTTCGAGTGATCTTCTTCCACGGTAGAGGAGGCACGGTCGGCCGTGGCGGCGGACCAACCCACGACGCCATCATGGCCCTGCCACCGGGCAGCATCACAGGGTCGGTCAAAATAACCGAGCAGGGCGAAGTCATATCGGACAAGTACTCATTGAAGGCGCTCGCAAAGGAGAACCTGGAGTTGATGCTCGCCTCGACCCTCGAAGCTACCGCCCTGCACAGTTCCCCCCGCCTGAGACAAGGGGAACTAGAGCGTTGGGCCCCGGTGATGGATGCCATCTCCCAAGGCGCCTACCGTGCTTACAGCGAGTTCGTAGGCGACCCTATGCTCGCAGAGTACTTCACCTCCTCGACGCCGGTCGACCAGCTGGGAGCCCTGCACCTGGGGTCTCGACCGTCTCGACGGCCTGACGGGTCGACTGGCATAGAGGGCCTTCGTGCAATTCCCTGGGTGTTCGGTTGGACGCAGTCCCGCCAGATCGTTCCCGGCTGGTACGGGGTGGGTTCAGGCCTTCAAGCCGCAACCCTTGCGGGGATGACCGACATTGTCGACGAGATGCGCGACGGGTGGGCCTTTTTTTCAAACTTCTTATCTAACGTCGAGATGACCCTCGTCAAGACCGACCTGGGAATCGCTCGGCGATACGTGGAAAGCCTTGCACCCCCCCACACTTGGCGACTGTTCGACATGATCGAAGCCGAGCACGCCCGAACCGTCGCCGCGATCGTGGAAGTGACCCGCCAAGACAGTCTCCTCGAAAAGGCTCCGGTGCTGCGGCGGACCCTGGCCGTGAGGGACTCCTACCTGACCCCTATACACGACTTGCAGCTTTCCCTTCTGCGCCGCGTCCGAGCTGCAGAACGGGCCGGACACACCCAGGATCCCGACGTCGAACGGGCCCTGCTTTTGTGCGTCAACGGGATCGCAGCGGGTCTGCGCAACACCGGCTGAACGCTTTGCCCCTACGCAACTGAATGCTGTTAAGTTACTGTGTCGTCGGGCACATTGGAGCCTAGGAGGAGACGCCCCATGACCGCAGTCAAATTCAAGGTGACGGTCGACCCCGACCGCTGCCAGGGACACAACCGATGCTTTGCCATCGCCCCTGAGGTATTCGACGTAGACGACCTCGGCAACGCTTTCGTGGTAGGCGACGGGACCGTCGACGGCGCACTCGGGGCCAAGGCCCAGAACGCGGCTGCGAACTGCCCCGAGTACGCGATCACCGTCACGGAGTTCCAGGGATGACCGGCCGCCAAGCCCCCGTCGGGGACTGGACGACCGACTTCGACCACACGGACCCGACCTGGGTTCGGGACCCTTACCCCATCTGGGCGGAGCTCCGAGCGCAGTGTCCGGTCGCTCACAGCGAGCGCTACGGAGGCACTTGGCTGCCGACCACCCACGAGCTGGTGTCCGAGGTCGCTTACGACACAGAGCACTTCACCTCGCGGGCGGTCGTCGTGGACAACCTCCGCCCGACGGAGCTCGACTTGCCTGCGCCGATCGGTCTGGCTCCTCCCATCACCTCGGACCCTCCGTTCCACGCCATGGCACGCCGGATGCTTCTTCCGGCCTTCGCACCGAAGAAAATTTCCTCTCTGGAGCCGATGGTCCGCAAGCTGTGCGGAGAGTTGCTGGACGCGACCGCTGGACGCTCCGTCTTCGACGCCGCCGTCGAATACACCCAGCACATCCCGGTGGGCGTGATCGTCGGAATGCTCGGGTTCCCTCTCGAAGACGCTGACATCTTTCGGCGTTTCATAACCCAGGTCCTAGAGAAAGTCGACCTTCCCAGCGAGGAACGTCTAGACATGTTCATGCAAGGTGAGATCGAGGCCTACCTCAACGATCAGATCGAAGCTCACCGGGCCCAGCCTCGTGACGACCTCACCTCGTTCCTCTTGGAAGCCGAGATCGACGGTAACAAGCTGGCCATCGAACACGTCCGCGGGACGATGATCCTCCTCATGGTCGCCGGCATCGACACAACCTGGTCGGCGATCGGGGCCGCCCTGTGGCATCTCGGATCCCACCCCGACGACAGGCGCCGGCTGGCCTCGGACGCTTCACTCTGGCCGACCGCTATCGAGGAGTTCTTGCGAGCCTACGCGCCAGTGACGATGGGCCGCCTCGTCATAGAAGACTTCGACTTCCACGGCCACCGCATGCGGAAAGACGACTGGGTCCTCCTGCCGTTCCCTTCTGCCAACCGGGACGAGACCGTCTTCCGCGACGCCGACAAGATCCTGATCGACAGGCAGGAGAACCGTCACGCCGCCTTCGGACTGGGAATACACCGCTGCCTCGGCTCGAACTTGGCGAGAATGGAGCTCACCGTGGCCCTAAAAGAGTGGATGGCCCGCTACCCCGATTTCGAGCTTTCGGACCCCGAGGCTGTCAGCTGGTCCGGTGGCCAGGTGCGCGGCCCGCGGAACCTGCCTGTGCGGGTCCTCAACTGACGAGTAGAGTCACGCCGTGCGAGCAGACCACAACGCAGCGATATGGACCGACGAAGCTCAAGTGGCGGACTGGGTAGCTTCGTCAGCACAGCGGGAACGCACCCGCAGCGCCCATCGCCAGGTGATGGTAGACCTACTGCCCTTCGCTGACGACGAGGAGTTCACCTTCGTCGATCTGGGGGCTGGAACTGGGGCTGCCAGCCGAGCGGTCCTCGACCGCTATACCTCGGCCAGGGCTGTCCTCGCTGATTTCTCTCCCCAGATGATGGCCGAGGGCCTTTCCTCTCTGGCCTCCTACGAAGGCCGCTTCCGGTACGTGACCATGGACCTCGAAGCCCCGGGCTGGCCCGCGGAGCTTCCCAAGAGCTCTCACGCTGTTATCAGTTCCTTGTGCGTCCACCACGTTCCCGACGAACGCAAGAGACAGCTTTTCGCGGAGATCCTGGAGCACCTGGAGCCAGGCGGATGGTACTTGAACTACGACCCGGTTGGTGCTGCCTCCCCGGTCGTAGCTGACGCCTGGCAGCGCGTCGGGGATCGTCGCGACCCCAACGCCCCGGCCGCTCGGGCGAACCGCACCCCAGAACAGCAGAAGCGCTGGGAGAACCACGTCCGCCACATTTCACCGCTCGAACCGCAGCTACGCTGGCTGCAAGACGCCGGGTTCGAAGCTGTCGATGTGTACTGGAAGGACCTCGAAAACGCCATCTTCGGAGGGCGCAGACCGCACTGATGCGGCCCGCGCGACCGGTGTGCCGGCAGCGGTAGCCTTCGAGGCGATGGAACCTCCTCGGCCTCTTTCGACCACTGGCGACGACGAATCTTTCATGCGCTTGGCGCTCGATGCCGCCGCCGAGGCCGCCGAGCGCGGCGAAGTGCCAGTTGGCGCGGTAATTGTCAGCGCTGCGAGCGGCCATGACTTGATTGACGGCGTATCGGTCGTATCTGTCGCCTCGAACCGTCGAGAGGAGTCGAACGACCCGACCGCTCACGCCGAGATCATCGCCCTGCGGGAAGCGTCCCTCAAGCTCGGAACGTGGCGGCTCAGCGATGCCACGATGTACGTCACGTTGGAGCCGTGCCCGATGTGCGCAGGAGCGTTGGTGGCCGCCCGGCTGAAACGCGTCGTTTTCGGCGCCCCGGATCCCAAGGCAGGTTCGTGCGGATCGTTATACAACCTGTGTGTCGACCCCCGACTCAACCACGAGTTGGAGGTGAGCCACGGCGTGCTCGGCGAGCACTGCGCGTCCCTTTTGAGTGAGTTCTTCGCTTTGCGTCGCTAGGTCCACTGGGAGGAGAACCATGGTCAGGAGTGTTCGCGTGTAGCGCGGGTTCAAGACGGCGTTCGGGCGAACCACAATGCCGAGTTGGCGGGTATCGGAGAGGCGGCGTGCGAGGTGTTCGACTTCGAGGGCAGCGAAGTCGCAGCTGGGGTGCTCGAAAGCACGACAGGTCCAGCATCGAGTACCCCGGCGGGTAGCTCCGCGGGCTCGTCGGAGCAGTTCACGACACAGCTGAAGTTGTCTCCCCTCTTGAACGCTACCAACCCCGGGGCTGCGCGCACCCAGCTGAACTCCGGGCCGGCAAGGTAGGGCCGTAGGCGTCCGCGCAGTTCGCAGGCTTGGCGGTACAAAGCAAGCGTCGAAGTCGCGTCGTGGCTCTGGTGGCTAACCGACAGCTGCGCCCACGACACCGGCTGTGGGAGCCACGGCGCGGCAGTCGAGAACCCCAAAGCTGGACCGCTCTCCTCCCACGGGATTGGGACACGACAGCCGTCCCTTCCCCGCACCTTGCCCTCCGTGCGCAAGAAAGTGGGGTCTTGCAGGACATCGTCGGGCAGGTCTGTCACTTCGGGAAGGCCGAGCTCTTCTCCTTGGTAGACGAATGCGCTGCCCGGAAGCGCCAGCATCAAAAGTAGAGCCGCCCGCGCTCGGCATAGCCCGGTCGGCCCGTCACCGTAACGGCTTACATGGCGTACCACGTCATGGTTGGACAACACCCAGGTAGGAGCCGCGCCTACCTGGGTCAGGTTTGAGAGGGTCGAAGATATGGTCCTTGCAAAGGCGTCGGCGTCCCAGTCGCATTTTTGGGAAGTCGAAGTTGAAGGCCATGTGCAGCTCGTCGGGGCGCAGATAGCGAGCTAGCCGTTCGGGGGTTTTCACCCAAGCCTCGGCGAGGAAGACCCTCTCACCCGGATAGGCATCAAGGATCTTCCTCCACCGTCGGTAAATATCGTGGACCTCATCTCGATCCCAGTAGGGGTGGTCATCCCCGTTCATGCCCGACGGGTCCGGTTCGCCGTCAGCTTCTTCCTCGCTGTCGAAGTCCGGCAGGTCCTGGTGCTTGATCATACCGTGGGCGACGTCGATACGGAAGCCGTCGACACCTCTTCCGAGCCAGAATCGCAGGACGTCGTCGAAGTAGCTCCTTACCTCCTCGCACTCCCAGTTGAGATCCGGCTGGCCCGGCGCGAACAGATGCAGGTACCACTGCGCCGGAACGCCGCCGGCAGCTTGGGGATCTGAGTCGCTGACTCTGCTCCACGCGGAACCACCGAACACGCTCCGCCAGTTGTTCGGCGGTTCGCCGCCACCTGGACCCTTGCCGGCCCTGAAAATGTAACGGCTCCTCTCTCTGCTAACCGGGGGAGCTTCCAGAGCCGCCTGGAACCACGCGTGGCGTGACGACGTGTGGTTCGGCACGAGGTCTACGAGCACTCGCATTCCGCGCGCGTGAGCTTGGCCGAGCAGGGCGTCGAAGTCGGCAAGCGTCCCGAAAAGTGGGTCCACCTCGAAATAATCCGCAACGTCGTAACCGCCGTCCTCCTGGGGCGACTTGTAGAACGGGTTCAGCCAGATACCGTCGACCCCCAGATCGGCGATGTAGTCCAACCGCGAAGCCACGCCACGCAGGTCGCCCACGCCGTCACCGTTGGAGTCGGCGAAGCTCCGCACGTAGACCTGGTACATGACTGCGTCACGCCACCATTCACGTCCGTCGCCAGCGTCGCTTTCTACGCCTGACAGCTGCTCGGTTCCTTGGAAAACGTCGTCCATCTCTCGAGGCTACCTGTGGACCCGGTCGCTCGTGACGGGAGTGGTGGCGCCCGGGGAGGGTGTAATAGCTATACGAGCGCGGCTAAAGCCAGCCCTGCCCCGGCGCCAGCAAGACCGAGGACGAGAGATCCCCCGGCGTTATACAGAGCGGACAGGTGACGGCCCTCTGCCATCAGGGCGACCGTCTCGTAAGTGAACGTGGAAAACGTCGTATACGCACCGCAGAAGCCGGTTCCGACCAAGGCGACGGGCGCTGGGCCGAGGCGGTGATGGACTGACAGTCCCACGACGAAACCGAGTAGCAACGCCCCCGTAAGGTTCACGACGAACGTGCCCCACGGGAAGGACCCCTCGGTCTTAGTCGAGACGAACTGGTCAAGCAGGTACCTGGCGGGTGCGCCGAGCATCCCACCGGCACCGACCTCCAACAGGGTCATCACGACTGTGGGCCGCTGTGGGAGCGTTGGCGGTGGAGCACCACGCGAACTGGGCTGCGCACCACTAGGAGACCTTCGAGGAGGTCCCCTGCTTGTACGAGGAACTCGTCGAGGTGCTCGGGGCTCTCGACGATGGCGACTTCGACAGGTACGTCTTCGCTCAGCGACACGGCGTGACGCCGGTGGACATGGCCACTGTTCCCGAATCCTGATATCCCCGCCGTCACGGTGGCCCCTGCGAGTCCGGCCCGGCGGGCCCGCTCGACGAGCTCCACGTAGCGCGGCAGCTTCCCGTGTCGGTCGGTTTCTACCAGAAATACGCTCAGCCGCTCGCAGCGCTCCGGCAGAGCCGTCAACGGTCTCTCGGCTTCCTCGACGCCCCCGAAGACGTCGTGCTCCCGGCTTGGGAAGATGTCGTGCGCTTCCTGTCCCTGGCGAAAAGTTCGACTGACAGCAGCGCCCGGGGTTCCAGCCGGCCGGCGAGCACGCCCACCCAGCCGGCCACGAGCCCACCGCAGAGTGACGCTACGAGGTAGGCAAAGCCCATGGGCAGGTGGCCGCGCTGGAAAAGCTGGTCGGCTTCCACCATGAACGTGGACCACGTGGTGTAGGCCCCGATTAGCCCGCTAGCTATCAGCGGTCGCACGTACTCGCTGGGTCGCCAGCGCTCGAGCAGCACCGTAAGGAGCGCTCCGAGCACGAAGCTTCCCGTAACGTTGATCAGCAGCGTCGAGACGGGGAACGCAGCCGGCCCGGCCGGTAACGCCTGAGCCACCTCGTAGCGTAAGCACGCTCCGACGACTCCTCCAGCGGCGACCGCTGCCACTATCCCCGGTCGCGGCCACACAAACCGATCTCGGCTACGGGATTCAGGTGCTCCTGCGCGGGGGACTTGGCTTGCGTCGGACGGCCCTTCGGGCGGATCGCCGGGGTGTTGCATCCGAACACTGTAAGGCTGAGGTGTATCGCTGATAGTGACGCTCCGGGCTAGAGGATCTGCTTGTCTAGGAGTCATCAGCCCGGAAGGCGGTTAAAGGCGAACCCCATCACCTATTTATAATCTAGCAGCCGAGGCCGCGGAGAGTGCTCACATCCCACGCAAGTGGCCAACGTGGTACACACCCCGCCCAGAGTTTCGGATAGAGTTTGCGACGGCCATAGCCCTCAGCGCATGATGGCAGCTGGAGGGATGCGAGAGCGGCCGAATCGGACGGTCTCGAAAACCGTTGTGTCCTTTGGGCACCGTGGGTTCAAATCCCACTCCCTCCGCAGGTCAGGGACCCTTTCAAGGGTCCCTGACCCTTTTGCCGGGGTCCGACAGCGTTCTCGGGGGTAGCCCCCGGGATCACAGGCGCCACGGTCAGCCGTAGGTGTCAACCAGACCGAGCGATCGGCCAGACCCGCCACTGCCAGTGGCCCTTCCGCTCCCTGCTGACGCGTAAGGGGAAGAAGGCCCCGAGGCCGACCCTGAGCTACCCGATCTCGACGACGGGCCCGGCAGGGCGGCTGTGGTGTTGACGGCCTGAGTGAGACCCGATCTTGGATTCTGACCGCTGCGCTGACCAGAGTTAGACGACCCACTGGGCGAGGGTGCAGGGGTCTGGTCCAGCGCCTGGAAGTAGGGATCAAGGGCGGTTACCGACGCTGCGACAGATCCGGCCGGAGCGAACAGGGGGTAGGCCGGCTTGGCTGTCGACCCAACGATTGCGATGCTGAGATCCGACATCTTCCTTTCCTCCCGGCAAGTCGGTTCGGTTACCTGAAGACAAGACGAGGCACTCGACGTGTCCACTTACAGTTGTCGGCGGCCACCACCCGCGCTATTAGCCACTACCTCGATTTCTCGGAATTCGTGAGCGCGACGAAGACAAGAACCTCGTGTTCCGGCATTTACTTTGGGACCTTGCCAGTAGCGCTCACCGGTGGTATGCCCCGGAGTACGCCGAAGTGCTCAGGTTCGGCGTGACCGACCCCACAGAAGGTGCGCCAGGCCACCTATGACAGCGACGAGCAGAGCGAGCTTGATAACGGTCCATACCATCCCGACGACAGCATCGACCGCGGAAAGGGCGAACAACGCAACTACGAGCACGGCGGTGCCAGCGACTGCTGCTTTCACCACAGGATGTCCGTGACGGACGGGTTCTATAGCCATGACGCACCTCCGAGGTGGGGCTCTACCGCTTCAACCTACACCCGCTTCCTGTCTGGGCCGTACGCGTGGAGGAGATTTTCAGCTCATTCTTCGACGGTGGCGCCTTCTACGTCTCAGGCCGCGCCAGGCCAGCGCACGACGACCGAGTCGAGCGCCGGCGGCCCGGTGGGCCACAGCCTCTCGATAGAAGAGCGGACCTCGCCGTCCCGGGAGGGTTCAAGGCACAGTCGCCGCCGCACGAACGATACATAGTCGTCACCCAACTCGGCGGCTTTGGCAGGCGGACGGCTGTCGAGGTGCACCTCCGGCGTGCACCCGAGCTCCGCAAGCACCTCTACGAAAAGGGCGGACGTCGGCTCGTCGGGCAAGTCCAGACCCCAGTAGCTCTTCCACAGGGGAGCCAACCAGGCCGTTGGGTGCTTCTCGGTGAGTTCCACCACTACTGCGCGCCGAGCGTGAGCACCCAACTCCGATACGAAGGGCGCTATGTCCGACACGTTGTAGACGACGTTGCGGCACACGACTACGTCGAACGCCCCGATCCGCTTGTCGGTCTCATCGCCCTGTGCCACGTCGGGCCATCGCCCGGGGACCCCCTTGAAGTCCACGCCCCGAGACTCGGCGGCCTTGGCGAACGACTCGAGCATCTCAGGGGACTCGTCCACGCCGACGACAAGAGCGGCCTTACCCGCGAGCGGCAGGCTGGCCCGTCCCCCGCCGCAGCCGACGTCTAGGACGGTCCCGCCCGGCGGCAGGGATTCAGCCGCGAAACACTGGAGGGCACCCGCCGGGGCCGCGTCAGCGGCGAAAAGCGAAACCGGCAAAGCCCACGGAGACTCCACAGCCCGAGCGAGGATCCACTCCGGTATCGCCCATCGCCCGAGAGCCTCAGCCCACCGCCTTGCGGCGTCACCAGCTAGGTTTCCTTGCACGACAAGACACTCTACCGTCGAGTCGAAGCGGGGCATCCAGCCGGCGGGCTTCAGGGGCGGGCCGCAGCGTTGGACGTCACGGCCGGTTTCGTCTCGATTTGTGGGTCTACGTCAATGCGGGGCAGCTTCGAGTCCAGCCACTTCGGGAGCCACCATGCCAGCGGCCCGAGCAGGTTCATAATCGAAGGTACCAGGACCATCCGGACGACGAACGCGTCCAGTATGACGGCAGCAGCCAGCCCAACCGCTATCATTTTGACTTCAACGCTGGTGGACCCCACGAAAGCCACGAAGACGCTTCCCATTATCAAGGCAGCGCTTGCAACAACACGGCCTACCGCAGCGAGGCCCGCCTCTACCGCTTCTTTTGCATCGCCGGATCGGTCCCAGTGCTCCTTGACGCGCGACACGAGGAAGATCTCGTAGTCCATGGAAAGGCCGAAGACGATTGCGAACATGAACACCGGCACGTACGACTCGATCGGGACGTTCTCACTCACCCCCAAAACGCTTCGGCCCCAGCCCCATTGGAAAACCGCTACCACGACCCCGTAAGCGGCGCAGATGCTGACCAGGTTGAGCAACGCCGCTTTGACTGCCAGGACAAGGCTGCGGAAGGCCATCGTTATGAGCACGAAACCGCAGGCCACTACGACTGCGATGAGAAGCGGGAGCTTGGACGCCAGAGTGGAGGCGAACTGGATGTTGAGAGGGATGTTCCCCGTGACGTAGCCAGTAGCGCCGGACCCGGCGAGGGCCTGAGGCATCGAATTGCCTACCAACTGGTCGAACAACGAAGTGGTCTGGCCCTGCTGGGGTGAGTTGGATGGGATCAGCTGGCCGACGAGGAGCGCCCCGTTCGGTGTCGGCGTAAGTGGCGACATGCGCGCGACGTCGCGGACGCCTGCGAGATCCTTGGTCACTTTGGCGGAAAGGGTCTGAGCGGCGCCAAAGGAGGTCCCGTGAGCGAGTTGGACGACTACGGTAAAGGGTCCGTTTGCTCCGGGACCAAACCCTTTGGCGATGAGATCGTAGGCCTGCTTTGAGGAATACGACAGCGGGTTGGCCCCGTCGTCGATAGTGCCGATGCGCATAGAAGCCAGCGGGATGGCGATCACACCCAGTAGAACGAGACCGGCAACCAGGTGAGTGCCAGGACGACGCCTAACCCCCAAAGCGTAGCGGTGCCACCAGTCCGATTCCGATCCTGCCTCGGCAACTGGGCGCCTCCTCACCTTGAACTTGTCGACGTTGCTTCCGAGCAGGCCCAGAAACGCCGGAACTAAGGTGATCGCCCCCGCAGCAGCGCTTAGCACCCCGAACACTGCTGCCACCCCGAGCATCCCGAGGAAGCTGACCCCTGACGCGAACAGCGCCACGAGCGCTATCGACACGGTGGTGGCCGCCACTAGCACGGATTTTCCGCTGGTAACCACTGCATCGGCCGCCGCGTCAACAGGTTTGGCACCGTCGATCACGCGCTGGCGGTGCCGGGTTATCAGGAACACCGAGTAGTCGATACCGACGCCCAGGCCGATCATCGTCGCAAGGGTCGGGGCGACGGTGCCAAAAGTCAACGAGGCCGCGGCGATGCCGAGCAATCCGAGACCGACGAGCACTGCGAGGAGTGCACCCACCAGGGGAGTTACGGCCGCCGCTAGACTCCCGAAAGCTACGAGCAGCACGACCAGGGCCGCCAGGAAGCCAACCAGCTCCGACTTTATGTCGCTCGCCTTGGGGTTGGTTAACTGGTCGAACTGACCGCCGTAGGCGACTGTAAGGCCAGCTTTGCCCAAAGGTCCATCCGCATTTTCGAGTTGGGAAAGCCAGGTCTTACCAAGCGAGGACGGTACGACCGCAAGGTGGACGCTGATGATCGTTATCTTGCCGTCGGGCGAGACGAGGGGCGTCTTCGACGAAAGTGGGTTGGCTACCGAGGTGACGTCGGGTAGCTTCTCGATATTGGCGACGGCTTCACCGACGGCTGCAGCCTGTGATGCCACGTCGGCGGTCGTGGATTCGATGACCACGTCACCGACGTGACCACCAGCGCTCGGGTCGTTCGCAGTAAGCAGGTTGAACGCTGTAGCGGACTCTGTGCCGGAAAGGTTGACGTTATCGCTGTAGGTGGCACCTATCTTGTGGCTGAGGCCAAGAGCGAGTACCACGGCCAGCACCCACACCCCCAGAACTATCAGGGGATGCGTGGCGCATGCCCCGCCGATCCTTCTCATCTGCCACCTCCTGAGAAAGCGAAGTAGGCGAGCACCGGCCACGTCGAAACATAGGTTTCAATACCATGTCTCAGTTTCCATGCTCCCAGCCGGCTGACCCCTGAACCCCTAGTTACTATCATTCGATAACAGTCTAGAAACGAGTGTGGGTGCCGTCAAGGTCACGTTCCCCAGACGACCTGTCGGGCCTAGGCTGGCCCGGGCAAGCACAGCCCTGCCCGGTACGGGTCAGGGCATACCCGTGTCGCGAGGGTCACGGAGCAGGTCGAGGCGCCGGGCCCTGGCGGACCAGCAGCACCCCCAAGATGAAAGCGACGCCAGCCGCCACGGCACCCGCCTTGAATGCCATCTGGTAGCCGTGGACCGACGCTGCCAAGGTCGCCTTCGCCAGCGCTGCGGTCCCTTGGGGAGAACCGCCCAGGCGGGAGAGCGCGTGGGCGATCTGATCCTTAGTAGCCGTAGCAGCCACGGTCACCAGCGCAGCCAGGCCGAGAGAACCTCCAACCTGCTGGCTGGTGTTCAACAGGGCGGACGCCAAGCCCGTCTCATGAGAGCCGACAGAAGCCACAGCACTGAGCGTCAGAGGCACGAAGGACAGGCCCATCCCGAGACCCACCAGGACTAATGGGCCGAACACCGAAGGGTAGCTGGAGGTAGAAGAAACAAACGACACCCAGATAAGACCAGCTGTAACGAAGGCAGGCCCTACCGTCAGAAACGGCCTGGTCCCGTAACGACGGATCTTCCTGGAGACCGTCACCCCGGTGATCGCAACCGTGACGGGGATCGGCAGGTACGCCACCCCGGCCACAACCGGGCTGTAGTGCAAAACGTCTTGGAGAAACTGCGTCAAGAAATAGATCAGCGACAGCATCGCCGCGCCAAGCAGGAACATCATCGAATAAGCAGCGGCTCGCTGGCGATCAGCCAAGAACGCTAGCGGTACGAGCGGCCGTTCCGACACCCGCTCGATGAGCATGAAGGCTCCGAGCACGGCGGCACCCAAGGCCAGTGAAACTACCGTGGTAGCGCTGGCCCAGCCCGACGTCGGCGCTCGGACCAACCCGTAGACGACGAGCGCCATGCCAGCTGACACCGACAACGCGCCAGGCACGTCGAGACGGCCCCTGCGACTCTGGGTCGCCGGCAGCGTAGGACGGATGGCAGCCAAAACCGCTAGGCCAATGGGAACGTTTACGAACATGACCCACCGCCACGACGCTACGTCAACAAGGGCACCACCGAGCAGTAGCCCCAGAGCGCCGCCTGCGGCCGACATACCGGCGTACACAGCCATGGCCCTGTTACGATCGGCCCCCTCGTCGAAGGTCACCGCTATGAGGGACAACGCCGTCGGAGACGCGATAGCAGCACCGACGCCTTGTATTGCTCGGGCTGCTATCAGCCAAGCCTGGTCAGTGGCCAGCCCCCCTGCGAGTGAGGCCACCGTGAACACAGCGATACCCACCGCAAACATCCGCCTCCTGCCGAAGAGGTCACCGGTTCGTCCCCCGAGCAGTAGCATTCCGCCGAAGACAAGAACGTAGGCATCGACAACCCAGGTCAGGTTCGTCGCTGAGAAGCCGAGCTCGCGTTGCATGGACGGCAGCGCTATATTCACAATGGTCAAGTCGAGCATCACCATTAGTTGCGCAGCCGCGATGACGACCAGAGCTAGGCGGTGTCTGTTCTGAGCCTGCGGCGCCTCTTGCGCCGGTGTCATTGTCACGACCTACTCCCATCGGCGTCGGTGCCGCGCGTCGCCCAAGCCACCACGTCGACCAGCGGGTTTGCCCCGCCTCCGCCCATGCGCTCACGGCGTGCAACTTCTACTTGGAACCCCTCGAAGAGACCCTGCAGCAGTGCCTCCGTATAGAGCCTCGCCGGGTCGGGGGGCCCCGCCCTGCCGATCGACTCGAGGTGATGGCCGACTACGTAGAAGTGCCCTCCGGGGGCCACTGCACGACCGAAGCGGGCAAAAAGCTCCTCGCGCTCGCCTGGTGCAAAGTGCATGTTGGCTAGCACTACAAGGTCGAACTGGGCGGCGGGAGGCTCGTAGTCTGTCAGATCCGCCTGAAGCCACTCGGCTGTTACCCCGGCTTCGGCGGCCCGATGGGCTGCTTGGCCGAGCCCGACGGCCGAAGCGTCCACTCCGGTCACCTGCCAGCCCTGGCCAGCCAGCCAGATAGCGTTACGGCCCGGTCCGCACCCAAGGTCGAGTGCCCGCCCCGGCTTCAGAGAGCCGACTTTCTCCACGAGAGACTCGTCGGGCTTGCCGGGCCATTCGGCCGAGGCGAAGCGTTCGTCCCAGACAGCCCCAGGACTCGAGGGGCCGGGGGCGGCCGAGTGCCCATGATGGGGTCCGGAGGGATTGTGGCCTGAAGGGTCGATGCTCATGTGAGCTCCTTTCGCAGTCTGCTCGGACGGGTCCGGCTCGACGTAGCTGTAGCGGTCAAGGGATGTCTTGGATGCTCCTGGGAACCGATGCCAGGAGCCCCGGATGCGGCTGACCTTGGAGGTAGCGGGAAGCCGGGGCGCTGCTGCCTGGGCGCGTCGGCCGGCAGGCCGAGATGATCTTCCAGCACACCAAGGGCGTCTATCAGGGCTTTACGTCGGCGCTCTCCGAGCACCTGCGACAGATGATCTTCCCTGGACGCGACCATGCCCTCCACTTTCGATGCCATCACGGCGCCTTGCGCCGTGACTTCGAGCGATCGCGGGCGCCGGTCCCCTCCCCGGTGGGCGCTGCGGATCAGGCCTCGGTCTTCGAGTTCGTCTGCGCATCGCTTGGCGCTCATCGGATCAGTGCCGAGGCGTCTGGAAAGGTGACGCAGCGAACATCCAGGATCGTCGCTGAGAGCGCGCAGAAGCGCCACCTGAGGTGGTGTCAAACCAAGGTTCGTAAGTTCCGCAGCCCAATCCGAGCGCATCACCCGTGCGACCCGGCTCAGACGAAACCCGATTCCGGCCTCTAAGCCTTCGGGGAGCGTCGTATCGTCGGATTGCGCCACCCTCTCTATAACTGTCACAGGAGTGACAGTATTCCCGCCTGCCGTGAAGCTTGGCTCGTAGGGTCGCACCGGTCGCGGCGCGAAACAGCCCGGGTGCCGCCCATCGTCTGGGCTGCACCCGGGCTGTCCCCGGCTGCTGGGTATCGCTCCTTGTTGGCCGGGTCAGGCTGCCGAGTTGGTACCGCTCGCGCTCGTCGAGGACGACGACGGGGGAGCCCCGAACCCGAACGCCTGGCGGCTCGCCCCAATCTTGGTCGTGTCCACTATCGAAGTGGCAGTTTCGGTGCCGGACTGCGTTTCGGCGGTTATACGCACCGAGTCGTTCTGGCCACTGCCCCTATTCCTCCGGCCTGGGAGTCCACGACCGTCGAGGAAGTAACAGCGTAGGTCTGGCTGTAGCCGTCCGCGCTCTTCACCGTGATCGAGCTCTGCGACACGGAACTGACCGTGCCCACCTGGGTTTCCTCGGTCACATAGCTACCGGACGGGTTCTTTACGGTGAACACACCGTGAAGCACGTCGCCGCCCATCATCGGCCCTCCCATCGGACCGCCGAAGCCGGGACCGAAGCGCCCTCTCGGCCCCGCAGGGGGCTTGGTCGGAGCTGAGGAACTTCCCGTCGACGAAGACGAGCCGCTCGACGTGGAAGTTGCGAGTGATGCCGCGGACGAGTGCGTCGACGGCGACCCGGAGAGAGCGAAGGCGGCTCCCGCCCCTCCGAAGCCGAGCAAGGCTGTCAAGCCCACGGTAGCGGCAGCGCGGGGGACTCTCCGCCGCCTCCGCGGGGTTACACCCTCGATTGGCTGGTCATATGGCTGTTCGGTCATTTCTGCTCCTTTGTATTTTCCTACCCGTGTCGGCCCGGAATCGACCGGCGTCGACGTTCACGCACCTATAGTCGCCACGCCCCATGAGCGACGACTTAGACAACCCTTGGGATCGTCTGGCCTTACACTTGGAAAACTCTCAGAGCCGGGCTGTGCCACACTCGAAGTGCCAGGCGTACAAGTGCCAAGCGCACGACAGGAGGATGATGTAGACATGCAAGTAGGTCTTCACGTTTCGAGCTTCAGTTGGCCGGGCGGAGCCCACTCCACCGCCAGCGACCTTTCTGCCGTAGCCGCAACGGCCGAACGGTACGGTTTTGCGAAGTTGAGCGTCATGGACCACGTGTGGCAGATAGGCCACATCGGACCACCCGGACAGGAGATGCTCGAGGCATACACCACGCTCGGGTTCTTGGCGGCCAGAACCGAGAAGATCGAGCTCCTCGCATGGGTGACAGCCGTCGTCTACAGGGACCCCGGTCTGCTGGCGAAAGCCGTAACCACTTTGGACGTGTTGTCGGGCGGGCGAGCTTGGCTGGGCATCGGAGCCGCTTGGAACAAGCAGGAGGCCGACGGCCTTGGGCTTTTCTTCCCTCCATTGTCAGAGCGTTTCGAGCGCTTGGAGGAAGCGCTCGAAATATGCCTCGCCATGTGGTCGGACAGCGACTCCCCCTACGAGGGCAGGCACTACCGACTGGGGCGTACCCTCAACTCCCCCCAGGCTATCCGCCGTCCTCATCCTCCGATCCTGATCGGCGGGGCCGGTGAACGCAAGACCCTCAGGCTGGTTGCCCGCTACGCCCAAGCCTGCAACTTGCCTCTGGCGGCGGACCTTGAGCACAAGCTCGATGTCCTTCGCAGGCACTGCGAGGATGTCGGCCGCGACTACGACGAAATCGACAAGACGGTGATCGGCCCTCTCGACCCCGGCCGGGACGGAGAAAAGGTCGACGAGCTCATCGGCTCCATGCGCCGCCTGTCTGCACTTGGAGTCAGCCATTACCACGGCTCGGTCCCAGGAGTAGCGTCGCTGACACCTCTGCAGGTCCTCGGAGAGCGGGTGATACCAGCCGTAGCGGAACTGTGAGCTGCCGGCTTTGATTCTCCGCTCGCCGTCCAGAGATAGTCTGCGACAGTTCGCCGTTGTCGGCGGTGTCGCAACCATAGCCGGGCTGCTGTTCGGCAGACTGATAGCCCCTTTCGATCTGATCGTCTTTATCGACGCCGGTCGGGCTGTGCTGCACGGCTCCAACCCATATGTGAACGTGAACTCCCCGGAGTTCCGATCAGGCCACGCCTTCGTCTACCCGCTATTCGTCGCGTGGGTGTTCGCTCCCCTTGCGCTCCTGCCGATCCACATCGCCGAGAGGCTCTTCGAGGTTGCCTCCATCGTTGCGATCGCCGGTGGTGCCAGGCTGCTGGGACGACGGGAGACCCTCGTCCCCGGGCTCGTCATAGCGAGCGCCACGACAATCGTTGGCCTGCAAATGGGCACTATCAATGGCCTCCTCGTGGGTGGTTTGGGAGTCTCCTGGCACCTTCGGAACCGACATCCCTTGCTGTCCGGGATCTTCTTGGGGATGATCGGATCCGCAAAGCTTTTCCTCCTGCCATTGCTGGCCTGGCCTGTTCTCACCCGCCGCAAAGCGAGCACCTTGTCGGCTGTCCTAACAGCGTGTGCAACCCTCGGCCTCAGCCTGGCGTTCAGCTCGCTCGGCCCGAGGTCCTACCTTGCGATGCTGAGCTCCCTAGAGCACAACGAGACCGCCCGAAGCTGGTCCCTCGCCTCTCTGATGATAGGAGCAGGGTTGGACGTGTCCGTGGCCACCAAGGTCGCCCCGCTTCTCGTAAGCGCCGGCCTGTTGGCAATCTGGCGGCAGCGCCGGACGTTCACCGACAGGCAGATGCTTGGAATGCTCATACTGGCAAGCCTGCTCCTCAGCCCGATCCTCTGGAGCTCGTACCTGGTCCTGGCCGAGGCGACGCTGCTAGTGGTGGATGCCCCAGAGCTGTTCGTAGCCTTTGCGGGCCTGGTCAGCTGGGTTCTCGTGACACCCGACGTTGCCTCTCGCGAGCGGATCGCTTTCGGTTTCGTTCTCAGCGCCACGCTGCTCGTCGCCGCAGCTGTCCGTTCGAAACGAACGAAGCCTCCAGGCTGGCTCAGGGCAATCGTCTCCCCCGCTGACCTAAGGCCGGTCGCTGCTCTAGCTCTGTGCGTCGCAGCGCTGGCCGCCGCCGGGTATGCGCTCCTCCCGTCACGTCTCTCAAGCCCCCTACCAACTGTCGCTTTTATCACGGGTGTCGGGATGTGGACGTTGAGAGCTCCGCCCGGATCCGGTGGTCGAGTCGCCGGCCACCCCGCTTGAGGTCTCCTGAGACTGCGGACCTGCTGGCGCCGCGGACCTAGCGTTACCCGCCAGGCGGGACTCTCGTCCGTAGGGGGAAGGGTCGTAGTACCGGACCCCGATCAAAGCGTCCGGCAGGTACTGTTGGGCCACCCAAGCCCCCGGGAAGTCATGAGGGTACTTGTAACCAACGCCGTGACCTACGGTCGCAGCTCCCCCATAGTGGGCGTCCCTCAGGTGGGCGGGAACCGGTCCGCCGGGGCGGGAGCGCACGTCCTCTAGGGCGGCCCACACGGCCAAAGCGGTCCGGTTCGACTTGGGCGCGGTCGCCAGATGGACGACGGCCTGGGCAAGGTTCAGCTGGGCCTCAGGCAAACCCACAAACTCGACGGCCTGCGCCGCGGCGGTCGCGACCAGCAGGCTCGTCGGATCCGCCATTCCAATGTCCTCGCTGGCCAGAACGACGAGACGCCTCGCGATGAAGCGGGGGTCCTCCCCCGCGACGATCATCCGGGCCAGCCAGTGCAGACCCGCGTCGGGATCGGAACCGCGTATCGACTTGATCAAGGCGCTGACCACGTCGTAGTGGTCGTCACGACCCCAGGTGAGCGCCCGGGCGGAGCGAGCCTTCTCCACGTCGGCGAGCGTCACGTTACGGCCCTCCCCAGCGACAGCGACGGCGACCTCGAGAGTGGTCAGCAAAGCACGACCGTCACCGTCCACCGAGCTCACGATGGCATCCGCAGCGTCTGGTTCGATAGACGCCCCCTCCAGGCTCAGGGCTCTGCTCAGGAGAGTCCCCAAGGAGGACCTGCCCAGAGGTTCCAGACGAAGCAGCGTCGATCGGGAAAGCAGCGGGCCGTTCACCTCGAAAAAGGGGTTCTCGGTGGTAGCACCCACCAGGGTTAAGGTCCCGTCCTCGACGCTCGGAAGAAGAGCATCCTGCTGGGACTTGGAGAAACGGTGCACCTCGTCTACTAGAAGGACGGTAGCTTTGGAGCTCTCCGCGAGACGCCGTCGGGCCCGCTCGGCAGCCTCACGGACGTCCTTTACACCCGCTGTCACAGCGCTCAAGGGCTCGAATGCAGCGCCCACAGAGTCCGCTAGGAGCCTTGCTATCGTCGTCTTACCGGTACCTGGCGGCCCCCAGAGGATCACCGAGCTGAGACGGCCAGACTCGATGAGCGCAGTCAGAACTCCCCTCGGCCCCAGCAGGTGGTCTTGACCGACCACGTCAGCCAGCCGCCTGGGGCGCAATCTCGCCGCTAACGGGCCCCTCTCACGCAGACGCTCCTCAAGGGCATGCTCGAACAGGCTGGGTGACGATCCCGGCCCCGACTGCGTGCCGAACCGTCGATCATCGCTGCTGGTCACCCCAATACTGTGACCCATACCCTGCACCCCGCGGTACTCCTGGCACCGACGAGGCGATAATAGCTAGCTTCAAGCGACGCCAACTACGAGGGAGAAACATGACACAGGGTCCGCTTGAAGGTCTAAGGGTGCTTGACCTGACAAACGACACCGGGCGATTCGCTACGAAGCTTCTCGCCGAAGCCGGAGCGGACGTGATCCGCATCGGCAGTGGCACCGCCGGACCTGCCATGGTCGACCCGGCAGCCAGGCAGGTCGGCGGGGTCGCCGACTGGTGGTACGACAACTCCAAGCGCAGGGCCGAAGTCGACCTCGACACCGACGAGGGTCGCAGCACCTACATACGTCTCGCCACTTCCTGTGACCTACTCGTCGAAACCGAAGCACCGGGGAGACTCTCGGCGTTGGGAATCGACCACGCCGACCTTGCAAGCACCAACCCGGGCCTCGTGCAAGTTTCGCTGACGCCGTTCGGGCGGACCGGCCCGCGCTCGCACTGGCAGACCAGCGATCTGGTGGCGGGCGCCCTCGGCGGCGTGATGTCGCTGACCGGCCTGCCGGAGTTGCCACTCAACTCGTGGGGGAGGCAGACCTACAACGTGGCGGGTTTCGTAGCAGCTATCAGCGGGCTTGCCGCCCTGCGCGCCTCGCGACGTTCCGGTTGTGGCGAGCTGATAGACCTTTCACTTCACGAGGCTGTCTGCACGACAGTCGAGCAGTTGCTGTTCCAGTATTGGTTCGACGACGTGCTTCCCTACCCCAAAGTCGCCGAACGCCAAGGGTCACTTCACTGGATTCGCGCGTACAAGGTGGTGCCGGCCCGACGCGGCTGGGCCATGGTCACACCGACCCCCAACGCCCCGGGCCTGCTTGCCTGGATGGCAGAGGAGGGATTCCCAGCTGCGGTCGAACTCGCAAAGCGGCCTCTGGCGGAACTGATAGGGGACCTGGACACCGTGATGGCGGTAGTCGGAGAGTTCGCTACCACCAGAGATGCCGGAGACCTGTTCAAGGAGGCGCAGTCCCGCCATATAGCCTTCGCCGAGGTGCAGAGCGTGTCCCAGGTGGCCGCCAACCCGCAGCACAGCTACCGAGGCTTCTTCCGTGACGCTGACTGGGAGGGGACCCAGGTGACCATTCCAGGTCCCGTAGCGCATTTCAGCCGCACGCCAGCCCCTCGGCCAGTTCCACCCGGGAGCCGAGGAGGGAGACTTTCGGAGACGGGCTTTCTCGAACGCAAGGTTCCCTCCGCCGGGGACACCGATTCGGGGGACGAAAGTCCCTCCGCTGAGACGGGCAAGCCGCTAGCCGGCCTTCGCATCCTCGACTTAAGCCACGTCCTGGCCGGGCCGATGTGCACCCGGATCCTCGGCGACCTGGGCGCCGACGTGATCAAAGTGCAGACCCAGCAGCGCGCGACCACGGTCAACGATCCTTCCCACCCATACTTCTACGAGTGGAACCGCTCGAAGAGGGCAGTCACTCTCAACATGAGCCATGAGCGAGCGCCCGGTGTCATGCGCCAACTGCTCGAAACAGCCGACGTGCTGATCGAGAATTTTTCGGCGGGGGTCCTCGACCGGTGGGGCCTGTCATACGGTCAGGTAGCCCAGTGGAACCCGCGACTCGTGTACGTCACGATGTCTGGGTGCGGCCACAGCGGACCGTGGTCGAAGCTGGTCACATACGCTCCCACGATCCACGCTCTGTGCGGGCTGACCTATCTGACAAACCCGCCCGGGCGTGGGGACATCGGGCCGGGCTTCTCCCTCAACGATCACGCTGCCGGCCTATCAGCGGCGTTCGCCGTGCTGGGCGCTCTCGAAGAGCGTGAGCACAGCGGCCTCGGCCAGCACGTCGACATCTCCCAGATGGAAACCGGCGGCTATCTGATCGGCCCGGCGCTCGTCGACTACCTCAACAACGACCGGGAAGCTCAACCAGCGGGCAACCGCGACTGGTTCACCCCCATGGCACCCAACGATTGCTATCTCGGTGCTGATGGGTCCTGGCTTGCCGTCACCTGCCGCGACGACGCCGACTGGGCCCGGCTTCTCGAGGCGACCGGGCTGCAAGCCGACCCCTCGCTAGCAGGCGCTCACGTGCGCGTCACCCGAATAGGCGAAGTCGATGAGCTCGTCGGCGGATGGGTGGCGACACTGCCGACCGCAGCCGCCGAGAGGACCCTTCAAGAGGGCGGAGTGCCGGCAGGCAGGATACAAAACGCTGGGGACCTGATGGCCGACCCCCAACTCGACGAGCGAGACATGTGGCGACGTTTCGAGCACCCGAACTTCGGCGAGCGACCCTACGACCGCTTCCCGGCACTTTTTGGCAAGTCCAGTTTAGAACCCTACCGTCGGCCTGCCGCCTACCCAGGGGAGGACAACTTCGAGGTCTACCCAGAACTTCTCGGTATCGACGAGGTCGAAGTAGCCGAGGCCATGAGTGACGGACTCTTTTCCTGAGTTATCCAGGTGCTGGCACAATGAGTACCTCGTCATTCTCGACGCGGTTCGGGGTCTATCATCGCAAGGTGAGAGCCCTCGCACAGCCACCTAACTTGTGCCGGGCTGGCGCGTCCGCCAAAGTCACGACTGTCGTCGGCTGGAGATGATGCGTCTGATGCGATTCGAGAGGAGGCGAAGCAGTTCTAAGCCCCCACTCCTGGTTTTGGGCACTCTCCTCTTGGCTTCGTGTGGTTCCAGCCAGACCTCGGTGACAAAGATCAACCCCACTCAGGGAACCGTGACAATCGAAACACCGACTTCCACAGCGGGCGGATCGGGAACACAATCCCGGACGGTTCCGACCGTGTTCAATTGCGGTGGCGGAGCTTTTGAACCAGAAACCCTCCTAGTCACCTGCGCCAACTCAGCCAAGGACGCCACCACCACCGTGACCGGCATCACCTGGACTTCTTGGTCGTCCACGAGCGCTGCCGGGGTAGGCACAGTGCATCTGTACGTGTCCGGCAAACCGGTCAACGCAACTGCACGACTCACCCTTGGCAGCGCAAAGCAGACGGCTAACGGCTTGCAGTTCTCCGCTGTTTCACTCACATGGACTGGATCCTCCCCCGACGGTCAGCCGACCCTGAACCTTCCCCTGGCAGTGGCCCCCCAGCCGTAAAAGATTCGTAGGCTATCTCCAAGCGTGCTCTTGGAGTCGGTACCGTCTACCGCCCGGACAGTCGTCTATGATCCCGGCTGTGCGACTCGTCCGGCGGACCGTGATGGCCCTCGGGGTCACCGCCGTCATCGCGGTGATCGTCCGCCTCAGAGGAACTGGCGGCACCCCACCTCAACGCGGAGGGTGGCGGGAAATATCCACCGACGATCTCGGCTGAAAAAGTCCACAAGGTGCGCGTAGCCGTCATCGGAATAGGAGCCGTAGGTTCCAAAATAGTCCGTTTCCTCGCAGCTTCGGACGAAGTGGAATCCGTCGTCGCGGTGCAGCGAGAACCGCGTCCTAATCGCTCCACACCTGGGTCTACCCCCCGAACTGTAGACGGCACCGGGGTCACCGACTCGGACCTGAAAGTCTCTGTCCGGAACATCGCAGACACCGCCGATTTAGACGTGGATGTCACGGTGGTGACAGCCCCAGAGCTGGTCAGACACTACGTTGAACGTAGCTTAAAAACAGGTGGCCACCTGGTCACACCAGTCGACGAGCCGAGCGTGCTACGTCGGGCCCTCAGAGCTGACGACGCCGCCCGGGAGCGCCATTGCAGCCTTATGCTGGGCACCGGAATGGCCCCTGGATTGTCTTGTGTTCTCAGCCGCCTGCTCGGAGGGGGCAGTCACGGGCGGGGCTACCGGGGCGGTTTCGACTCGGTTGAGGAAATCCACGTGGCCAGTGCTGGCACGGGTGGGCCGACGTGCGCCCGACGACACCACTCAGCTCTCGCTGCCATCTCCGTCGACTGGCAAGAGGGCGCTTGGAGGCGTAGACCCGGAGGCTCCGGACGCGAACTAGTTTGGTTTGCCGATCCGGTCGGAGGCGCCGACTGCTACAGGGCCTACTTGGCGGATCCGATGCTCCTCGTTCGCGCATACCCCTCAGCGAGGAGGATAACCTCCAGGATCGAAGCCACCAGGCGGGACAGGCTTACCTCTCCTCTGCCGATGCTGCGCAGACCCCACCCAGAAGGATTGATCGGTGCTGTCAGGGTAGAGATGAGAGGCTTCGTCGGCTCCGAGGCCGTGACCCGGGCGCTCGGAACGTCAGGAAGGCCGGCTGTCATCGCTGCAGCGGTAAGCGCCGTCGCGGCGCGCTGGGCGGCGCAAGGGCGCCTCGCTCGTTACGGATCGGCCGGCCTTGCGGAGATGATCGACGATCCGGTTGGGTTCGCTCGGGAGCTTGCGGCTCTGGGTGTTACCATCTCGGAGTTCGTCGGGGGGGACATTTGACGCTCCCAAGCCTTGATTTCCCCAAGATGATCAGCTCGTAGATCCCATCCGAAACGACGGCTGATGGCGGCGGATCTCTCGTCTGGCAATCGTCATCTTGTGGACCTCGTCAGGACCATCAGCTATTCGCAGCGTTCGCATCCCCGCATACATGTGAGCAAGCGGGGTGAACTGGGTGACGCCCGCCGCACCGTGAACCTGTATCGCACGGTCGATGACCTCCAATGCCATTCTCGGTACTGCCACTTTGATACCCGAGATTTCTGTGGCGGCCGCTTTGCTGCCGACGGTGTCCATCAGATGAGCTGCCTTCATTACATATTCCCGTGCCATGTCGATCGCTATGCGCGACTCTGCGATCCAGTCCTGTATGAGCCCCTTGTGTGCCAAGGAGGAGCCGAAAGTGTGTCGTTCCAATGAACGGGACACCATGAGCTCCAAGGCGCGCTCGGCGACGCCGATGGAACGCATGCAATGGTGGATCCGGCCGGGGCCCAGCCGGGCTTGGGCTATGGCGAAACCTCCCCCCTCTTGTCCCAGGAGATGGTCGGAGGGAATTTTTACATCCCTGTAGACGACTTCTGGGTGGCCGCCGATCTCGCTATAGCCGAACACGCTCGGCAGCATGCCGATCGACACGCCGGGAGTGTCTATTGGGACGACGACCATCGACTGGCGTAGGTGCGCCGGCCCCTCAGGGTCGGTAAGGCCCATCACCACGAGAACTTTGCAGCGGGGGGAGGCCGCTCCGGAGCTGAACCATTTCCTCCCGTTCAGAACGTATCCATCGGGGGTCCGCTCTATGCGAAGTCCGATGTTGGTGGCGTCCGAAGACGCCACGTCCGGCTCTGTCATCGAAAAGGCGCTGCGAATCTCTCCAGCCAAAAGCGGCTCTAACCAAGTCGCTTTCACCCTGTCGGTACCGTACTTGTGGATGATCTCCATGTTCCCGGTGTCGGGAGCAGAACAGTTGAGCGCCTCCGACGCGAACCCAACCCGGCCCAGTACCTCCGAAATTGGAGCGTAGTCGACATTCGACAGTTTTGTACCTGGATGATGGGGCTCGAGATCGGGCAGGAACAAGTTCCACAGGCCGCGCTCGATAGCAGCCGCCTTCAGCTTCTCCATCACCGGGGGGTACCCATCGGTCGATCCCTCCAGCTGCGAGTAGTAGAGCTCCTCGTTCGGATAGACGAATGCTTCCATGTAGCGACGGACCTGATCTTGGAGCTCCAACCCGGTCTCGCTGAATTGATATGGCATTCAAGTATTATGAGCCTGGGGGGACTGTGGGCGGAAGGGCCTTTCGGCCCTATCAGAGCGCCGCAGGCTGAACCGCTCTCACGGCCTGCGGAAACGTTGGTGCCAGCGCGGCTTCCAGTCCAGGGGGTCGACGATCGGGGTCTTGGACATGGCCCTGTTGACCAGCCTGAGAGCTTCACTGGCACGGAAGTCGTCAGAGTGTGCACTGACGAGAGAGGCGAAAAAGTCCCTGGCCTGCTGGAGAGCTTCGCGGTCATGTCCCATCCTCCGCGCGAAGGCGTCGGGATCAGACTCTCCCTCATCTAGCATTCGCTCGGCTTCGTTGGCTGCCTCCTGCGCTCGCGGTGGCAAAAGCGCGAAATGTGGTGAACGGCGTTCTAGTAGTTCCTCGCGAGCGCGCACTCTCAGGCCGGCGTCATCGTCAGTAGTCATGGGCGAGGTGACTCTAACATCGGCTGGACTGCCCTACGCGAATCGCGGAACGGGCATTCCGGACATTCCACTGAAACTGTGCAAGCCCCATTCGGCAAGGTGGCGCCAAGCGACGATCTCGCCGCTCATGGCACCCTCTATCAGGTTCATCAAGAAGCTGTCGCCAGGCGAGACAGTAGCGCTCACACGCCCCGACCCACAGCCGCTACCACAGGTTACGTCCACCCTCCAGAAATCCTCGACGGTGTGCTGAGAGATTCGGACCTTTACTGCCCGTTGCGTTTCGACCGCTACCACCTGTTCGGCGATCAACTCTTCGTCCGACACGACACTATCTCCAGTCTGGCCGGTCAACTCCACTAACACGCGCGACTCTAGCTAGGTTATCGACCGTTCCTTGACAGTCTCTTAGCTATTGCCTGCCAGTCCGCGTCGGTGCCGCTCACGCCGACGGACTATACGAATACGGTTCGGTCTTCGCACCAAGACCATAGCGCCTCGCCGTCCGAACGCTCCTGGGCGGGACTTCGCCTCGTCCCTGGACGGTAGTACACGCCCCTCAGGCGCCGGTCGTGCCAGAAGCCTGGCGTAGGCGCTTGTGGTCGTGTGAGGGCTTCGCCGACAAGCCACACTATTGTATCAGCCCCCTGCTCAGGCGAACGGAGCAGCGGACCTAGGCGCGCCATCCCCGGCAGGCCGGCGTCCAGCCCCGCGGTTCTCACCCAACCCGGGTGAGTGCTGTAGCTGTGGACACCGGGACCGAGCCTGAGCTGCCACTGCGAGGCGAGCACAACCTGCGCTCTCTTCGCGCGGGCATAGGCCACTGCTCCCCGGTAGTCCGACCGGGTCATCTCCAGGCGACTAAGGTCGAATCTCTCGGTGTACATTCCGCCGGACGAGACAGTTACTAGGACGCGGCGCTTCGTGTTCATCAAAGTGGACATCTGACGCGTGAGGCGGAAGGGTGCCAGCACGTGTGTCGCCACAGTGAGCTCAGTGCCGTCGGGAGCCTGGCGGTAACCAGGGAACAAAGCCCCGGCATTGTGCACAACGGCGTCCACCCCTGCGCACGTGGCTCCAATCCGCTCGACTAGCGCTTCCACCTGGGACGGCTCGACCAGATCTGCGGGAACGACGGTAGCCGCGCCGCCTGCAGCGACGACTTGCTTAGCTGACAGGTTGAGCCGACCAATATCCCGAGCCGTCGATATAACGTGAGCTCCGCGACGGCCGAGACCGATGGCGACAGCCCGTCCGATGCCCGACGAGGCCCCAGTCACCAGCACGGTCTTGCCATCCAAGCGTGGTGGGTCCTCCCACCTGTCACTCACGCTGCGCACCTCGAAACCGAGCCGGCTGAAGCTACCCACGATAGACGCTTCCAAGGCGGCGTCAGCTACCGACGCGATCAGGTGGTTTGAACGCTGCATGCTAACAACGCTACCGGCGGCGGGGATAGTTTGGCTGTGGTGGTAGCGACCAAGCGTCCAGCTGGCCGAGATGGGACCGGCGACCCCGAAGGTCGGAGCACTCCACAAGACCGTCGCCGAAGAAGCGGCTCTCGGCGGCCAGCTCACCGCGTCCGACGTCGATACCTGAGACGCCTGGCTGCGGTAACGACGGTGGTGTTAGTAGTTGCGCTGATATCAACCGCTGTCGCCGTCGCTGTCACCCCGTCGGCCGCCGACGCCCCGTCGATGGTGAAGGCAACGCTCGCAGAGCATCGCGCTCCGAGCGACAACGGGGTTGTCCCGGCAAGAGTCGGGGAGGCCGTCCTCGCCACGGAGGATAGCCGCTTCTACTCCGATACTGCCCTCGACCCGCAAGGCACGTTGCGTGCCGCCTGGGGGTTCGTGACCGCAAATCCAAATTTGGGAGGGGCTACGATCGAAGTGCAGCTTGCGAAACTGCTCTACACCCCGGGTCGGTCCGACCCAGCTGCGCTCTGTGAACAGGTCGTGATGGCTTTCAAACTCGATCACGATTTCACGAAAGCCCAGATTCTCGCCATGTACCTCGACGCCGCCTACTTCGGTGACGGCGCTTACGGTGTCACCGAAGCGGCCCTCCACTACTTCGGCCTGGAACCGAGCCACCTCTCCTGGGGTCAAGCAGCCCTCATCGCCGGCCTCCTGCAAGCGCCTTCAGCTTACGACCCCCGGACACACCTCAGCGCCGCACTAGCGCGCAGAAGTCACGTCTTCGCAAGACTCGTAGCAGTAGGACGTCTGAGCGCCTCACAAGCGCGCGCCGACGAGAGCGCCCCGCTCGACCCGAAGATAGCTTTCGGGGGCTGATAGAAACCAAGTCGCGTCGACGATATTTGATGTGCCCATCGATCTACCGGGGCCCGGGGCCGAATGCGAGTTGGAGCTTCTCGTCGCTCGGGGTGGGATAGCCTTACCGTGAAGTGAGCAGCCCTGTCCGTTCCGGCCGGTTCTCGTACGGTCCTGTGGAAACCGACGAAAGCGCCGGTATTCTGCGTTTTCATTACAGTCTCGACGCGGTCGAGCTTGTAGAAGAGCTAGACGTTGGGCCTGGACACAGGTGGGGTCCCGCCGCCCATGAAGCAGCCCGAATCGTTGGCCTACTGGCAGGGGTGTCCTATTTCAAGGCGGGGGCGCCTCCCCTGGTTGACCTCGGCGAAACTCCGCTCAGACCCGGAGACCTCGAATTCCTCCGAGACTTTTACATCCAGGGTCTCGGCGAGTTCGCATACCGAAACGAGTTGGACCTCACCGAAGTAAAGTTCGTCGGTGGAAGGCAGGTTCTGCCCGCAGAGCCCGAAAGGACAGACCTCGACTACAACCCCGGGCAGCGCCTGCTCGTGCCTTTCGGTGGGGGGATCGACTCGATCGTCACCGTCGAGACTCTAAAGGCTGCGAATCCTGACATGGAGTTGTTCGTGCTCAACCGCGCCGGGGCTCCTCCTTTCGAGGCGATCGAGCGGGCGGCTTCGACAACAGGGCTTGCGATCAGACGAGCCGAGCGCGAGATAGACCCTTGGATACTCAGCCCTGAGACCAAAGCGACTGCCTTTAACGGTCACGTCCCTGTAACCGGTATCGTCTCTGCGATAGCCGTACTGTGCGCCGTCCTCGATGGCCGTGGGCGAGTCGTGATGTCGAACGAGTGGTCATCGAGCAAGCCGAACCTGACCGTCAACGGCCAGGGAGTTAACCACCAGTACTCCAAGAGCGAACTGTTCGAGAAGGGTTTCCGGTCGGTGCTGAAGAATGCTCTCGGCTCGCTCGTGGAGTATTTCTCACTGCTGAGGCCGTACAGCGAGTTGTGGGTTGCGAAGCGCTTCGCCACGTTGATGCCGTACCACAGTGTCTTCCACTCGTGCAACCGTGCCTTCCACCTCGACCCAGCTCAACGGCTCGACGCTTGGTGCGGTCGCTGCGACAAGTGCTGCTTCATCGACCTGATTCTCGCCCCGTTCATGGATCGTGAAAAGCTCTCGGAGATCTTCAACGGGAACGAGCCGCTAGAGCAAGGCGACCTGGCCGGAGTCTTCGAAACTCTTCTCGGTATCGGAAAGGCGTTCAAGCCATTCGAGTGTGTCGGTGACGTGGATGAAAGCCGGATGGCTCTCCGTCTGGCAGCCAGCAGACCCGACAGGGAGTCAAACGAAGTCCTCGCCCGCCTTTTGCACAAATTGGACAGCACTACCGGTAGATCTCCTGCTGACCCGGCAGTTTTCATGCGTCCGATGGGAACCGACCACATACCCCATGACCTCAAACCCGCTACGCTGGTCTGACCTTCGTGGACACCGTGTCGGCGTCTGGGGAGTCGGCTCCGAAGGTCGCGCAACCCTACGACGCTTGCAAGCCGGCGACATCGACCCGTTCGTCGTAGTCGACGACAATCCGAGCGAGCCTTGGGTGCTCGGATTGTCGGAAGGCGGCTTGGATGCGCTGCTGCATTGCGACGTGGTAATCAAATCCCCGGGAGTGTCCCGACACGGAGAAGGCGTGAGGAGCCTCGAAGCCAAAGGCGTGACGGTCGTGGGCGGAATGGGACTGTGGTTGGAAGAAGTCGGCCCAAGCAATGTGATCGGCATCACCGGCACGAAAGGCAAGTCGACCACCACTTCGGTGGCCGGGCACCTCGCGTCAGCCTTCGGACGAACCTGTTTCGTAGGCGGCAATCTCGGCGTGGTTCCCTGGGATACATCCGACAGCCCCGCTGAGCTCGAACCGAGCGCCGGACATACCACCTCACCTGGCTTGCCGGTTGCCCGGAACGGGGCGATAGCAACCGAAGGATCGGCCCCGCACAGGCTTTGGATAGTGGAAGTATCCAGCTTCCAGGCGACCGACCTGTGGTCGTCACCTGCGGTGGTGGCCGTAACTTCGCTGCATCCGGACCATTTGGATTGGCACGGGTCGATTGAAACTTACTACCGTGACAAGCTGTCGATCTGCGGGCGACGGGGCGGCAGGATCGTAGTGGCCAACGGCGACGACGACCGTCTTGTGGAGCGCCGGGAATGGCTGCGTCCCGGGCCGCGATGGGTGCACTATCCTAGCGTTACAGCAGATGGCCTCCCAGGAAGTGGATCGCCAGCCTGGGTAGAAGCTCTCGGCCTGAGAGGGCGTCACAACGTGTTGAACGCTCTCATCGCTGCGGCGTGCCTCGAAGAGATCGGCATAGAGGAAGCAGCAGATCCCGATCGGCTCGCTGAAGCGGCCACGGGCTTCAGAGGACTTCCCCACCGACTTGAGACGGTCCGGGTTCACAACGGAGTCGAGTACATCGATGATTCGCTGTCCACTAATGTCCTGCCGACGATCGCTGCGACCGAGGTGTTCGCTGACAGGCCGCTTGCGCTCATCGCCGGAGGCTTCGACCGTGACATCGACTACGCCCCGCTGGCAGAGCACCTCGCAGGACGCAGCCAGGCGTCTGTCGTGTTCACTGTTCCCGACAGCGGTGACAGGATACTACGGGAGGTTTTATCCAGGGGTGGCACCGGCGAGGCTTGCCGGGACATAGGCGAAGCTGTGTTCAAGGCATCCCAGTGGGCGAAACCAGGAGCAGTGGTGCTGCTGTCGCCGGCAGCTGCCAGCTTCGGGCGCTTCAGTAACTACAAACAGCGTGGCGAGGCCTTCCGCTCCGCCGTCGAGGAACTCGGAAGCTCGGGGTAGCTCGGAAGCTCCGGGCCAGCGATGACGGTTCCGGCTTGTGAGTCTCGCCGCTCTCGCGATCCCCGTACACGTCAGGCGGCTGCCACCTTCCGGGGAGGCACGCCGGCTAAGGACGCGGAGACCTCCGGCTTTCGCAGCTTCCATATGAACGAGTCGTAGAAGAAGTGCAGGGCCCCCACACTCAGGACGACCACGAGGAGGAGGGAGGAAGGAGCGACGTAGTAGAGCAGCGCAAATGAGATACTGATCAGAGCGAAGTAAGCCACGAAGAACCAAGTCCGCCCGCCGGGAATCCGGGCGACGTCACCCAGCCGGCCGGGGTGGCGAGCTTCACCCGCAATAGACCGGTTGACGATGACGAGGTACTCAATCGAATGAGACCCCACGAATCCCACAAGTCCGGCGATCGGATCGACGAGGGCCACGGCGAACAAGGTGGCCGTCGAGGCCACGTAGAGCCACTTGCCAGGGTTGTGCCGTCCAGAACGGACCTCACCGGCCAACCAGCGAGCTGCAAGGTAGCAGGCCGCCAGCGCCACGAACGGTAAAGCGACCGTCGCCTCTGTCGACATTCCAACAAGGATCTTGACGGCACTACCAGCCACCGTGACAACACCAAACTTATTGACTGTACTCGTAACATCATTGCGTGCAATAAGTAATAGCAATGGAACAGCAAACCATACCATAACCATCGCCTTCTCCGTCTTAGCCTGGCTGTCGCCGAGCCTTCGACCGTAGATTCGCATGATCCCGTAGCGCTGCATAAGGGTGTGCTCGGCGTTCCACAGGCCTCCTACGACTGCTATGACTACGGGGCTGACCGTGGCAAAGACCGATACGACTACTATCGCCACGGCGGGGGATAGGACAAAAAGCCGCCGGTGACTGCTCAAGCGCCAGGGACTCGCATAGACGAAAGGGAGGGTGAGAGGCTGATGCGCAAAGGACAAGAACATGACGCAGGCAACCAGCAAGCCGAGAACTCGGTGGTTCCCTTCGCTGAAGTGGCCGGCCAGAGCCAACGGCACCCAGGAGAGACTGAGGGCTATGTCGCCTGCCGGCCTACCGATCCACTTGTTGGCCTCCACATCCCCGAATCTACCCCCTTGGGACTTTCGTCTCTACTGGGGAACCCTCAGAACTGCCAAGCTGATCAAACGACGAGATATAGGAGCTAGACCATGACACCGGAACCGGGAAACTCTAAGACTTTGGTCGTCTACGACGAGATCGGCGAGGACGAATGCAGGACTCTGCTCGAATCGAACACGTTCGGCCGTATCGCTGTCGTCACGGGGGGACAGCCGATGATATTCCCCGTGAACTATCGCTTCGCCGACGACTGCGTAGTGTTCATGAGCAATGAAGGGACAAAGCTCGCAGGTGCAGACCTAGCCAGGGTCGCCTTCGAAATTGACAGCGTCGACCCCGGCACTGGGGACGGTTGGAGCGTCGTGGTGGCAGGCACTGCCAACGACATCAGCTCCGCCTTGGACGACCGCTCCGAAGCGCTCCGCCACCTCTCCGTACAAATTGCCGTACCAGGCGAACGGACGCACTGGGTAGAGATCGTCGCTCAGAAAATAACTGGACGACGCCTCGCCCACCGTGAACAGTGACGGCGAAGGCACACCCTGCTACATTTAAGCGGTCCGTTCTTCCCCAATAGCGGATACCCCGCAAACGCCAAGCCGGGACATTTCACGTCCCTAAAGCCTTCGTTACAGTCCGCAGTAGCCCAGCTAAGACAGGAGCCTCACAGGTTCACATGGTGATGTCCAAAGCCTGGTCGCGTCGAAAGCTTGCCCCCTGTCGTGTTCAGGCCACCAAGCTGCGCAAGGCAGCCCCTAGGGTTATTGTCCCTTTCATAGTGGTGGCCACCGCCATAGCTACTGCGGTTACGACTGCCCGACCGGCTTCGGCGAGCAGCGTGACCTCAGACCAGTCACAGATAGCCCAAGTCGAGGCGAAAATCGCCAGCGAAGGTACTGCCCTCCAACAGCTAGTTGGCCGAACAAACGCTACTCAAACTCAGCTGACCGCCCTCCAGCACAAGCTGGCCGTCGACAAGCAGCAACTGGTAGTCCTGCAAACAGACGAGGCCGTGGCTGCGGCGAACCTACGCAAGGTGGCCGTTCAGGAGTACGTCGACGGCCCAGACCCCCAAGCCGGACAATCCGCAAACGGGTCTTCCCTCGTGAGCAGAGCAGACTCGGCGATGGTGGAAAGCGAATACGTGAAAGTCGCTGGGTTGGACGTGACAGAGGCGATCCAGAGCTACACCCTAGAAGCGAAGCTCGTCGCTACAACGACCGCGGCCACCGAGAACCTCTCCCGCGAGACGCAACAGACTGTCGCTACTCTTGGAGCACAGAGGCAAGCGGCGCTACAAGCCCTCGCTGCCGACGAGGCGACTCTCAACCAGGTCAAGGGCAACCTCGTACAACTTCTTGCGGCGGCTCAAGCCAAGCAGGAAGCGGCTCAGCATGCGGCCGAGCAGGCACTCGCTACAAGCGTTGCCACCGTACAGGCGCCCCCGGCAAAGCCCACGGGGCCAGCTGCAAGCGGCCCCCCTGTAGCAGAACCTCCCACTACCGCTCAGGCGACAACGACCACAACCACCAGACCGCCGGTTCGCACGAGCCCAGCCCTACCAAGCCCACCTGCGACCTTCCTAGCCGCTCCGCAGCCCGCACCCACCGGAGCGAGCGGCTACGCGAACCCCCTCCGCTCCGTCGCAGCGCTCAACCCCGAACGCGTCGACCAGGGTGTCGACTACAGCGGTTACGGACCGATATACGCCATCGGGGATGGCTTGGTTCTCTCGACTTCCAATGGGGGGTGGCCAGGCGGCACCTACATTGCCTACAAGTTGACAAGCGGACCAGCAGCAGGCCTAACGGTGTACGCCGCCGAGGACATTTACCCCTCGGTCAGTGTCGGAGAGACCGTAACCCCCGACACAGTCCTTGGAACCCTCTACGAGGGGCCGGAGGGCATGGAAACCGGATGGGCCGATGGTGGGATAGGCACTACGATGGCTTATGGCGCGGGTCAATTCAGCGGCAGCAACTCGACGGCATTCGGCTACAACTTTTCGTCGCTCCTCGCTTCGCTAGGCGCCCCGAGCGGAATACTTCAGAACACTCCACCCACCGGAGCTCTGCCTTCGGGCTGGCCTCAGTGGTGAAAAGCCTCGCTTTCAAACGGCGCCGCCCAGTCGAAAGTCAGAGTCGGCAGTCAGATAGGTAGGGAGTCGGTGTAGGGAACGCCTCCCCGAGAAACGTACGAGGTGTAATCATGACCGTCCCACCACCGGTATTCCCAGCGCCCGGAAGGATCGGGACGCCAAGCTGGAGCCGAAGAAACGTCGTAAACGGGACTTGGGGAACTCTCGCCGGTCGCCGCCGGTGGCGACATCTGAGCGCCTGGGTCATACCCGTACGGGTAGGGCTGAGAGTAGGGACCTCCTGGCGAGGGCGGGAAGCCACCCTGTCCGTATCCTCCGTAACCGGGATACCCACCAATTTGGCCACCCGGACCGTACGGCCCTCTGATCGACCGGGAACCGTACCCGGGCCTCGGACGCATCAAGGCGATGATGACAACTCCAACAGCACCGAGTATCAGGCCGAGCACCAAGCCTTCTACAGGGCGACCTTTACCTCGTCCGACCGCCCAGCCCGCAAAGCTCATCGCGACCCAAGCCAAGAATGCGAATTCGAACATTTCGATCACCTGCTATCGACCGTAAGAGTGGGACACCAGAAAAGCTGTGAGGCGTTCTCCAATGCCAAATCTACAGCGTCCGGCATGAAATTGTCCTGAACTGCACCTAACAGTTCCCAGGAATCCTCGGGGTTCCCACAGCTATCGCATGGAGCTTCGGTCGGCTGCTAGGCAAACTTGATCTTCTTCGCAGAACGCCGCCCACTGCAGAGATCCCCTGACGGCCACGAGACACCCCCAACACGGGTATCTCGTGGCTCAGCCACCGAGTTGGGCTTGCATCTGTTCCCTGGAGACCAGCCGGAACGATGCCCTGTCCATCTCCCTCCCGTCGATTCGGACGCTGAAGAAGTAAGGTCCCGGCGCAGGCAGAGGCAGGCCGAACAGCGGTATCGCTAAAGGCATCGCCGACTCGTCGCCGTCGATCATCGTCGGCATCCGTACCGCTGTGAACACAACCGCGATCATGCCCTGATCCGCCGGGTCGGCTTCCTCGGGAAGTTGGTCACTAAGAAGGACCCGACGCTGCGAACCGTCGGCTTCCGACACCAACTCGATGGTCATCAAGTGCTTCGAGTCGGTTTCTGTCCACGCGATCGACACCAGGACGGCCAAGAAGATGTTCACCGGGTAGGGAGGGGCGTCGGTGTTGCTGGCGAGCATGGAAATCCCTGCGCCGCTTATGAAGAGCTTCCCCCCACTGACCTCAGCGAAGTCGCACAACAGTACTTTGGCATCCATGTTTCAGATCGCCTCCCGGCAGGTCCGCCGGGACCTTCCAACGGTCGGACCCGTCCATCTTGTCATCTCTTGGAACACCCCTAGCTTCCGCGATCGGCATAACTCGACTAATCAGACATTTAACCCTATTCGCTACCGACCCGACACTTGCGGGTAATGGATAGGAGGAACGCATGACCAAACACCCAGAGGTACTGGCCAGTGAGGCGTGGACCAACACCGACTCTCGCCTCGAAGAGCTCCACGACCGTCTAGTGACATGGTGGGCCGGCGGGTCTCTTGAGGGTGCCGAGTTCGCTGGGATCTGGGATGACGCCCTGAGACGCTTCGACAAGCGCCTTAGGACACTGATCGACAACGGACGCGAAAGCGAGGATCTCCTACACGAACCTGCCACGATGCTCCTGGAGTGCTTCGAACGATCCCTCTGCGACCACGACAACGTGCTGGCAGCATTCCCCTACGAGTTGCCAGAAGGTTGGTTCGAGTTTCTACCACCTCAGTCTGGCACCTCGAACGATCCCGAGATCTAGACAGCAGGGTCGACAGGGCGCACCGACTCACAGGTGCTTCGCCGCTGGCAGGACTTAGCATTGGTCTTAGGTTTCGACCTGGTGTTTATAGCCGTAACTGTAACGGGATTAGCCAGTAAACACTAAAATGGCATTGTTTTATAAGAGAAAGATGGAAATTTTTTGAATCCTGACACGATAGACGCCGCATACTCCAAGTTGGAGCAAGAGGTGCAGTCGACCAGCCAAGCCATCGACACTCTCGCCCAGAAACTGCAAAGCGCTGCGGCATCAGGCGACCTCAACGCTCGGGAGTGGCTTCTCGACCTCAAGTCGGTAGCCCTGTCGGTGCAGGCAGACCATGTTCAGATGCAGTCTCTGATGCAAGCGGTCCACGACTTCACCGTCAACCATCTGTCCGATCCAGGTGCTGGCGCCGGCTACGGCGCCGGTCAGCCCGCTTACCCACCCGCCTACGCCCCGCAGCCCTCCTACCAGATGCAGCAACCCGTCGGCGGCGGAATGGGAGGCGGCCTCCTAGGGCGCTTCATGGGCGGTGGATTCGGCAGGGCAATCGCCACCGGAGCCGGTTTCGGCTTAGGAGACGACCTGATCAACCGCATCTTCTGAGCTTAAAGGGTCACGCGCAGCGCTCTCTTAGCAGGCGCAGCAGTAGCAGGCGTCACGGCGAAGGCATCTTCGACCCGCCATGGCTTAGTATGCGGATGTGAGCTCAACCACTTCTGGACGCTCGACTCCCGTACCACCGCGGCCGGGTCAAAAAGGGCGCTCCCAAGCCAGCCGTTCGGGTCCTGCGGGACGGGGGCCCAGCGGACGCCAAGCTAGACAAGCCGCGGCGAGACGCAACCGCAACCTCGCCATAGCAGCCGTCGTGGCCGTCGTCGTCGTCGTAGCCGCCCTAGTCATAGTCGGCATCTCGAAGAACTCCAACTCCGGGCCACTGCGCGAACCAGCCCCTCAGGCTGCCGTAACTAAGATCACCAATGTACCTAGCAGCGTCCTGACGGCGGCCGCCGGCAAGATCAGCAACCTGTACCCAGCAGTACCAGGTATCAGCGGTCCCCTCAACGCGGCCGGGAAGCCGGAACTCCTGTACATCGGCGCCGAGTTCTGCCCGTTCTGCGCAGCAGAGCGCTGGCCACTTATCATTGCCCTGTCGAAGTTCGGGACGTTCAGCAACCTCCAGCAGACCCACTCTGCTGTCACCGACGGCGACGTCGGAACCTGGTCTTTCTACGGTTCGACCTACACCAGTCCGTACCTGACCTTCACCTCGATCGAGAATGAGACGAACACCTACAAGACCCTCCAGACGCCGACCGCTTCCGAGCAGGCGATATGGACCGCAAACGAAACCAAGTACCTGGGACAGGGCGGGTCTTATCCGTTCATCGACATCGCCGGGAAATATCTCATGTTAAGTGCGCAATATGACGATTCCATCGTGTACAACAAGAGTTTCTCGACCATTTTGAGCACGGTGGGTTCTAACAACAATACGGTAGGGGCGAGCATCGACGCCGCAGCGGCTGCCATGACCAAGTACATCTGTGACGTGACTGGCAACAAGCCCGCCACCGTGTGCTCCGAGTTCTCCAGCGTCCAGGCACCGGTCGACAACACGGCGAGCGGCGGCAACTCCGCTTCGAGCTCCGCGGGTTAGGCGCTGCCCGTGCAAACCAGTCGACCTTCTTACGGCTCCGATGGCCACGCAGACGGATCCGCCGGTGATCCCGTCGTAGCCGTGCGACTTCCTGCCAGACACCTCGACGACGCAGTGCCCTCACAAGGCGAAACACCACCAGAAGCTCGGGATGACACTGACCGGGAGGACGGAGCGAGCGGAGCTAGGGGGCCAAGATGGCCTTCCCTGGTCGGGATGCTGCTTGGAATTCTGGGCTTCGGGGTGGCGGCTTATCTCACCTACGAGCACTACACCGGCTCGAAGTCGCTATCATGCCCTGCGGGGAGCGCCAACGGTGCCATCAACTGCCTCAAGGTGACCACGAGCGTGTACTCGGTGCAATACGGCATTCCCGTAGCGGTACTGGGGCTTGTCTTCTTTGCGGTCATGCTCGTCTTGCAGTCGCCGTGGGCTTGGCGCAGCGAACTGCGCTGGCTGAACCTGGCCAGGATCGCCTGGTGCTTAGTAGGGATAGCGTCTGCGCTGAAATTGGTCTACGACGAACTGTTCGAGATCCACGCCATCTGCCTTTGGTGCACATCGGTGCACATTTTGACCCTGGCGATCTTCGTGGTCACGCTCTTTGGGACGCTATCGTGGGTGGCTCACCGTGACGCCGCCTACGAGCTCGACGAGATCTGAAGCCTACGACGGCGGAAGCCAAGGCAAGCCGATACCTGCCTCTTCAAGGTCCGGCTGACCGTACCTGTCGGAAGCCGCCCGGCGATGTGGTCAGCAGGCGTCGTTTCGCGGGATAGTAGTTCATGACCGATGCGGCGTGGTTGATGCGAACCTACTCCGGGCACTCCACCGCCCGTGACTCCAACGCTCTGTACCGCAAGAACTTGGAGAAAGGCCAGACCGGCCTGTCGATAGCTTTCGACCTACCAACCCAGACCGGCTACGACCCGGACGCGCCAGAATCGGCAGGAGAGGTCGGAAAAGTCGGAGTACCCGTAGCCCACCTCGGGCACATGCACGAACTGATGGACGGCATACCGCTCGATCAGATGAACACCTCGATGACCATCAACGCAACGGCAGCGTGGCTATTGGGTCTTTACGTTACCGAGGCGCGCAACCGGGGGTTCGACACGGCAGCGCTAAGCGGAACTATTCAGAACGACATTATTAAAGAGTACCTTTCGCGGGGAACATACATTTTTGGGCCGGTACCGAGTCGGCGCCTTACAGTCGACACCATCGCCTGGACACTCAGGAACGCTCCACGTTGGAACCCCATAAACGTGTGCAGCTATCACCTCCAAGAGGCGGGGGCAACGCCCGAACAGGAGCTGGCCTTCGCCTTGGCTACCGCCGTCAGCGTGCTCGACGCAGTGAAATCCTCGGGCCAAGTGGCCTCCGGTGACATCCCGAAGCTGGTCGGAAGGATCTCTTTTTTCTGCAACTCAGGTATCCGCTTCGTCGAGGAAGTCTGCAAGATGCGGGCCTTCGCCTCCATGTGGAACCGGATCTGCGAGGAGCGCTACGAGGTGACGGATCCCAAAATGCGCCGCTTCCGCTACGGGGTGCAGGTCAACTCGCTGGGGCTTACAGAGCAGCAGCCCGAGAACAACGTGACCCGTATCGTCCTCGAGACGCTGGGAGTGACCCTCTCGAAGGACGCTCGCGCACGGGCGATCCAGCTACCGGCGTGGAACGAGGCACTCGGGCTTCCCCGACCTTGGGACCAGCAGTGGTCGCTGCGAATACAGCAGATCCTCGCCTACGAGACCGACCTCCTCGACCACGAGGACATTTTCGCCGGCTCGCGCGCCATAGAGGCTCTCACCGCCGAGCTTGTCACCAAAGCACGATCGGAGCTGGACGAGATTCTCAGTATGGGTGGCTCTTTCGATGCTATCGACGAGCTCAAAGCCCGCCTCGTTCGATCCCAAGCGGAGAGATCTCGGCGGATCGAATCCGCTGAGCAGGTCGTGGTGGGGGTGAACAGGTTCACTACCAGCGAGACCTCCCCGCTCCTAGGTGAGGAGTCGATCCTCAGGGTCGATCCCGCCGTAGAGGCGGCCCTCGTCGACGACGTGATCCGTTGGAGGGACCGACGCGACGTAACGTCGGTCAGAAAGGCCCTCGACTTGCTCCGCTTCACCGCCGAGGGCTCGGACAACCTGATGGACGCCACGTTGGAGCTAGCGCGAGCAGGCGGCACGACCGGAGAGTGGGCCGGCGCGCTGAGAGAGGTTTGGGGGAGCTACAGGGCTCCGACAGGGGTGTCGGGCGGCTTCGGTATCCGAAGGGGCGACCTTGCCATCGTTCGCGAGCGCGTCCGCAACCTAACCCAAGCGCACGGGGGGCCACCCAGGCTGCTCGTGGCCAAGCCCGGTCTCGACGGACACTCCAACGGGGCCGAGCAGATCGCCGTCGCAGCGCGCGACGCCGGCTTCGAGGTCGTGTACCAGGGAATCCGCCAGAGCGCCGCTCAGATCGTGGCAGCCGCTCGGGACGAGAGTGTCGACGTCGTCGGATTGTCGATCCTCTCTGGGTCCCACGTGCAGTTGGCAGGCGACGTCATACGCGGCCTACGTGCAGAGGGCCTCGAAATTCCAGTCGTCGTTGGCGGAATAGTCCCCCCGCCGGACGAGGCGACGCTTAGATCATTGGGCGTGGCTGCCGTCTACACCCCCAAGGACTACCGCTTGGCAGTGATCATGGCTGACCTGGTCGGACTGGTCGAGAGCCAGGAGTTTTGAGCGGGGCGGCGTCCGCCGGATCCCCGTCGTTCCGCCTCCCCGGGCGCCGCCGTTATGGCAGCGACGCTAGAAGGTGCCGGGAACGAACACCGTGGTCGTCGGTACTGTCTTCACAGGTACCAGCGGCCGACCTTTCGAGTCCGCGCGAACGAAGTGGAGCAGCACCTCGAGGGTTCCCGACGATCCGACTCGCGCCACGGCGAAGTTGGGTGACGGTATCTTCCACAAGGAGAAGGTGATCGGAATCGCCACATCCACATCAATCCCTGATTGGAGCCTCTCAGCCTTCAAGGTGAAGTTGACGGTTCGAGTTACGCCTCTCATGGTAAGCTCACCGGAGGCAGGCAGAGAAACGATCTGGCCTACCGGTGGCAGCGCTCCTATGGAAACAGGTTGCGCAAGCACGAACGTAGCGTGAGGATACTTGTAGGTTTCCATGATGTACCCGCGGAACTGTGCGTCCCTGGCAGCTTGGTCGGACTTGACGGAGGACATGTCGACGCTGAAGCTCGCTGCCGTCACCTCGGACCCCGATATCACCATTTCACCGCTCACCTGCGACGTTCGACCGACAGCAGTGTGGGACTGTCCGAACAGGTACTCGTGAACCCGATAACCGGCCTGCGACCCGGTGGAGACCGCCCACGTTCCGCTGATAGGACCTGGAGCGACGGGATCAGCCGCAGCGGTTGCAACGTTCGGCAGGTGCAGTTTGGCAGGAGCTGAACCCAAGAACAAAGCTATAAACAGGTATGGCCCGCCTATAAGAGCCACTCCGGTAACGGCGAGAGCCACTACCACCCACTTCATCGGGTAAGTCCGCCCGACGGGTCGGCCCCTGCGACGACGGTCGACCTTACGTCGCCTCACATCCTGCACTACACCAGTATTCCCGGTCGCGCTGCCTAACGGCTACGCGCCCTCCTAGGATCGAGCCAACTTGGGCAGCACCCACGCCGGGAGGGCAGGTGGGGGCGATCTGGGTATCTACGCCAGGCTGCGGCCCTGCAGACGAGCCGAGCGCTACTGCCATCCCGATTACCTAGTCTTGGCTCATGACATCATCGGGAATTGCGGTCATAACAGGAGCTTCCAGCGGTATCGGCGCCGCCACGGCGCGTCGGCTGGCGGCCGAAGGTTTCAAGGTGATTCTCGGGGCGCGACGGACGGACCGGCTGCGAGACCTCGTTGCTGACATCGGACCGAGCGCTCAGGGAATCCACCTCGACGTCACTGACACCGCCTCAGTGGAACGCTTCTGCTCGCAAGTAGGCGACAGCTGCCGGCTCCTGGTCAACAATGCCGGCGGGGCACTCGGGCTGAGCAACGTGGGTGAAGCCGATGAATCGCAATGGCAGACCATGTACGACACGAACGTCATGGGC
>JAJZNG010000227.1 GCA_021847945.1 Actinomycetes bacterium | reverse complement strand
AGGCGAGGCCTCAGCTTCAGGCGGGACCGTGACTTCGCCAGAAACCTTCTCCGGCTCCCCAGGTCACGTCGACGACGCACCGGCCGCAGTTGCGGGGCCTGTAGCGCCGGCCCAGCGTGTTCCGGCCCAGCCTGTGCCGGCCCAGCCTGTGCCGGCCGTGTTCGGTCAGCCCGTGGCGGCTGGGGCGGGCCCGGTCGAAGTCGACGCCATAACCCGGGGAGGGCGGACTGTGCGACTGGTTGGAATGCCGGTCCCGTTGCTGGCCGAGTCGGCCCGCCAACTAGCCGACTTGCGCCGTGAGGTACAGATGATGGACCTGTCCGGCTCGGATCAAGGCGACCTCGGGCGCGTCGTGCAGACGGGCAGGCCGCTGGTGGCCGACTTGGATTTCTGGGCGCGTTCGGAGAGGCGCCTGGCCGAGTACGCAATGTCTCGAGGAGAGGACACCGTCGACTTGGACTTGACCGTGCCCGACGACATAGCGGAGCGACTCGACCGGCTCACCAGTTGGCTTCGGCGTTGCGCCGCGAAACTGGCTCGTGGCCGGATGCTGACGCTACCGGCCGGCCCGGACGTCGACTCGTACAGGTTGTGGTACCGCGAAGAGATCCTCGCTCAGCTTGACGGGCGCCCGCCCACCCCTTATCAGCCGAGAACGACCGGCGGCGAGGCTGTCGAAGGCCGGTTCGTCTGAACGTGCCCTAGAGCCGTCTCAGCGCTTCGATCGACCGGTCGGCGTGGACGTTCATGTTGATCTCGGACGCTATGACGTCTCTTACGATCCCGTCTCGGTCTATCACGAAGGTGGCTCGCTTGTTGGGAAGGAAGCCTACGCTGCGCTTCACCCCGAAGGAGTCAGCCACCTTGTGGTCCGGGTCCGACAGCAACGGAAAGCCGAGGGAGTGCGTCGTGTCGAAACGCTTCTGCTTGTCGACCGGGTCGGCTGAGATTCCGACGCAGGACGCCCCGAGGTCGGCTAGCTCGGAGCTCAGATCTCGGAAGTGGCAGCTTTCCTTGGTGCATCCCGGGGTCAGGGCCGCAGGGTAGAAGTACACGACCAGAGGTCCCTTCTCCAGCAGTTCGCCGAGACGTACGGTTTGGCCGTGCTGATCTGGAAGGTCGAAGTCTGGGGCGTGGTCACCGATTTTCAATGGCACTGTCACTGTCCTTCTGTCTGGTCGTATAACGAGTAGAACGAATCGGTCGTGGAGCGGTCTGGTAGCGGGATTGACCTCAGCGGCCCTGCTCGATCATCCGCTGCATCAGTGCAACGTCCAGCCAGGTGGAGAACTTCCTGCCGACCTCCCTTTCTATGCCGACCAACTCGAACCCGCAGGAGCGGTGGAGGCCGATGGACGCTTCGTTGCTTCCGACGATCCGGGCCATAACCGCGTGGAACCCGTGCAGCCCGGCCAAGCGGATCAGCTCTTCGAGCAGTCCCCGACCTATACCCCGTCCCTGCTCGGAGTGGTCGACGTACACAGAATTCTCCACGGTGGTGCGATAGGCCGGCCGGCTACGGTAAGGGGTCAGAGCGCCGAAGCCGACGATCCGACCGGTATCTACAGCTACGACGGCCGGGTGCGCACCGCTGTGCTCGTCGATCCATACCTGCTGGTCCTCCAAGCTTCGCGGCACCAGGTCGAACGTCGACGTGGAACCGACAACCTCTCGATTGTAGATCTCGCGGATGGATTCGGCATCGTCTATCACTGCCAGGCGGTACTCGACGGACATGAGGCGAATCGTATCTTGGTCAGGCTCGGCTAGGATGGAAGGTCTGCGCGGTGAAGTCGGCTGGCGGAAAGGCCAGGCGGCTATGATCTCGCAGAGTTTCAACGCCCCCTTAGCTCAGTCGGCAGAGCACAGCCATGGTAAGGCTGGTGTCGTCGGTTCGATTCCGACAGGGGGCTCGGCGGCGTAGCTCAGTTGGTCAGAGCACTCGGCTCATAATCGAGTTGTCGTCGGTTCAAGTCCGACCGCCGCTACCAGCAGTTTCGGAGCCAAGGAGAGTCGAAGACATGGCAAAAAACGAGAAGCGGGTCAAGGTAACCCTGGCTTGCGACGTGTGCAAGCGGCGAAACTACATTACCATGAAGAACAAGCAAAACGATCGTGAGCGCATCGAAATGCAGAAGTACTGCCGTTGGGAGCGACATCACACGCTTCACAAGGAAACCCGCTGAACAACTCCGAGATGCAGAAGCTGGTCCTCGCCGCGAGAGACGGGGACAGCGGAGCCCTCGAAGAGCTGGTCCGCGCCACCTACGGCAGCACTTACACGCTTGCCTACCGTCTGACAGGCAACGACGAGGACGCGTCGGACGTGGTCCAAGACGTCTATCTGCGCGCGTGGAGAGGGTTGCGACGCTTCAGGGGCGACGCCCAGTTCACGACTTGGCTCTACCGCATCACGGCGAACTGTTCAGCCAACCAGCTTGCCCGCCGGGCGAGGCATCGCAGCGAGCCCCTCGGCGACGACCTGCAGCCCGTCGAACATCGCCCTGAAGGCGACCCCGAACTTCAGGTGCTTCGCAACGGGGAGCGCATAGAACTCGAAGCCGCCCTCTCGAAGCTGCCGCCGAAGCTCCGCCAGGTTCTCGTCCTGAGAGACATCTACGACCTGGCCCACTCGGTCATAGCCAAGGAGCTGGGCATCTCGGAAGCTGCCGCCAAGGTGAGAGTGCACCGCGCCCGACGCCAACTGCGCGACGTTCTCGCCTCGGCGCCGGGGGATCCTGTCGCTGTGCCCGCCGGCACCTCGCTGGACCTTACCGTCGAGCCCTCGGGGGCTTCGGGGGCGTCGATCATCGAGGTCTCTGAGTCCGCCGGAGCGCTCCGGCGGGCAGGGTGAGACAGTGCGCTCCCTGGCTGAGATAGCCCGTCTGCGATCGGGTGAATGCGTTTCAGCGGCAGACGTCATCCCGCAGCTCGCCGCCGGGGAGCGGACCGGAGACTTGGCGGCCGAGACGCACGTAGCCCGTTGCCTGCGTTGTCAGGCCGAGGTGGCGGCCTTCGGGGGGATAATGCGCGCGATGCGAGCCATGCGATACGAGACCGTCGACGACCCGAGCGCAACACTCGACAGGGTAGTGGAGGCCATCCGTTCGACCCGCTCCCGGGCGGGGCTGCCTGTTTGGGCGGCCAGAGTCGCCTACGGCTGCGGCCTCACCGCCACCGCCGCTGCCGGGGCGCTGCTGTGGGCGAGCCGGCGCCACCCCGGGCTCGTCAGCGCCGGCTGATGCCCACCGTGGGGGGCGGGCCGGTCGGACCGGTCGGCGAATCCTATGAGACCGTTGGCGGGTGCTATCCTTGGAGGGCACCCAACCGCAGCAGCCTTGCAGAGGGCAGTAGCTCAATTGGTAGAGCACCGGTCTCCAAAACCGGCGGTTGGGGGTTCGAGTCCCTCCTGCCCTGCTCGTCAGCACTGAATCCCCCCAATAAGACCCCTACGACCCGAGAAGACCTACTGTGAGCATGAACCGACAACAGAGGCGGCTGATGCAGCGCCAAGGCCAGTTGGCCGAGGACGGCACGCCGGCAGCTCGCCGCCCGGAGGCTTCGGAGGTCCGGCGGACAAGACCCGCCCCTGGGTCGCCCGGGAGGCGGACTTCCCCTCGGCAGTTCCTCCACGAAGTGAACGTCGAGCTGCGTAAGG
>JAJZNG010000240.1 GCA_021847945.1 Actinomycetes bacterium | reverse complement strand
GTGGGTGCCACGCCTGAGCTCCCCGAGGCTGTCGGTCCCCGCCGGGTCGGTGGCTATCGCCGCCGGGATGACCGCCGTGTACCCTCAGCCCACTCCCGGCGGATGGCGCATCATAGGATCCACCCAGCTCTCGCTCTTCGACGCCCGCGAAGAGAACCCGTCGCTGCTCCTACCTGGCGACCGGGTACTCTTCCGGGCTTCCGTCCTTAGGGGCGGCACCGGATCGACCCTACGGAGGACCCCTTCGTCTACGTCGCATGCCTCCGGACGACCGGAAATGGGGGTGTCCTCGCCTGCAGCCGGCGATGCACGTGCGGCCAGCCCCAGTGCTTCGGCGTCCGGCTACTTGAAAGTGCTCGACGCCGGGACTGGATCCACCGTCCAAGATTGCGGGAGGCGCGGCTACGGGCACCTGGGAGTTCCCAGGGCCGGCGCAGCCGACGCAGCCTCCGCCGCCCGGGCTAACGCTCTCGTCGGGAACCCTGCGGCGAGCGCTCTCATCGAGAGTCTCGTCGCCCCGGCAGCGCCCGCTCTAGCGTTACGACTCGGAGCTCCCCGGACCGTCGCAGTGTGCGGGGCCCGGGCCGAGGTCACCGTCGACGGGATCCCCGCCCGCCAGGACGTTCCCCTACACTTGGGCGCCGGCGCGGAGTTGCGGCTTGGGCGCGGCCTGTCCGGTCTACGCGTGTACGTGGCTGTGGCGGGTGGCATAGACGTGGAGCCTGTCCTGGGTAGCCGGTCGACTGACACCCTGTCGGGTCTCGGACCGGCTCCAATCCAGCCGGGAGATGTCCTGCCCCTGGGAGCGCCCGGGGAGTCCACACACGCCGGGCCGGCCCTCCCGAAACCGGCCTCCCCGACACCCGCTTTCCCGGCGCCAGGGGAGGTCATCTGTCTTGGTGTCACCCCCGGACCGCGCTACGACTGGCTTGACCAAAGAGGCATGGAAACCATGGCAGGGACGCCTTTCGAAGTGTCGAGCGCCGCCGACCGCACCGGCGTCCGTCTCGCCGGCCCGCCGATCACCTTGACGGAGGACGCTCAGCTGCCTTCGGAGGCTCTCGTCGCCGGAGCGGTCGAGATCGCTGGAGGCGGGTCGGCAATAGTCATGCTCCGCAACCATCCGACTACCGGAGGCTACCCCGTAGTAGCCGTGCTCGACGACCCAGACGTCGACCTGCTCGCACAATGCCCTCCCGGTGTCAAAATACGATTCGACTTTCACCGCTGATCACACAGCCTGCATCCCATAACCAGCGCTCGGGCTCAGGCCAAGTAGAGCCAACGAAGGCTGAGAAGACTTCGATCCTTCTAGACTCGGGAGACGACTGCACGTGGAGGTTAGCGCGACGCCGCCAGCTGATCAGCTACCGACAGCGCCCGGTCGATGACGTCAAGGCCGAAGCGCAGGTCGTCTTCGGCAATCGTCAATGGTGGCAGCACGTGAAGCCGATTGAAATTGCTGAACACGGACACCCCCTCATCCAGTGCAGCCTTGACCACTGTCGACATCGGCTGAGCATCTGCGCCTTTTGCGTTAAACGGCACGAGGGGCTCCCTGGTACCACGATCGGTAACGAGCTCGATGGCCCAGAAGCAGCCGAGACCACGCACCTCCCCAACGCTCGGATGCCGCTGGGCGATCGCCTCCAGCTCCGGACCGAGAATTTCCTCTCCAAGCCGACGGCTGCGCTCCACCAGTCCCTCGTCTTCAAATAGCCCTATAGATGCTACGGCCGCAGCGCAGGCAAGGGGATGACCGGAGTATGTCAAGCCGCCAGGGTATGACACCTCGGCGAACGTGGAGGCTACCGCCTCCGATATGATCACACCGCCCAAGGGGACGTAGCCAGAATTGACTCCCTTTGCAAAGGTAATGAGATCCGGGCGCACACGCCATCTGTCTACTGCAAACCACTCGCCGCAGCGTCCGAATCCGGCCATGACTTCGTCGTCGATCATCAAGATCCCATAACGATCACAGAGGTCTCTCACACCTTCGAGATAGCCGTCTGGTGGGACGAGAATGCCGTTCGTTCCTACTACCGGCTCGAGGAGCACAGCCGCTACGTATTCTGGTCCCTCGAGAGCCAGAACCTCCTCGAGGTGCGCTAGGCTTCTAGCGCACTCCTCTTGTTGTGAACGAGCTCCGAAGGCTGATCTGTAGGCGTAAGGACCGAAGAACCTTACGATTCCGGGCATTCCCGGCTCCGATGGCCAACGCCGGGGATCACCGGTCAGCGTGATTGCTCCCCCGGTAGCCCCGTGATAGGAGCGGTAAGCAACGAGGATCTTGTTACGGCCTGTGTGTAGGCGGGCGAGCCTGATAGCGTTCTCGTTAGCTTCGGCTCCGCCGTTTGTAAAGAACACCTGCTTGAGGCCTGTTGGAGCGTGCTTCAATATGAGCCGTGCCGCCTCCCCGCGGCGATCGTTGGCGAAGGAAGGGGCTATCGTGCACAACGTCTTCGCCTGCTCGATGATCGCATTGACCAGACGAGGATGTTGGTGGCCAACGTTGGTGTATACCAACTGGGATGCGAGATCCAGATATCGACGCCCTTCGTAATCCCAGTACCAGGAGCCCTCGGCTCCTGCTACGGCGATCGGCTTGCGGTTCCGCTGCGCAGACCAAGAGTGAAAGACGTACTCCTCGTCATCACGTATAACCTGCGCTGCCTCGTCCGAATACAGTCCGGTGTCCGAACGCAGCCCGGTGTCCGAACGCAGCCCGGATAGCGATGTGCTCATATCAAACCCCTTAACGAGTCAGTGGGAATCCCAAGTCGACCTGCGACGAGGAAGGTGCGGGCCACCGGCTGGTGACCACTTTCATGCGGGTGTAGAAGCGGATCCCGTCAGGACCGTACATGTGGGTGTCACCGAAAAGGGATGCCTTCCAGCCGCCGAAACTATAGCCGGCCACCGGGACCGGGATCGGGACGTTTATCCCTACCATTCCAACTTCACACTCTGACTGGAAGCGACGAGCAGCGCCGCCATCCCTGGTGAATATAGCAGTCCCATTCCCGTAGGGATTAGAGTTCACTAGCTCAAGGGCTTCCTCATAGGTGTTCACCCTCACGACGCACAGAACGGGCCCGAAGACCTCATCACGATATACGCTCATGTCGGGTTGTACCCTGTCGACAAGGCTCGGCCCGAGGAAGAATCCGGCCGAGGGGACTTCATGTGCCCGTCCGTCGTAGACGAGATGGGCACCTTCTCGAACGCTCGCATCCAGGTAGGAAGCAACCTTCTCCCGGTGCTCTGCGCTGATCAGTGGTCCGACTTCGCTTGAGGGCTCTGCACCCGGACCGACCCGAATCCTCGCCAATCGGGACGACACTGCGTCCACGAGGGTATCGCCCACCGCTCCGACGGCTACTACAACAGACACCGCCATGCAGCGTTCGCCCGCCGAGCCGTACGCCGCAGACACGGCCGCGTCAGCGGCAAGGTCGATGTCGGCGTCTGGCAGTACGACCATGTGGTTCTTGGCCCCGCCAAGTGCCTGAACCCGCTTTCCCGCCTGCGTCCCTCGCTCGTAAACGTGCCGAGCGACCGCCGTTGAGCCCACAAATGACACAGCGGATACCTTATTGGAGTCCAGGAGAGCATCGACGGCTTCCCGGTCTCCGTGGATCACGTTGAACACTCCGTCGGGCAGGCCGGCCC
>JAJZNG010000127.1 GCA_021847945.1 Actinomycetes bacterium | reverse complement strand
GACCTTGGTGGTGACGGCGCCAACCCGGGCCGCCCACAAGACACGGGCCGCCCACAAGACCGGCCCTCCTCCAAGGTCCCGGCCAGCACCCCACCTGGAACGCCAGGTCCGGTGCTCGCCCCGGCGGGGGCTTACGGTCGAGGCTCCCGGGGTGGGCACGGGGGAGGCGGCCAGGGCTGGATAGCCATGCTCGGCCAGCCACCTCCGGCGATGCGCGAGCGGATTGCTGGACTGCCACCCGCGAACGACCTACCCAGAGTGGACGTTCAGGCTCAGGTTCAGGCCCGAGGAGCACTGCGCCTGCGTAGCTTCCTACTGCCTTGGAAGGCAGCCCTTGCCGCAAGCCTGGCGCTCGTGGCGATCGACGCTCTGAGCGGCCTCGTCAGCCCGCTACTGATACGTGCCGGCATCGACAGCGGAGTCGAAGCTCACTCCAAGGGCACCCTGATGTTGGTGGTGGCCGCTTTCTTGGTGGTGACTCTGATCGCATGGTGGGACCAGTGGGCGGAGACAGTCCAAACAGGCCGTACCGGGGAGTCGATTCTGCTGGGCCTTCGGGTGCGCCTGTTCGCTGCGCTGCAACGCCTCGGCGTCGACTTCTACGAGTCGGAGATGACCGGCCGGATCGTCACCCGGGTTACCAACGACGTCCAAGCCCTCTCCCAACTCTTGCAGAACGGTCTCGTCAACGCTCTTGTCAGCTTCGCCAGCTTCGCCGGGATCGTCATAGTCCTCTTCGCAAGCGACTCAGAGCTTGCGTTAGTCGCAGTTTCGGTGATCCCGATCCTTGTGGCGGCGACAGTTATCTACCGGATCCGTTCGAGCCGGGCCTATGACCGCCAGCGCGACGCTGTAGCAGCCGTCAACGCTCACCTGCAGGAGAGCATCTCGGGTGTCCGGGTGGTGCAGGCCCTCGGACGCGAAGAGGCAGGGCTGCATACCTTCTCCCAGATCGGCATCGGCTACCGTGACGCCAGCCTGGCAGCCCTCTCCGTCCAGGCTTCCTACATCGCCCTGTCGGATCTTCTGGCGTCGACATCCACCGTGCTCGTGCTGTGGGTAGGCTCCGGGCTCGTCATCGACCACAAGCTCCCGATCGGCGCCCTGGTCGCTTTCCTGCTCTACGTCACTCAGCTGTTCTCCCCAGTCCAGCAGCTAGCCCAAACCTTCGACTCCTACCAGAGGGCTCTCGCCGCAGCCCGCAAGATCAACTCGGTGCTAAACGAGACGCCCTCAGTCGTCTCCCCCCCTGATGGCTTGGACGCCTCGACCCTGCAGGGCCGGGTCACTCTGAGATCGGTCTCGTTTCGCTACCGGGGCACCAGGAGGAACGCCCTCACCGACGTCGACCTCGACGTTCCCGCAGGCCAGCACGTGGCTCTCGTCGGCGAGACCGGCGCGGGAAAGTCCACCCTGTTGAAGCTCATAGCCCGCTTCCACGACCCCACCCACGGGTCGCTGCTCGTGGACGGGACCGACGCGCGCAGCTTCGACTTGCGCTCCTACCGTTCGCGGCTCGGCTACGTACCCCAAGAGCCGTTCCTTTTCACCGCCTCGATCGCGGAGAATATCGCCTATGGCAGGCCCGACGCCACGCGTGACGAGATCGTCGAAGCTGCCCGCGCTGTCGGCGCGCACGCGATAATCGAAGCTCTCCCCGGCGGCTATGATCACGTAGTAGGCAAGCGGGGCAGGTCTCTGTCTGCGGGGGAACTTCAGCTGGTATGCCTGGCGAGAGCCCTCCTTGTGGATCCGGCGATCTTGCTTCTAGACGAGGCCACCTCCAACTTGGATCCCGCCGCCGAGGGGCTCGTCCAGACGGCGATGGAGACCGTCACCGAAGGAAGGACCACCTTCGTGATCGCCCACCGCTTGTCAACGGCCCGCAGCATGGACCGTATCGTCGTCATCAGCTCCGGCAGGGTCACCGAGGACGGCACGCACGACGACCTTGTCGACGCGGGCGGATGGTATCAGCGCTCCTGGGAGGCCACGCTCGCAGCGCAAGGGCCTCCCGCGACCGGGCGCCGTCCCTGACTGGGTGGCGTCTCGTTCCCTCACCCGACCGGGTCGCCCGAGCTCGTGGCGACGGGCTCCTTTGCTCCTACCCCTTTGACGAGCAGGCGCAGCTGCTCCACGCTTCCCGGGCTGGTAAGTGAGCTCACCACGTCACCTTCGGCGAACGTCGTCGATCCCGTCGCGAAAAGTAGGTCGTTACCCCGCTGCACCGTGATGACCACGCAGCCCGGCGGCAGGCCTGCGCTTCTGATTGGCGCGCCGACCAGCTTTGATCGTGGACCGATGCGCTCTTCGACCGCCACGGCGTTCGACGTTATCTGGGCGATCTTGCCGATGTTGGTGTCGAGCGACTGCCTGTAGGCGCGCACGACGTCGCTGATCGCTAGGATCCCGGCGACTTCACGGTTCTTGCCCGTAACAGTAACCCAGTGTCCTCCGGCTTGGACCAGCGCTTCGAGACCGATGTCGAGGGTGGCGTCGACCGACACCGTGGTCGCGGTCGAGTCCGCAAGGTCCCCTACCCGTCGGCTCGTAGCGCCCTCATCGAGGACGGAAAGGTCCTCAACTTCGACAGTGCCTGCGTAGCTGCCATTCTCGTCCACGACCGGAGCCCCCGGCACCGCAGCGTTGCGAAGCAGTGTGATCGCTTCGTGGACGGTCATCACATCGGTGAGGACCACCCTCGGCGAGTTGACCACTTCTGACACGCGGAGAGTCGCGAGAAGCGGAAGGCCGAACTGCAGCCTGCTCACCGCCGAATCAGCGCGGGTCCTCAACTGGGAGCGGTAGATGCTGTCGTCGGCGCGCCCGACAATAAACCAGGCTATGGCTATGGCGATCATCGCCGGGCCGAGAAGGGCGATGCTTCCTGTCATCTGGGCGACCATCAGCATCACCGCGATGGGCGCCCGTGAGATGCCGCCGAAGACTGCCATCATCCCTACGATCACGAACGGCGCCGGGTCGTGGCCTACACCCGGGGCGATCGGTTCGAGGACACGCCACACAGCCAGACCAGTGAAAGCGCCGATGACCATTCCGGGACCGAACACCCCGCCGGACCCGCCCGTTCCGATGGACAAACCCGTGGCGAGGATGCGGGCGAGAGGCAACGCCAAGATGATGAGGATGGGCGTGTGGATCATCTCGGCGCTAAGACCTTTTTGAACCCAGCCGTATCCAGTGCCGACAACTTCCGGCAACCCCAAAGCGATTAGACCGACCATCAAAGCGCCGAGAGCGGGACGCAGCTTCTTGGAAAAAGGCAGGCGGTGCGACAGGTCGACAATCCCGTAGAACGACTTCGAGTACAAAAGCCCGAGCCCGCCGGCGAGCACTCCGATAATAGCGAACCACAACAGCTGGATCGGCTGGTGGAACTGGTAGCCGCCCGGTATGGCGAACAGAGGCTGATAGCCGAAGAACACTCCGAACACGGCGTAGGCGATGATCGACGCGAACACGCCGGGCAACAAGGCTTCGAACTCGAAGTCGTCGCGATAGACGATGTCGGCGGCGAGGACCGCCCCGCCGAGCGGGGCGCTGAAGATAGCCCCGATCCCCGACCCGATACCTACAGACACGGCGATCCGGCCATCCTCGGGCGACAAGTCGAGGATCCGTGCGAGCAAAGAGCCGAACCCGGCGCTTATCTGCGCCGTCGGCCCTTCCCGACCACCGGACCCGCCGGACCCGATAGTGAGAGCCGACGCGACGATCTTCACCACGACGGCCCTCAGCCGGATGCCGCGGGGGTTGTGGTGCACGGCGTCGATGGCAGCGTCGGTCCCGTGGCCTTCGGCCTCGGGAGCCCACGTGAAGACCAAGAAACCCGATAGAAGCGCTCCCAGGACGACCACTAGGGGTATCGCCCACGCCCTCGCGTAGTGGGCGGATCCGGCAGCGTTGCCCTCGCCGGCTGGGGTCGGAACTTTGTAGCCGGCGAGAAAGCCTAGGAAGAAGTGCGTCGAGACGCTAAGAGCCTCGTAGAACACGACCGCCCCGAGTCCGGCTATGACGCCGATCACCGACGCGAGGATCAGCCATTTCGGCAGGTACGACATCGAGTTGATGCGGCCTCCCAGCGCTCCGCCCGCCCGGCGCCACCCCGGCCTTGCTAGCAGGACACCTAGGCGTGAAGGAGACGGCGGACCGTCTTTCGGCTGGGCCACGTCAGCGTTGCCCAGCGTTCGAGGCTTTTGACAAGCGGCCAGCGCAGTTTTCAGCTGCCTGGGAGACGCCGTCCAGCAGGTATACGAGACCTTCACCGAACTGGCGGGGCGACGAGAACGACGCGAGACGCCCAGCCAGATCACCCGCTAACGGTTCGCTACCGACGCTGCGCGACCGGGAGGCTTCGAACGCGGCGAAACCGATGGTGTAGGTGTGGATGGCCCCGTAGGCGCTCAAAGCCGCTTCGTCATCGAGGCCGGCTCGGCCCAAGACGCCCAGCATTGCTTCCATGCGCTCCAGCGCCACCTTGGAGACGACCGGGTGGACCAGGTAGACACGCAAAGCAGCCGGCTCCCGGACCAGAAAACGCCGCAAGTTGTCGGCGGCCTCGGCTATCCACGCCCTCCACTCGTCGTCTGAGGCAGCCGGTCGCCACACCTCGTCGAGCAGAGCGTCGACGACCTCGTCGAGAAGGTCATCCTTGTCTCTCACATAGCGGTAAAGCGACATCGGGGACACTCCGATTTGCGCAGCGAGGCTTCGTATCGTCATCGTCTCGTATCCGCCGCCCCTGACCGCTTTCGTGGCCGCAGCGACGATCTGGCTGCGAGAAAGTGTCCCCCACTGTGCCCTCGAGTTAGTAGGGACCTCCGTCTTGGCGCGCGCCGCTGGCATGGACCTCTCTTTCGTACCCACGCTCACAATCTAGCAGATGTTGCGTACACGTACGCGTGTCTGGTACAATGATTTGTGTCCCAAACTTCGCTTGGTCGCGAGCGTCGCTGGAAGTGGAGGTGAACATGCTGTATTGGGGTCTTGACGTAATGGCCGCATTGATACCGGCATCGTTGCTGGCGTTCGCCGCCTATGCCTTAGGGGTAGGCCTGCTCGGGATTGCGAGCGGCGAGCGATTCGTGAGATGCCCGAAGTGCCACCGCTTCGGCGTCACGGCCGACGGTCTACTCCACCCTCATGGATGCCCCCCTGGGCTCGGTGCCAGCTTGTTGCACGCCCGCCCGCACGGCATCCACCTGCGCCACCACTAAACCACGCCACTCGGCGGATCCGACGTGGCAGCCCCAACGGGATTCGAACCCGTGCCTCCACCTTGAGAGGGTGGTGTCCTAGGCCACTAGACGATGGGGCCGTGCGTGACGCGGCTTAGCACTATAGCCGAGTTGATGGATGCAGCCGCAAGGCTGCTGACACCTCACAACTCGGGTAGCGGCCTACGGCTCAGAGCATGCCGAAGCCGATCTCAGTCCGAGGCCGGCAGCGGCTTCGCATCCTTCAAGGATAGGGGCACCCCGCCGACACACAAAGTCCCGGCACCGGCCTTAGTCGCAAGAACCTCTAGGCCGCTGTCGTGCTCGAAGCGCTTTCCTATCGCCGTCCCGCCAGCGAAAGCACTGTCGAGGCCGACGTCAGCCGGCTTGGCTGTTCCCGCAGGGAGCATCGGATAGCCGCCGCATTCGAGCGTCAGGCCGCCCGAACCGGCCGCCTTCACGACTATCACCTCGGTGTCGTCGACAGCACTAACCCACCGGGAACCCGCCTTGAGATCTTGGGACATCACAATGCTCCTATCTTGTCGTCTCTAGCCGCTAGCTGCGCACCGCTGCAGACGGCCGTTCCTCGCGTACCACGCCAACCGCACCCGCGGCCACCCTGAGAGTCCCCTCCACCCGCTCGCCGCTTAGTAACTCCACTCCGTCGACCTCAACCTCTGCTGGTTGTCCCGTGTGGTTAAGGACGAACAGGTAGCTGGCGTCAGGGGAGCTTCTCCGTACGGCTTCGACGCCCTTCGGCGTGTCTGCGACGGGTCGGACGCCGGCTTGTGCGACGACTCTTCTAGCGAAGGCCAGCAGGTCGTCTCCAGTCAGGTGAGTGGCAAGGTAAAAGGCGCTGCCGCTTCCGAAAGCGTTGCGCGTGATCGCAGGGCAGCCCGCAACGGGGCCTTCCGCAAACTCAGCGACGACCTCCGCCCCGTCGGCGCGACCCAACTCGCTCCAAACGCTCCCCGAGCTCGAGTCGCTAAGCCGGACGGTCTCGCCGGGCGCCAAGGGGAAGAACTCCTCGACGACAACCCCGAGGAGCTCCCTCAGCATACCAGGGTAGCCGCCAAGGCGAACATGGTCGTCGGAGTCGACGATACCCGAGAAATAGGTGACCACCGCGGTCCCCCCGCCCCGCACGAAGGCTGCCAAATTGGAGGCCTGCTCGTCGGTCAATAGATACAGGTTGGGGGCTATCACCAGGTCGTAGCCGCCGAGATTCGAGTCGGGCGAGACAATGTCAGTGGTGACGTTCATGTCCCAAAGGGCGCTGTGCCAGGCACGGATGTGACCGGCAACGTCTAGCGCCATCGTCGGGTGGGCGTCTAGCTCCGCAGCCCACCACGAATCCCAAGAGTGCACGATCGCCACCTTCGACTCGACTCGGCTGCCGGCAACCTCGCTTAGCGACGCGAGGTTGGCTCCGAGGTTGACGACTTCGCGCCATACTTTAGTGTCCCGACCGGCGTGTGGGAGCATCGCCGAGTGGTACTTCTCTGCCCCCGCCCGGCTTGCCCTCCATTGGAAGAAACCGACGGCGTCAGCACCGCGAGCTACATGGGTGAGACTGTTGCGTACCAGCTGACCGGGGGCCTTCGCCAAGTTGAACGGCTGCCAGTTGACAGCGCTCGGAGAGTGCTCCATCAGCCACCACGGCCCACCCGCCAAGGAACGCATCAGGTCACCCGACAGGGACAGGTCGGCTTCGGGACGTTCCAGGAAGTTGAGCAGGTAGTGGTCGTTGCTGATGACGTCGAGGTGGTCGGCCCAACGCTGGTAGTCGAGCGGTTTGAACAACGACATCATGTTCGTGGTCACCGGTATGTCCGGTGTTACCTCTTTTAGGACTGCTATCTCGGCGCGACAGCAGGCGAGCAGTTCTTCAGAGCAGAACCGGGCCCAGTCAAGCTGCTGGCCTGGATTGGCGAAGGTCCCGGTACGCCTCGGTGGTATCACCTGATCCCACGCGGTGTAACGCTGGCTCCAAAAGGCCGTGCCCCACGCCTCGTTCAAAGCCTTGAGCTCCCCGTAGCGTTCGGCAAGCCAGGCCCGGAAAGCTCCGGCCGACACGTCGCAGTAGCAAGCGGAGTTGTGGCACCCGTACTCGTTGTGGACGTGCCACATAGCAAGGGCAGGGTGAGAAGCGTAACGCCTTGCTATTTCACCGGCGAGGTGTACGGCAGCCTCGCGGTAAATCGGCGACGAGGGGCAGAATGCCTGCCGCGAACCCCACCACAACTTGGTGCCGTCAGCCCGGACGGGAAGGGTCTGAGGGTTGGCATGGCTGAACCACGGCGGCGGGGAGGCGGTTGCTGTAGCGAGGTCGGCGGCGATGCCAGCCCCGGCAAGGTCATCCATGACCCGGTCGAGCCAACCCCATTCGAAGACACCGGGAGAGACTTCCAGCGCAGCCCAAGAGAACACACCTACGGTAAGGAAGTTGACGCCAGCCTCGGCCATGAGGGCCAGATCCTGCTGGCGCATCTCCTCCGGCCACTGCTCAGGGTTGTAGTCCCCGCCGTAAGCTATTCCGGCGGGCGTAGCAGGCCAGAGCCTGGATACTGTTTTACCGGCCAATCTGTGCCTACCTCGGCTTTCCAGTGCTCAGATGCTTTGAGAAGTGCTGCTCGCTCGGGGGGGAGGACTCGAACCCCCAATAACAGGGCCAGAACCTGTCGTGTTGCCGATTACACCACCCCCGAAGGTGGCAGAGAGGATCTTAGCCGGTAACCGGTGCGTCCTGCACCCGCGCAAGTCCCGCCCGGATACGGCTGAGGGTCTTGTCGCGGCCGAGCAGCACCAGCGACTCCATGAGAGGCGGTCCCACCGAGCGTCCTGTCACCGACAGGCGTACTGGAGCCTGCGAGTCTCTGAGATTGGCGACCCCCGCCTTGTCGCCAGCTGCGCTCAAGGCGGAGTGGATGCCGTCCACGTCCCACTCTGCGCCGGCGAGGGTTTCGGCCGCCGCTTCCAGCACCAGCGCGAAGTTGGCGTTCTTACGGAGAGCTTTGGCCCATTCAGTCTGGTCGATGACCGGTTCGGGCCGGTAGAGGAACTCCACCATGGAGTAGACCTCCGCAAGGGTTCTCACTCTCTCTTGGACGAGAGGTGCAAGTGGTTCCCAGCGGGAGCGTAGCCAAAGTTCGGATCTCTCCACCATCTCCTCTGGGGTCATCTTGCGCAGATACTGGGAGTTGACCGACGCCAGTTTGCGCTCGTCGAAGATCGCCGGGGAGGACTTGACGTCTCCTAGGTCGAACTCGCTGATCATCTCCTCTAACGGCAGGATCTCCCTGTCATCGCCGGGGGACCAGCCGAGCAACGCCAGATAGTTCACCATGGCCTCAGCTAGGTAGCCCTCGTCGCGGAAGTCCTCTACGGCTACCTTGTCCCGTCTCTTGGACAGCTTCTTGCCCTGGGCGTTGTTGATTAAAGGCAGATGGGCGAACACGGGTAGCTCGCCATAGCCGAGCGCCTCCCAAAGGAGCGCGTACTTGGGCGTGTTAGAGGTGTGGTCGTCTCCTCTTATCACGTGGGAGATGGACATGTCCGCGTCGTCGACGACGTTCGCGAGGATGAACAACGGTTCGCCGTTGGATTTGCGGACCCCGAAATCCTCGATCGCTGCGAGAGGGAACGTCGGGTTCCCGCGCACCAGGTCGGTGAAACCAATGCTCCCCTCTCGGGGGGTCTTGAAGCGCAGCATCCGCCCCGAGGTGGCCTCTAGAGAGCGGTCACGGCAGAAACCGTCGTAGCCGGGAGGACCTCCCCGCTTACGGGCCCGATCCTGGATGTCGGCGGGAGAGCAATCGCACGCGTACACTGCCTCCGCTTCGAGCAGCACGTCTATAGCCCGCTCGTACAGGGCGCTGCGCTCGGACTGCAAGAAGGGCCCTTCGTCCCAACCCAGACCGAGCCACCTGAGGGACGACATGATTCCCTCCACGTGCTCGGGCCGGTTTCGAGCCGTGTCGGTGTCTTCTATTCGCAACACGAATGTGCCGCCATGACGACGGGCAAAAAGCCAGTTGAACAGAGCTGTACGACCGGTTCCCACATGGAAGTAACCGGTTGGCGACGGAGCAATACGAACTCGCGGGTGTGACTGCACCGCCCCTAGGCTAGCGGCATCATGCTCTGCGACCGGCTGGCATAGAAACGCAGAGCGCGTCAGCTGGCTAGCAGATCGTAGGCCTGAGTTCCCGCGAGTTGGCGGCGCAACTTGCCGATAGCGTCACGCTCGATCCGACGTACCCGTTCGGCGGTGAGGTGCATCTCCTCACCGACCTCACCCTGCGTGCGCGGCTCTCCCCGGTCGAGACCGTACCTGAGGGTCAGCACCTGGCTTTCCTCGTCGGAAAGCTTGGAAAGGAACCGGGACACTTCCTCGGGAAGCATCCCCGAGGCCACCGACTCGAATGGCGACTCAGCGGTCTTGTTCACCACGAGATCCCCGAGGCTGGTGTCGCCGTCTTCACCGACTGTCACGTCGAGGCTCATCGGGTCGCTGTCGTAGCGGAACAGCTCGGAAATTCCCGCCTCGGTGATGCCCATGGCCTCCGCCAGCTCGGACAGGGTCGCTGGCCTTCCAAGGCGAACCTCCATCTCCGCTTGGATACGTCGGGCTCGACGGATCTCGTCTCCGATGTGAGCGGGGATACGCACGGTGTGGGCGGTGTTCTCCACGGCGCGACCGATCGCCTGACGGATCCACCAGGTGGCGTAGGTCGAGAACTTGAACCCCTTGCGCCAGTCGAACTTCTCGACTGCGTGGATCAGCCCGAGGTTCCCCTCTTGGATCAGGTCGCTCAGCGGCAACCCGGACCATTGGTACTTGCGGGCTACAGACACGACCAAGCGGAGATTAGCGTTGATAAAGTCGGCGCTCGCTGCCTCCCCGTCACGAACGAGACGGTTCAAGCGGCGACGCTCCGCAGCCGTGAGGCGACCCTTGCCGGCAAGTGACTCCCGGGCAGCCTGGCCCTCTTGGATTATCCTACCTAGACGCATCTCGTCGGATTTGGTTAGAAGCGGGAAGCTTCCGGCCTCGTCGAGGTAAAGTCCTAGAAGATCAGGGGCGTATGTAGTGCTGTTAGCCATTTCGTATAGTGCCAACGCCCGTACGTCCCAGATTATGCCAGAACTTCCGACGCGATCTGTGTGACTTTCGACACTTACACGGAGGACCTTGAGCGTCGCCTTCGCCGCAACGAGCTTTCGAATACCTTCCAGTTTAGACCCGTCTGTCGGAGCCGACTCATGTTCGGAGTGCCTTGCGGTGCTCGGGATGGGCGATTGACACCAGCCTTGAAGCCCTCTCGGCGTCGGTGCAATCGCGAAGGTCGGCCACGCCGTATTCGGTGACCACCACGTCCACGTCGCTGCGCGGTGTCGAAACCACGACCGGTGTCTTCACAATCGTAGACCTACCTCCCGCCGTGGACGTCGCCGCGACGATGGAAAGTCCACCCGGTGAAGCTACCGCTCCCAGCGCGAAGTCGGGGTGGCCGCCAGGCCCGGCTACGACGCGACCCCCGGCCGTTTCGACGTTAACCGACCCGTCGAGGCCTATTTCGATAGCCGTGTTAACCGCGACGAACCGCTTGATCCTGCAAAGGACGCCGAGGTCGTGGCTTTGACTGACGTTGACCAGCTCAAGGCGCCCGCCGGCCAGCATCTGCGACAACCCTTCCCCTCCCCACATGTAGGCGGAGCGAGCTATCCCATTGAGAAGGCCACGCCGTTCGAGCTCTACGAGCTCGTCTGTTACCAGCCCGGAGTGCACACGGACGGGGTGGCGGAGCGCCGCAACCACTGACGCTCCTATAGAGCCGGGGCCCCACTGCAAGGTGGCGTCACGGGGCACGAGGGCAGCGACGCTGTCGCCTATCGTGTCGTAGGCTCCGCCGGTTTTGTTCACCGGGGCGGGGTCAGGAGGGCCGGCACGGTCGAAGACGCCGACGATGTTGCACGGCCCGATCGCTGGGCGCCCCGGAGGAGGTGCCCCTGGCCACCGTTCAATAACCACGCCGCCGGCCGAGCTGACCACGTCGGCGGCCCAACCGGGGCTCCCCGCCAGCCTCCATGACCGGCCGTCCTTCCAGGCACCGACGACGAGAACGTCGGGCTTCAAACGCGAGGCGAGAAGGCTCGGTATCGCCGACAGGCGGGTCGGCACTGACCTGACAAGTCCGCCCGCCACGGGCCGTCTCGTCCCGGTTCCCACGAGGAGGGTACGCACGCTCCAGTTGGGCCGCTTGTCCCGACCTGTCCCGGCGAGCCACTCCGGTTCGCGCACGACCCAACCGAGTAGAAGTTCAGCTGGATCGTCGGCCTCAAACCCGGCGACACGTCCGACGTGGACCGGGTCAGGGAGTGGTCCGTCGGGACCGTCCGCGAAGACGACCAGTTTACGTGCTGTCATCTCGGTTCACGTTAGCGTCAAGCCGGCAGTCCCACGCCTTGGTGCTGGCAGGTCAGTCGTAGGTGGGATCGCTCAGACCCGCTAGCACCACCATGAAATCGTCGTGGTCATCGAACCAGCACCGGTCTACTTCGAAACCCGCCGCTACAAGCTCGCCTCTCAGGCCGTCCTCGGAGAACTTTGTGGAGATCTCCGTCAGAAGCTCCTCCCCTGCGGCCAGAGAAACCCTCATGTCGACAGCCGGTAGTGATACCTCCTGGCCTGCGGCGCAACGAAGTCTCATCTCCACACGCGACTCCTCAACGTTCCACACGGCGCGATGGGAGAAACCTTCGAGGTCGAAGTCCGCTCCGAGCTCGCCGTTTAGAACTTCGAGCACGTTCAGGTTGAAAGCGGCGGTGACACCCGCCTGGTCGTCGTAGGCCGCGACTAGGCGTGCCGGGTCTTTCACTAGGTCTGCTCCTAGCAGCAGCCGGTCGTGTGGGCCCATCGCACGAGCGAAACGACCGAACAGCTGGCGTCTCTCGACGGGACCGAAGTTGCCGATTGTGCTGCCGAGGAAGACCCAAAGCCGTGAGCCACCGGCGGGGATCGAGTCGAACTCGTCTCGGAGATCGCCCACCACCGCTTCTACCGGCACGTTGTAACAGCGGTGGAGTTGCAGCGCTGCTTCGCGTAGCGCCGCCTCGGAGATGTCGAGCAGCACCACCTTGTCGAGCGCACCCGTTTCAGCCATAGCGTCCAAGATGACCCGCGTCTTCTCCGACGTGCCGGAGCCGATCTCGACAAGCGTGGCCGCCCCGGAAAGCTCGACTATCTCGCCGGCTCGGGCTTCGAGGATGGAACGCTCGGCCCGTGTCAGGTAGTACTCGGGAAGTCGGGTTATCTCGTCGAAGAGACGGCTGCCGCGTTCGTCGTAGAACCAGACCGGAGGAATGGACTTCGAGATCCCGCTCAGGCCGTCTCGCACGTCGCCTCGCATCCTGGCTTGGCGCGCATCGGGCCCGGACAGCACTTCTATGCTAACCTTCGTCAACTCGTTTACCTCCTCAGATGTCCGTGGCGAGGCGTACCCCGCTGAACGCCCACCTCGCGTAGGCGGGGAAGAAGTTTCGATAGGAGGCACGGACATGGCCTGGTGGTGTAGCTACGCTGCCGCCGCGAAGCACATGCTGGTTGACCATGAACTTCCCGTTGTACTCGCCTACAGCCCCTCGCGCACGCCGGAAACCGGGATAGGGCAGATACGCCGAGGAAGTCCACACCCACGCACCGCCGAACATCTCCCCAGCGCCCTGGCGTGCCGGGTGAACGCACGCCGGATCCGCGAGCTGCCCGCTGACATCACCGCCGGCGTCGAGGTGTCGGCGGGCGACGGCCTCCCATTCGAACTCGGTCGGCAGACGGGCGCCAGCCCACGTTGCGAAAGCGTCGGCTTCGAAGTAGCTGACGTGGCACACCGGCTCGGCAGGGTCGACGCTACGGCGGCCGCCGAGCGTAAAGACGTCCCAGGAGCCGTCGTTCCTGTCCCAGTAGAGAGGAGCTTCCCAACCCTCGGACATAAGCCGGTCCCATCCTTCCGCGAGCCACAGTTCCGGCGTGCGGTAGCCGCCATCGTCGATGAAGGCCACCCACTCGGCGCAGGTGACGAGCCGGTCGGCCAACTTGAACGGGGGAAGAAGAACCTCGTGGGAGGGACCCTCGTTGTCGTAGGCGAACCCGTCCCCATCATGGCCGACGCGTACCACGCCGCCCTCGTGGCAGATCCAGCCTGCTTGCGACATCATCGTTTTTGTCAGCTGCCCGGCAGCTCCCCACGGCTGGTAACACACGGCAAGGGGATTGAGGGAAAGTACGTGCTTGATGTCCATTAGCAGGAGCTCTTGGTGCTGCTGCTCGTGGTGGAGTCCGAGCTCGACGAGGTCTAGACCAGCCTCATCTAAGTAGCCCGCCGAGAGCGCTTTGGACATCTGTGTGTCCACGTGAGAGCGGTAGCTGGCAATGTCAGCACATCCCGGGCGCGAAACGCAGCCACGCCTTGCGCGTTCGTATCTTGGCCCGACGCTTTGGTAGTAGGAGTTGAAAAGGTACGAGAAGCCCGGCTGGAACTCCTCGTAGCCCGGGGAGCTTTCGCTTAGGACGAAAGTCTCGAAGAACCAGGATGTATGACCGCGATGCCATTTCGTCGGGCTCACGTCTGGCATCGACTGGACGGTCTGGTCCTCGGCGGAGAGGGGCTCGGCTAACTTCTCCGTCAAGGACCGGACTTCGCCATAGGCGGCCGCCAAGTCGGCTCGGGGCGCTTTCACATCACGACGTTACCGCCGTGGATCAATCTTCGGGTCAAGACGCCACACCCGCGGGCCTAACTTCGGGGGACTTACCTCAGTGGGCTCCCCGTCTTGCTGTCACTCCCCGTCTTGCTGTCACTTTTCGGTCTTGGACTCGACCCTGGTTGGGACGATAACCACGGGGCGGTTAGTGTGGTGCGAGCACCAGCTGCTCACCGACCCGCTGAAAGCCTCGTGGATCGAGCCGAGACCTCGCCGGCCGACGACCAGCATGTCGGCACCATTTGCGTGGAGACGAAGCGTGTGGGCAGGGTTGCCGTGCAGGACCGTCTCGATGACTTTTCCCGATACGCTCGGCGCTACGCTAACAGCCGAATCAACTAGCTTCGCGAGTTGGCCGGCTGCCGTGGAGTCCTCGCCAGCGCGGTTGCGTAGAGGCTCCGGAAGTTGCGGCGGGAGGTCCGGCGACGGGGCGGGGATCACCATGACCGCCTCGACATTGCCGCCGACCGTGGACGCCTCGGTGATCGCCCACTCAAGAGCCAACTTGGAGCCGACTGACCCGTCCACCCCGACCACGATTCGGCCGTCTCCTGGGCTGTCACCGCCAGCCGGCACTATAACGAGAGGCACTTTCGACTTCTGTAGCAACGATCGGCTCGTCGAGCCGAGCAGTATCTCGGCTATCCTGCCGTGACCGCGGCTTCCAACGACCGCCATCTCGGCTCCAGCTTCTTCGCAGACATCGGCTATAACGTCAGCCGCCAGGCCATTGCCTACTGACAGGGAAACGGCCGCACTTTCGGCGTCGACTCCGAGAGCTTTCAGGGCCTCGGCGAGGATACGCTTTCCTTCAACGTCGAGGGATTCCTTCTCGGGGGGGATGTAGCCTGGGGCGCTGTACGCAAGAGCGGGAACCTGCCAGGCGTAAACCGCCACGACCTCTCGTCTTCCTCCTTCCGCTTGACGCAGAGCCCAGGCCAGAGCGGGTAGAGACCCCGCCGAGCCGTCTATACCTACAACTACCTTCGAGTTGGTGGCTTTGTCTGTCATCGTCACTCCCTCCATCGCTGCTTGATCGTTACTTACCCACCATGGCCCACGACGCGTACGCCCAATAGAGCCGAAAGGCTCTATTCATGACGGCGGTCCCTTCGCTGCAAGGACGCGCCTAGGTAACAGCCAGTGCCCCTTGGCGGCGCGTCGCCAGATAAGCGCCGGAGAGGATCATGACAAAGCCAACCGCCGTTGCCCACGTAACCGCCTCGCCGAGAACCGTCGCTCCCAACGCTACTGCGACCGCCGGGTTTAGGTAGGTGATGACGGTGGCTCTCACGGCACCGATCTCGGCTATGAGAGCGAAGAACGTCACGAATGCGACTGCGGTGCAAATCACCCCGAGGATGATGATCGCCTCCACCGCACTAGCAGGCACTGCTGCCGGCGGGTGCGTCAACGCCCATGGCGCGTACACGACGGCACAGAGCCCGACAGACAGCGCTGCCACCCCAAGTGGCGGGAGATCACCGAGACGCCTCGCCATTACGGCCGGTCCTGCCGCGTACCCGAGCACCGTGATCCCGACGATGGCTACTGATCCCAAGTCCGAACCGCTCACAGTGAAACCGAGGAGCACTCCGACGCCCGCGAGACCCAATCCTAGACCAGCTACGTTCGGGGTGCTCAGACGGTCGTGGCCGGGTGAAAGCAGTGCTATCACCGCCCCGACGAGCGGAACCGCTGACACGAGCAGGCCGCTCAGCGAGCTCGACAAGCGGCGCTCCGCATCCGCGAGTAGCACCCAGGGGACGATCAGCTCTACGAGGCTGTAGAGGATCAGAGGTTTCCACCTGGCGAGGACGGGCCTCAGCTCCCCCCGCCACGCCGCAACCGGCAGGAGTAGGACGGCTCCGATGGCTGTCCTGGCGAACACCAAGTCAGGAGGGCTCACATGGGCAACCGCCACTTTTATGAGCAGGTACGGGATCCCCCATATAACGCTCAGAGCAACAAAGAGACTGAGACCCCTGCGTGACACCCCCGAGACATTATCCGGCCGGGCTGGTCCGGCTCCCCGGCGCCGGTCGCGCCGGTCCGGCCGATTCCCCTGCGACGCGCGTGGCACTATCTTGACCATGGACAACACGGTCGATCACCACGTTACGGTCATCGGCGAAGCCTTGATCGACCTGGTACCAGCTGGAGACGACCTGGTCTTTCGCGCCCGGCACGGTGGCAGCCCCCTCAATGTCGCGGTCGGCTTGGCGAGACTGGGAATGGGGACTTCGATGATGGCACGTCTGAGCGCCACGGCTTTCGGAAGGGCATTGCGTCGCTACCTCGTGGCCGAGACGGTGGACGTGTCAGCATGTCCCGAGACGCCGGAGCCTGCGACCTTGGCAGTCGTTACTCTCGACGAGTCCCATGACGCCGTCTACGACTTCTACACTCAAGGGACTGCCGACTGGCAGTGGACGTCTGGCGAGTTGGAGCGACTTCCGCCCGCGACGACGATAGTGCATTTCGGGTCGATCGCATCGTGGACTGAACCCGGGTGGCGTCCGATCGTCGAGCTCGCCCGGAGGCTGCACGACACCGCTCAGACACTCGTAAGCTACGACCCCAACATCCGGTCTGCACTGTGCGGGGATCGCGCCGACGCCACCGCCAAAGTCGAGCAGGCCGTCTCGTGCAGCCATCTTGTCAAGGTGTCAGAAGAGGATCTTGCGTGGCTTTACCCTGGTGTTTCGGCCAGCAGGTCGGCCGGAGCCTGGCTCCGCCTCGGACCGGAGCTCGTAGTGGTCACTTCAGGTCCGGCCGGAGCCCACGCTTACAGCTCCGGCGGGCATCTGGCATCGTCTCCGGGTCGCTCGGTCCGGGTGGCAGACACAGTTGGAGCAGGGGACTCGTTCACCTCCGCCCTTCTCGTAGCTCTGGCGCACGCAGGATATGCCGTGCCGGGGCTGCTCTGCCTGGCACCGGCCGGTGGCCTCGCCGGAGCGCTCAGCTTCGCTGTCGCAGCCTCATCTGTCACTTGCACCAGAGTTGGCGCCGACCCGCCGGGCGTAGCGGAAGTCGAAGCAGTCCTGAGCGCCTAGGATAGGTTGAGACGGCGAAGGTCAAGCGCTCAACGGCGGTCCTTCGGATTCCCTTCGACGTCGCCAGAAGCGCCGTGGCGCACCGCATACACAGCAGCTTCGGTCCGCCGGCTCATACCCAACTTGGACAGGAGGTTGGATACGTAGTTCTTTACCGTCTTCTCCGACAAGTACATCTCGGCTGCTATCTGTCGGTTGGTCAGACCATTGGCTATCAACTCGAGGATCCTTTGCTCTTGATGGGTAAGGATCCTGGATGGGTCCTTCTCTTCCTTGCGACGCATTCTCTCCATAGCTCTCTGCGCCACCTCAGCGGAGACCAGCGAGCCGCCTGCAGCCACCTTGCGAATCTGATTGACAAGGTCGAACCCGCGAACGTCTTTCAGCACGTAGCCGGCCGCACCGGCAACCACAGCGTCGAGGAGCGCCTCGTCCTCCGAGAAAGACGTGAGCATCAAAGCGGCAATAGCCGGATTGGTGGATCTGATCTCCCGGCACACCTCAACGCCGCTACCGTCGGGCAGTCGCACGTCGAGGACAGCCACCTGAGGGACCGCCTCTAAGATGGCCGTGACGGCTTCTGCGGCAGTTCCCGCTTCGCCGACGACCTCGATGTCATCTTCGGCGTCGAGGAGAAAACGCAGCCCCTGCCTGACGACCTCGTGGTCGTCTACCAAGAACACCCTGATCGACGCTCCTGAAACACCTTCTGTCATGGTTGTAACGCTCCTTGGTCTTGGCGATGCCAACCCTACAACCAAGCTGCTGAAGGTGTCGCAGCGCTCTGGGGCTCGAAGCACTCAAATATCGCGGGAGTGGAAGATAGTGATGTGGCAATCTGACCCGCGCGTTGTCACCACCACCGTCGAGATATGCTAACGCCATGACCGACAAAATCGATGGGCGTTCGGCCCGGCGTGCCCGCAACCGTGACGTGGTGATCGAATCCGCGTTGGCCCTCGTAGCCGAGGGTGACGACGACCCGTCCGTCGAACGTCTCACGGTCAAGTCAGGTCTGTCGGCCCGCTCGATCTTCCGCTACTTCGACGGCTTGGACGACCTGCGCAGGGCGGTGATCGCCCGCAACTTCGAACGGGTGTCCCCTCTGCTGCAAATCCCTGACATTGGCAAGGGTTCCCTCGCCGACAGGATCACCCGGTTCGTGGACGCTCGCGTCAAGGTGAACGAGACCATGTCGGGAACTGCCCGCACCGCCTATCTTCGGGCTCCCTACGTGCCCCTCATCGCGGAGGACATCGCGAGATACCGAAAGCTCCTCGACACCACCGTCCGCCAGCATTTCGCTCCCGAACTGAAGAAGAAGAGTAAGGCCGAGGCCGACGACCTTGTTTCGCTGATAGACGTGCTGGTGTCTTTCGACAGTTGGGACATCATGACTCGCCAGCACCGCCGCTCGCGCTCTCAGATCAAGCGTTCCTGGACCGCTGGTTTGGAGGCCGTCCTCGGAGCTTCGAAGAAAGGCCGCTGAGACAGCCTCACCCTTTAGGCGGCCCTAGCCCTTAGGCGGCCTCAGCCCTTAGGCCAGTACTGGTCTCTCACGAGCCGCTTGTAGAGCTTTCCTGTCGGAAGCCGCGGCAACTCCGTGACGAAGTCGACCTGCTTGGGACACTTGAAGTGCGCCAAGTGCGCGCGGCTGAACCTGATCAGTTCGGCCGCGAGTTCCGGGCTGGCCTCATATCCTGCAGCGGGTTCTACGACCGCCACGACCTTCTCGCCCATGTCGGGGTCAGGGGCGCCGATGACAGCAACGTCGCCGACCGCTGGGTGGGTGGCAAGCAGGTTCTCGGTCTCTTGGGGGTAGATGTTAACCCCGCCGGAGATGATCATGTAGCTCTTGCGGTCGGTCAAGTAGAGCCATCCTTGGGCGTCTAGATGGCCTATGTCGCCGACGGTGCTCATGTTTCCGTCCTCGGCGCGGCTCTCCGCGGTCTTGGCCGGATCCTCGAAGTACTCGAAGTTCGTGGCGCCACGGAACCACACCGTGCCGTCGGTTCCGGTAGGGCATTCATGGCCGTCTTCGTCGAGGATCACTACCTCGCCTAAGACTGCGCGTCCGACGGTGCCGGGGTGTGCCAGCCATTCCTCGGAGTCGCAGAACGTGAACCCGTTAGCCTCCGTCGCCCCGTAGTACTCGGTGATGATCGGTCCGAGCCAGTCGATCATCGCCTGCTTCACCGGGATCGGGCAGGGGGCTGCAGCGTGGACGATCCTCTCAAGCGAGGAAAGGTCGTAGCGGTCTCTAACCTCGGAAGGCAGGCGTAGCAGACGTGTGAACATCGTCGGCACCATCTGGCAGTTCGTCACGCGGTACTTCTCGACAGCGCTGAGCCAACCCTCGGCGTCGAAGTGCTCCATCACCACGACCGTGGCCCCAAGTCTCAGGCTCGCAGCCACGCTCGACTGCGGCGCTGAATGGTAGAGGGGAGCGGGATTGAGATAAGTCATGCCCTCGCGGAAACCGAAAAGGTGCCTGACGAAGTCCATTACCGGCAGGGCTTGGGCCGGGTCAATCTCGGGAAGCTCACGAAAGATCCCTTTGGGGCGGCCAGTCGTTCCTGACGAGTACAACATCGCGGCCCCGAGGCGCTCGTCTGGTACGGGCGTAGACGGATAGCCATCGACCAGGCGTTCGAGGGACTCCCAACGGCCCAAATCCCCACTGGAACGGGTGACTACGAAACGTTGCACGCCTGGGCATGACGGTGCAGCGAGGTCAGCTACCTCAAGCTTGTCGGCCGAGCAGAACAGCATCTTCGCCGTGCTGTTGTCTACGATGTAGGCGACCTCGTCGGCGGACAGGTAACTGTTGATCAGGGTGAAGTACAGTCCCGTCCTCTCAGCGGCCCCCTCTATCTCGATCATGGACGGGTTGTTCGACGACAGTATTGCTATGTGATCTCCGCGCTTGAGCCCCTGCGCGCGAAGCAGGTGGGCAATCCTGTTAGCCGCCGCCTCGTAGTCGGCGAACGTGACGGTCTCCCCCGTCGGCACCATGACGATCGCCGGCTTGTCGGGTTGGGCTGCTGCGGTCCTGGCTGCGTACATAACAGGTCCGAGACTATCCGACACATCTCAGCGACGTGCGATCCCCCGACACCGGCCGTGCCGTACCCTCGCTGGCGTCCACAGCGAACCAGCGACTCCCATGGCGATGGCGCCCTCGGACCCGGCAGCCCGTCCGAGTCTAAACCTCTGCTGGAGGATCAGAGTTTATCCAGGGTTCGCTCTCAGCGCAGAAGGTTTCGGGCGATGACGACGCGCTGGATCTGATTCGTCCCCTCATATATCTGGGTGATCTTCGCGTCGCGCATGAAGCGCTCCACCGGAAAGTCCATCGTGTACCCACTGCCGCCGAAGAGCTGTACTGCGTCGACGGTGACCGCCATGGCGGTGTCGGAAGCGAAGCACTTCGCCATCGCACCTGCGGAGTTGAGCTCGCCGTCGGGGTCGCCTTCGTCGATCAAAGAGTTCGCCCGGTACGTCAAGAGGCGGGCAGCTTCGGTCTTCATCGCCATGTCAGCGAGCATGAACTGCAAACCTTGGTGCTCGGCGATCGGCTTGCCGAAAGTCTTGCGCTGCTTCATGTACTGGCGGGCCGCGTCGATGGCCCCCTGGGCGATACCAACCGCTTGGGCCGCGATAGCGGGGCGGGTTCGGTCCAAGGTGTGCATGGCTATCATGAACCCTTGGCCCTCCTCGCCTATCAGGTTGGAGGCCGGGACCGTCACGCCGTCTAGTAACACCTCACCGGTCGGGCTTCCGTGTATCCCGAGCTTTCGTTCGAGCTTGCCTATCTGGATTCCCATGTCACGCTCCACGAGGAAGCACGACACTCCCCTAGCCCCCGCAGCTGGGTCCGTCTTCGCAAACACCACGTATATGTCGGATATGCCAGCGTTGGTAATCCAGGTTTTTGTACCCGACAGCACGTAGTGGTCCCCATCCCGCGTGGCTCTGGCTGACATTGCAGCTACGTCGCTGCCTGCGTCGGCCTCGGAGAGGCAGTAGCTCCCCTGGCTGTCGCCGGCAGCGATCGCTGGAAGGTACTTCGCTTTCAGCTCCTCGGAAGCCCAGTTGACTATCGGGGTGGTGGACAGACCGTTGATGCCCATCATCAAACTGGTGGAGGCGCAAACCCTCGCCAGCTCCTCGACCATGATCGCCTGGGTCACGTGGTCCGCTCCCGAACCCCCGTAGGCGACTGGGACATTGAGCCCCGTGAGCTCCATTGCGACGCAGTCCTTGAAGTTGTCCCAGCTGAACTCCCCGGAAGCGTCGACTTCGGCGGCACGAGGCCCGACGCGTTCTTCGGCGAAACGCCTCATCGTGTCACGGAACGCTTTTTGCTCTTCTGTCAGGCTTATCGGTTGCACGTCCAAGATTCTACGAGCCCGACGACTAATAAGGTGTCTCATCGACGAGAGAAGTCGGACTCGAAACTCTGGCGACGCGCGGTAGAGAGGTAAAATCTGCCCTGTGATAGCAGTTCTGTTTCCAGGGCAGGGCTCTCAGAAGCCTCAGATGGGTATACCTTGGATTTCTAACCCTGCCTGGGCGGTGGTAGAGGAGATCTCAGACGCGCTGCACCGCGACGTCGGTCGGCTTCTCACGGAGGCGGACGCCGGCGAGCTCAAAGCGACCCGCAACGCGCAGCTCGCCGCTTTCGCGCTCAGCCTGACCGTTTGGCGGGCCTGTGTCGGCGAAGGTCTAGACCAAGCTCGGGTTTCTGCCTACGCCGGCCACAGCCTCGGAGAATATACGGCTCTGGTCGCCTCAGGCTCGCTCGGCGTCGTGCCAGGCGCCACCCTCGTCGCCGCAAGGGGCGAGGCCATGCAAGGCGCCGCCGACACCAACCCGGGGACGATGGTCGCCGTCCTCGGGCTCGACCCCGAAGGCGTAGCCCGGGCGTGCGAGGCAGTCGCCGGAGCATGGCCTGCCAACGACAATGCCCCGGGACAGGTCGTGATTGCGGGCACCGCTACAGGCGTCGCCGAAGCGGGAGAGGCCGCCTTGGCCCTCGGAGCCAAGAGGGTGATGCCCCTGTCCGTTGGAGGGGCCTTCCACTCGCCGTTGATGGAACCCGCACAGGCCAAGCTCGACGAGGCCCTGGCATCGTGTGACTTCTTCGCCCCAGCAGCCGATGTGGTAGCCAACGTCGACGCCCGAGCCCACCGTGACGGGTTCGCCCAACTCCTTTCTCGCCAGCTGATAAGCCCGGTCAGGTGGCGCGAGTCGCTGATCGAGCTGGCGAGCATCGGAGTCGACACCTTCTTGGAGCTAGGACCCGGAGCGGAACTGTCGGGGATGGTAAAGCGGACCGTGGAAGGAGCGCACCGCCTGAACATCAGCTCGCCGGACGAGCTCGGGCGCCTAGGCGGACTACTAGCCTCCTGATCGTCGCCGCCAGCTAGACGAAGCTCGCTCCATCAACCTTCGGTCAGCCGGGGACGAGCTCCTCTCGCAGTTCCTTCTTCAGCACCTTACCGGCAGGGTTGCGCGGCAGTTCGGAGCTGTAGAACCAGAACTTGGTGGGAACCTTGAACGCCGCCAAGCGCTC
>JAJZNG010000177.1 GCA_021847945.1 Actinomycetes bacterium | reverse complement strand
GCTGGCATGGACCTGTCCCCCGGTCTCATCGCCACGGCAGCCAGGGTTATGCCAGACGGGAGCTTCGAGGTAGGCGAGGCGGTGGACCTGCCGCCAGCTCCCCAAGTCGATGTTTGTCTCGCGGTGGGTGTGTTCATGTACTTCCCATCACTGGACTACGCAAGGTCCGTCGTGGCCGCGATGGCAGCTAAAGCGACCCGGGCGGTGGCGCTTTTGGACCTGCCCGACCTTGCAAAGAGTGGCGCCAGCGAAGCGTTCCGGGTCGACATGGCCGGCGGACCCGACGCTTACCGAGAGCGCTACGCTGGGTTGGAGCACCGCTACTACGACAAGGGAATCGTGGTGGCCATGCTAGAGGACGCCGGTCTCGTCGACGTCGCCTGCGCCGACCAGGACCTCGATGGTTATCCGAACGGCGCTTACAGGTTCAACGCTTGGGGGTTCAAGGCTTGAGGAAATCTTCGAGCGGCGTCCAGGTGCCCGGGGAGCCGTCATAGGGCTGCCTGGCGACGACGTATGGAGCTTGCGCGCCCGTCCAGGAGCGGTCCGGCGTGCGCCAGTTCGGCCCGTAGATAGCTTCTAGCTCGGCTATGCGATCGGCGGAGCACGGCCAGTGTCGCCCGGCCGTCACGACGTAGCCGACGTCGGTGTACGGTAGCGTTCCGGTCTGCTCGAACACCGAGCCTTCGAGCAGGACCAGCTCCCGGAACTGCGCGGCGGGTTCGCCCGCCTTCACGCCAGGCGCGATGAGATCGGCGAGGAAGAAGTCGAACTGGAAGCCGTGGCGGCGCAGATGGATGCCGATCACTTTGCCGTCGCTACCAACGAAGTTCTCCACGAGGCGAAAGCCGCTGCGGTGCAAGTCGGAGACAGCGCGTACCAACGCCGGGAAGTCGTCCCTGAGAACCAGAACGTCGATGTCCGGGTCCCAGTCGATCAGCTTCCCCGAGCGTTCTAAGCCGAGGATCGCCCCGCCGAAGACGCGCCACTTCCCAGCGAGGGGACCGCTTGCGAGCACGTCGTGGAACAGGCGCAGGTCCTCGTCCTTGCGACGTCTGATGACCCTGCGATACGCGTCCCGTAGAGGGGTCACACGCCCGAGGTAGGTTCGGGCTGCCAGCAGCGCGCGCTGGCGTAGCCGGCTTCCAACAGCCCGCGATTGACGACCCAAGTAAGAGGAGGTAGTCACCGCCGTTCGCTAGCGCTGGTAAGTTCCGCTAACGCCTCGCAGAGCGTCTTATTGTCGGCGGGGGAGCGCACGGCTAGGCGGAAGTAGCCGGAGCCGTCGTCGAACTTAGCGGAGGCGTCTTTGGCGTGTATCGAATGCTCTGCCATGAGACGGTCGGCGAGAGCGCAGGTCCGGGATGCATCGCAGGCCAAACGGACCAGGAGGAAGTTCGCCCCGCTGTCGAACACACGCGCCACTGCTGGGAGTGACCGCAAGCTGGCGGCGAGCTCCTCCCTGTCGGCGATCACCCGGGCGAATGACTCCTCAAGCGGGCCGCGGTGTTTCAAGATCAATTCGACGAAATGCTCGGCCAGCGAGTTGACGTTCCATATAGGAGTGGATTTGCGAAGCGCCTCGTGGACCTCGGGTATCAAAGTGTGAAGGTAGCCGAGGCGCAGTCCCGGGACCCCCCAGCATTTGCTCAGGCTTTTGAGCACGACGACGTTTCGCAGTGCCTCAGCTTCGACCGAAGCGAGGATCGAAGGTTCCGAGGAGAAGTCCAAGAACGACTCGTCTATCACGAACACCCGGCCCGGCTGGCTGCGCACGACTTCCAGCAGGCGGCGTGTCTCCCAGACGGTACCGGTGGGGTTGTTCGGGTTGACCACCACATTTACTTCTGCCTGGCTGTCGGCGAGGGCATCCCATTCGGCTTGGCCGGTGTCGGGGTAGGTGTCGGCCGCCGGGAAGATCCTCGGGTACTCCCCGAAAGTCGGGGCGGGTATGAGCGCTTGTCGCCCTGCGAAAAGGTCCCTGAGGACCGGGTAGGCCTGCGAAGCACCGTTGAGCAGAGCCACGTTGGACGCCTCGCAGCCCAAGAAGTAAGACAGCTTACGGTCAAGGACCTGCTGCGCTGATCCGTAGCCGAACGCCACGACGTCGAAGCTGGAGCGCAGCTCCGCGAGGATCGCCTCGTTGGGAAAGTAGGTGTTGCGGATGAAGTTGAAGTCCAGGTAGGGCAGGCTCCACGCGCCGCCCCACGCGGCTTCCACCGTGGCTCGCCGCTCGGCCGGGTTGAAGACGAACTGTGCGGCGGCAAGGTCGTTGGGGTCGTCGACCTCCGCCCAGGGGTGGGCTACCTTCTCTGCGTGAACCGTGGCGGCCCTCATGTAGATGAGCACCCCCAACAGCAGCTCGTAGTAGCAGCCGGCGTCGATAGAGCGGGCATAGAAACTGAGCATCTCCCGGAGCGTCGTCGCAGCGAAATGACGGTCAAAGCGGTAGATGTTCAGCGTCTTGTACTTGTCGGAGAAGTCGAAGTGGGAGTCTTGCAGGTAGGAGGGGTGCACGGCACGGACCACGTCGCCGGGTCCGAGGCTGACGACGGTGCCGTCCATGCCAACCTTGTACTCGTCGACGAGTGCCACGTTCGGGTGGGGGCTCCCCACGATCTGCTCGATGACTTTGTGGTCGACTATCAGGTCGGATTCGATGAGGAGGATATCGTCGTCGACCTCGTAGTTCTCCAAGGCGAGGGCCATCGAGAACACGTTGTTCGTCGTCGCGTAGTCGGCGTTGTGAACGAACTGCACGTTCAGATCGCCGAAGCGCTCCGCCACGGCAGCTTGGATGTCCCCCGCTCGGTATCCGGTGACTATGCAAACGTCTGTGATGCCGCAGACGCGAAGGCTGGAAAGGAGCCGGTCCAAGATGGTGGTGCCCGCTACCGGCAGGAGCGTCTTGTGTGTCGAATCGGTGAGCGGGGCCATCCGCCTGCCCAGGCCGGCTGCGAGGATGAGAGCTTTCACCACAGGCTCCGCCGAGCTCTCAACAGTGTCAGCAAAACCATCAAACCAACCGTCTCCGTCCGGCGCACTTCGCTCCGTTTGAAGTGTTATCGGCCTGCGCTGGGGAAGCCTTGAACTTGTGACCATAGGCCCTATCAGTGCGGACCAGCTGAATGGAAGACTGGACTCGCGAAGCAAGCCACTGAACTGGAGGATCCCATGCGAGGTTTTTGGACGAGCGGCGTCAACGGGATTGCGGGAGACTGACGATGGGGCTGGAGCTCGCCAGGTGGCAGTTCGCGTTCGTCACGATCTTCCACTTCTTCTTGGTGCCGGTGACGATCGGGCTGGGGCTTCTCGTAGCCGTGATGCAGACGCTCGCCTACCGCAGGCACGACGCGGGATGGGACCGCCTCACACGATTTTTCGGCCGCATGTTTCTAATCAACTGAGCCACCGGCGTCGTCAGCGGGATCGTCTTGGAATTCGAGTTCGGCCTGAACTGGTCTAACTATTCAGCGTTCGTAGGTAACATCTTCGGCGCTCCCCTCGCCTTAGAGGCGCTGATAGCGTTCTTTTTGGAATCGACGTTCGTAGGGCTGTGGATCTTCGGGAGAGACCGTCTCTCCCCCCGGGTGCACCTGGCGACGATATGGGCGACCAGCGCCGGTACGATCCTCTCGGCGTACTTCATCTTGGTCGCCAACGCATGGATGCAGCACCCGGTTGGCTACAAGGTGGAAGGAGGCCAGGCGGTCCTCACGGACTTC
>JAJZNG010000019.1 GCA_021847945.1 Actinomycetes bacterium | reverse complement strand
CGAACACCCCGAGGGGCACCGACACGAGGAACACCAGCCGCCAGCTGACAGGGGCGAGGATCCCCCCGAGGACAAGCCCGACGAACGAGCCGGCTATGGCCGCGACACCGTTGATTCCCAGGGCGAGGCCTCTCTGGTTCTCGGGGAAGGCGTCGGTGAGAATCGCACTCGAGTTGGCGAACTCCAAGGAGCCACCGATCCCCTGGCCCACCCGCATCAAGATGATCCACAGCGCGCCCGCCCTGCCGGTCATCCACGTGACCGACAGGAGGATCGAGAACACGGTGAAGACCAAGAACCCCAGGTTGTACATGCGTACACGGCCGTACATGTCGCCGATACGACCGAAGGTGAGAACGAGCACGGAGGTGACAAGCAGGAAACCCATCAGCGTCCACAGGAAATAGGCGCTGTTACCGGGGCCGAGGGGGTTGAGGCCGATGCCTCGGAAGATGTCCGGCAGGGCGATGATGGTGATCGAACCGTTGATCACGACCATCGAGATACCGATCGTCGTGTTGATCAGAGCGACCCATTTATAGCGAGGTCCTGGCACCCTCGCAGCCCGCGAGCCTGCAACGGCAGGCCCTGCGGAGGTCGAAGCGCTCACAAGCTCACGCCGGCAAACTCAGTTCTTCGGTAACGCCGCGTAGGTGTCATTTTCCTCCCAATTCCCACCAAGGCTACCCCCGGAAGCTACGCGGAGGCCAAAAGTTCACCGGCGCCAAGTCCGCCGGCGCGAGGATGTAACGGTGCCAACGCCTACCCCGTCGCCCCGTGAGATCCGCCACGCATTTCGCCACTCCCTAACCCCGGGGCAGCAGACGGCGCTCGTCAGCTGGCTGTCTTTCACGTCTACGTTCACCACCGTGCGGGTTATCACGTACTCGATCAAAGACGGAAAAGGACCCCTTCACGACATCAAGGCCGGCGGCGTTCACCTCCACCACTACCTGTGGGGAATCCTGACGGTAAGCGCCGTCGGAGGCGTGGCGCTCCGCGGTGACGACCGTTTCCGCCGCCACCCACTGGTGGCGGCGGCTTACGGTGCCGGCTTGGCGCTCATAGTCGACGAGTTCGCTCTCCTGCTCGACTTGCGGGACGTGTACTGGGCGAAACAGGGGCGACTGTCGGTAGACGTGGCTATCGGGGTTATAGCCGGCACTGGCTCGCTGCTCGCCGGCTGGCCGGTGATCCGCCACCTGCGGGCAACCCGCAAAACCCAAGCGCTGTCAGGCTAGAGCCGCTTGGACTCCTTCGAGTCCCGACAAGAATGCCGCAGCGGCGGCATCGTCTAACTCGGCGAAGATCGGTTCCAGCAACCTGTCGGTCAGTTGCTCTGCCATTTCCAGGGTGCGCCGGTCCTCGTCGGTCGGTTCGGCGACCTCGCCTTCCTCCCAGCCGAAGGTGGCGACGTCGCCCGGACGCTTGATCTTGTGAGCCAGCGGAGTCGACAGCCCGCTCGCCCTGACAGCGACCAGGTGGGCGGAACCGCGAAGCTCTCTCAGGACCGCTACCAGCTGCATCGCTCGCGCAGGAAGGTCCTGGGCGAGCGGCTCCGCCGCCCACCCGGCGAAGAGCGTCAGACCACCCGGGTCGGTCATCGCCTTCGACACGAGCGTCTCGGCCGCTTCGCAGAAACCTTCGAGGCCGGCCACGTCGCCGAGGTGAGCCCGGCCGTGATCCTGGCAGCAGCCCACGTACAGCCTGGCCGCGTCGCGGGCGGGATACCGCTCGCGAGCCGAGGTCCACATCTTGTCGACTAGCGACGGTTTGAAGTATCCGAAAGCGCTCGTGACCACGGCCGACTCGACGTCGCCGAGCACCCCACCGCGGCCGAGGAAGTAGAAGCGGAACCCGTCGAGGCCGACGGCTTTGCCTGCCGCCACCGTCTCAGGGGTGAAGTAGAACGACGAGCCTAGATGTCCGAGGCTCGGGCAGGCCCGGGCCATCACGTCTGTTGGTTTCATGCCCGGATCGTAGCGTTCCGAAGCGGACGTTCGCCTGGACGCGTAAGTTTGCGCCTGAGCCCTATGAACCCAGAGCCCTATCAACTCAGAGCCCTATCAACTCAGAGCCCTATGAACTCAGAACCCTATGAACCTGTACCCGAACGCCGCTGACCTTCTCCGGGCGGTCGCTGACCTTCTCGACGACGAGGTCATGCCGGCGGTGCCGGCTGAGCTGGCCCACAAGGTTCGTGTCGCCTCGAACGTCGCCCGGATCGTCGGACGCGAGTGCGAGCTCGCAGAACCTGCAGCCAATGCTGAGAGACTGGCCCTGGCCGGGCTTCTCGGCCATGACGGGCCGCTCGCCGAGCTGCGCTCCGAGCTGTCTGCCAGGCTTCGACACGGCGACCCGGCGCTGGAGCACGAGGCGTGGCGTGTTGCAGTCGAAGTTACGAGACAAGAGCTGGCCGTGGTGAAACCGGGCCACGACCGCTGGGAGGGAAAGTGACCCCGGGGCCGGTCGGCGCCGGTGGCGCCGACCTGGCCGAGGGGTTGGCCAAGGTGCTCTCAGAGACGTGGGGCACCGAAGTCGAAGTGGCCAACCTGGCAGCGTCGTCGGCGGGGGCCAGGCGGCGCAACGTAGCTTTCGACGCGACCCCAAGTGGCCTGCCTGCGGCGAAGCTGGTGGTAACGGTTGTCCCCAGAGGAGCGCTGGGTTTGAACAGCGTCACTGCCGAAGCGCAGATGCGCAGGACCGCCCGGGACCACGGGGTCCCCGTCCCCGAGGTAATCGTGGCGTCCGAGGACGAAAGCACGCTCGGCGGACCCTTCTTCATCTCCGAGCGGGTGGCCGGCGAGACGGTGCCGCGTAGAGTGCTACGCCTAGTCCAACAGACCGGCATCGGCGAGCTCCTCGCAGGCCAGCTGGGTACGGCGCTCGCCCGGCTGCACTATATCGACCCCGCCGACGCGCCCGACGGGATGATAGACCCCGGATCTCGACCTCCGAGCGAAGCGGCGTTGGGGGACCTCGAGACCTCGATGCGCGACTTGGGACTTCTCGCCCGCCCGGCTCTTGCCTTGGGCATGAAATGGTTGGAGAGGCGGCTACCCGGCACGCCCGAACGCCTCTCAGTGGTGCACACCGACGTCCGCAACGGCAACCTGATCGTCGGAGCGGACGGTCTACGGGCCGTCTTGGACTGGGAAGGCGCCCGCAGGCACGGCGACCCTATGGAGGACCTGGCGTGGCCGGCGCTGCGCATGTGGCGCTTCAGGGAGGACCATCTCGAAGTCGGCGGTTTCGCTGCGAGGGAACCGCTCGTCGACTCCTACCGGGCGGCTGGCGGAGACTTCGACGAGGAGCGCATGGAGTGGTGGAAGGTGCTCGGCACCCTGCGATGGGCAGTCGGGCTCCACGCGCAGGCAGCCGCTCACCTGTCGGGGACTTTTCCGTCGATCGTCATGGCCGCCAGCGGGAGACGGGTCGCCGAGATGGAATGGGACCTTCTGATGCTCATCCGCCCCTGATCGACCTAGCGGTGAGGAGGCTGGCTACCCGCCGGCATCCTCCCGGAGTGTTCAGGCGTCAACCCCTTTGGGAGCCCGCTGGGACATGAAGCCGAACATGTAGCCCGCCACCCTGCGCATCTGGATCTCCTCTGAGCCTTCCGTTATGCGGTAGCGGCGGTGGTGGCGGTAGATGTGCTCGAAGGGCTGGTGGCGGGAGTAGCCGAGGCCGCCGTATACCTGCATCGCCCGGTCGGCGGCTTCGCAGCACAGACGGTTGGCCCAGTAGTTGCACATCGAAACCTGCTCCGAGGCGCTGAACGCGCCGTCTCGATCCATCAGCCAGGCAGTCTTGTAGATGAACACCTTCAGCATCTCGCACTGGGTTCGTAGCTCGACCAGCGGGAACTGGATCGCCTGGTTGGTGGCGAGCGGCTTTCCGAAAGGAGCTCGTTGGCGGGCGTACTCGACGGCCTTGTCCACGCAGAACTCCGCCGCACCCAGACTGGACGCAGCCTGGCGGATCCTGTTCTCGTTGAAGAAGTGCTGGGTAACCGCCAGGCCCCTTCCCTCCTCGCCGAAGACAGCGTCTGAGGGGACCCTGACGCTGTTCAGCCTCACGTGAGCGTGATCGGTGGGCATGTTGAAAGTCCACAGGTACTCGACGACTTCGAATCCCGGGTTGTCTGTCGGCACCATGAAAGCGGTGATGCCCTTAGCGTCGCCGGGTTCGCCGGAGGTCCTAGCGAAAACCAGGTCGGCGGCGGCGGTGTGGATGCCCGTGTTCCACGTTTTTTCCCCGTCGATGACCCATTCGTCGCCGTCCCGACGGGCTTTGGTCTCCATGTGGGTGGCGTCCGAACCATGAGCCGGTTCTGTGATCCCGAAGGCGAAGTGTCTGCGACCAAGTGCTAAGTCGTCGACCCACTGGGCCTTCTGCTCCTCGCTGCCGTAGTTGATCATGAGCAAAAGGCCGACGTTGTTCCCCACGATTGAATGCTCGTTCTGCAAGTCGTTGTGCAGTCCCAGCCCTTTGCGGGCCAGGTGCTCGCGTATGACCGCCATCCCCAGGTTTGTGCCGTCCCTGCCGCCGAAAGCCTTCGGGAACGGATATCGGTAATGCCCTGCCGCATCGGCGCGCCGACGCGCTTCGCCGAGGAGCTCCTCCCACTCGCGGCTGGGCAGGCCACCCCGCTCGAAGTCGGTGCGTGCCCACTCCCTGCGATGATCGAAGAAGCGGATGTTGTCGTCGGCCTCCTCCAGCGGCTTTATCTCCTCGTCGATGAAACGGTCGAGCTCGCCGAGATACGAGACGAGATCCTCTGGAATGTCGAAGTCCACTTTTGTTGTCTTCCTCCCTTTAGAGTGCCGCCCGGGATTGTTGCGGGCGGCCCGATTTGTGCACGCTGGGACTGCTCACCAGCCGTCGCCTAGGACGGCAGCTACTGCGGAGACGGCCTGGCCGGGCCGTTCCAGGCGGGCGAGTAGGCCGCCCCCTGCCTCGGCGAGCTTCTCGCAGGCCGAGGCCGACTCGTCGTCGCCTGGCAGTGCCAGCACGTGCAGCCTGGCTCCGCACGACCGGGCTGACTCTGCGGCTACCGCTGGGTCTCCGCCCTCGTTGGCAATCCCGTCGGTGATCACGATCACATCCTTACGCGCTGTTCTAGCAGACGCCAGCTCTGCCAAGCCGGCGGTTATACCGCCCGCCAAGTCGGTCGTGTCCCCGCTGCGCAACGCTAGGAGACGTTCGATCACCGTAGCTGGCGGCGAAACTTCGCCCAGGTGGCGGAGCACCAGAACTTTCGACCAGAAGGCCACGACGGCTAGCTCGTCGGCGGTGTCGAGGCGCCCGGCGAGGGCCGCCGCAGTGACGACCGCTGTCTCTAAGGGGCGTCCGGTGACAGATCCCGACGCGTCTACTACGACGACCACGGACCGTCCCGGGCGCAGCCATCCCCTCCAACGCAGGTCGTCTTCAGTGAGGGTGTTCCTGTCAACCAGCCTCTCAAGCGTCGCGTCGATGTCCAAGTCGACGCCGTGTTTGCGCAGAGTTCCGATCCTTGCGCTGCCGCCCGGCCTGGAGGGCCCCGGTGTCCTCGTCGCTGGTATAAGCAGCGACGCTGCCAACTGGCGGGCTCGTGACCTCAAGGCGGGGTCGGTTGCCCTGGCGAGGTCTCGGAGCAGAGAGACGCCTTCGTCGAGGTCGCCAGCCAGTGTCTCCTCCATCGCCTGCTCGTCGAGGCTGCCGACTTGCGGGGAGACATTCTCAAGCGCTGCGTGACGGCGTGCGATGCTCGACCTTGCCTCGGTGCGACGATCCTGCCCGCGCAGGAGCCCCTCGACGTCGCCCGGGTCGCTCAGGACGAGTGGCCGCCGGCCCGGTAGCCGCTCGGGCGGCCCGGGCCTGGCGCTTTTCCCTCTTGGGGGTCCGCCTCGTCGAAAGCCTCCGTGGCATCCCATATCTCGGCGACAATCGCCTCGACTGCCCGTGCAACACCCTCTCGTCTCGTCACCCGGCCCGACAGTGAAGCCACGGCCGCGTCCCTGCCCGCCTCGGCAAGCGTCACGCCCCTAAGAGCGGCGAGCTCGCCGGCGACAGCGACGATATCGATGGCGCCGCGCACGGATGAACCGATGCGCAGGTCGGGGTGCTCTCGCGTCCGGCGTACAGCGTCGACTGCCCGTCCCACTAGCGGTGAAGCCACGGCCGTGCGCCGCTCTACCACTTCGCGCTCCTCGGCTGCAGATTGGTAGCCGACCGCTATGCGGCAGGTCCTGTCGTATAGCGCGGGGGTTATACGGCCCGTGCCTACAGCGTCGAAAGGGTTCATGGCGGCGACGAGACGGAACGTCGGCTCCGCTGCGACCTCGCCGAAGCGGGCCACGTGGACGCTGCGTTCGGACAGCACGCCGAGGAGAACATTGAGGCTCTCCTCGGGCACCCTGTTGAGCTCCTCTACGTAGAGTAGGCACCCGTCTCTCATCGCCTCGATCAGAGGTCCGCCGACGAAAGTGTCAGGCCGGTAGCCGTCGGTGAGGACCCGCGCGGGGTCGTGGTGGCCGACCAGGCGAGATGGGGTTAGCTCGGCGTTGCCCTCCACCAGCACCAGGCCGACACCGGCACCCCTTGCCAGCGCCCTCAGCAGCGTCGTCTTGCCCGTGCCCGGGGGACCTTCGAGGAGTATGTTGCGACCTGCCGCTAACGCGGCAGCCAGGAGCTCGATGTCACTTCGACGGCCGACCAGCTCGCCTGCAGCGGCTGCCGCCATGGCCGCCGCTGGCAGCGGGCCGATCGTTGGGGTCAATCGAAGAGGATGACGCCGCGGATGTTCTTGCCGGCGTGCATGTCACGGTAGCCTTGGGCGATATCGTCGAGGCTGTAAGTGCTGGTGACGAGGTCGTCGAGGTTGATCTTCCCGTCCCGGTACATTTGCGCTTGACGAAGGATGTCGGAGCTCGGGCTAGAGGCCCCGAACAGCGAACCTTGGATTCGCTTCTGGAACAGGGTCAGTTCAGCCAGGGAGACGGGCAACCCCACCTCGGCCATGTTGCCGAGCCCGGTGACCACCACCGTGCCGGCCTTTCGGATAGCCGAGAATGCCTGCCCGACGTGCTCGCCTTTCACCACGCCGATAGTGACAATGCAGCTGTCCGCTCCCTGCCCGTTCGTGACGCTCTTGGCGAAGGCATCAGCCTCGGCGATGTCGGCGAACGCGTGGGTCGCGCCTAGCTGCAGGGCTTTCTCCCGTTTCATCGCTACCGGGTCGACGGCTATGACGTTCGACGCGCCGGCGTGAGCAGCCCCCTGTACCGCGTTGATGCCGATACCACCGATGCCCATGATGATCACGGTGTCACCAGGTCGCACCTGGGCGGAGTTGACCGCCGAACCCCAACCGGTTCCGACGCCACAGCCGAGAAGGCAGACCTTGTCTAGGGGAAGGTCCTTTTCTATCTTCACCGCCGAAGCGATATTGACCACCGTGTGCTCGGCGAAGGTTGAGATACCGCACATCTGGCCTACCGGCTCCCCGGCGAGCGTGTGCATGCGGTAGCTGGTCGGGTCGTCGGGTCGCGCCCCGGTTAGCAGCGTCGCTCCCAGGTCGCAGAGGTTCTGCATGCCAGACGCACACCAACGGCACCGGCCGCAGCCCGGCAGGAAAGAAAAGATCACGTGGTCGCCGACCTCGAAACCCGGCGTGCCGGGGCCGACCTTCTCCACGACGCCTGACCCTTCGTGGCCTCCGCAGAACGGGTACAGCGCTGCCGGCATGTCACCGGTTGCGAGATGGTCGTCGGAGTGACACAGTCCCGAGGCGGCCATCTTCACCATCAACTCGCCCTGGCGGGGCTCGTCGAGTTCGAGGTCGATCACCTCGTACTCCCCCGGCGACTTGTTTATGACCGCACCGCGTGTACGCATTCGCTATCCCCCTTGGTCTAGGAAGTCTTTTTCGGAATGTTAACCCGTGGACCATCCCTACGCGCCAACCCGGGACCAGCGCAGGGTCGGAGTGTGCCGGGGGATGGCTAACTTAGCGTGTTGTGCTCTTCGCGACCGATATCACTGTCACCCGCGGATCGCGTTGTCTTTTGGACTCGGTGTCGCTCGCAGTGCACCCCGGTTCTCGTGTGGGGGTCACCGGTCCCAACGGCGTGGGCAAGACGACACTGCTGCGGGTGCTCGCCGGGGAGCTAGCGGCGGACTCGGGCCGGATCGAGCGCAGGCCCGCCAATCTGCGAGTAGCCCTGTTCCGCCAAGAGAGCGATGCCAGACGAGGCGAGACGCTCCTCGAGTACCTCAGCCGGCGCAGCGGGATGAAGGAGGCAGAGGACTCCTTGGATGCCGAGACCGAACGTCTGAGCACCGACCCGTCGGCCTTGGACGACTACAGCGAAGCCCTGGAGCGTTTCTTGGCGCTGGGCGGTGACGACTTCGTCGCTCGCGCTGGCACAGTAGCTGCGAGCGTCGGACTCGCGCCCGGCTGCCTGGACGAGGCGGTCGAGTCGATGTCGGGAGGCCAGGCTGCCCGAGCCCGGCTCGTGTCGGTCATGTTGAGCCGAGCGGACGTCCTTCTGCTGGACGAGCCAACCAACGACTTGGACTTCTCCGGTCTGTCGTTTCTGGAGGCGACCCTGGCCGCGTTCCCGGGAGCGGTGGTGATGGTCTCCCACGACCGGGCTTTCCTAGACGTAGCCGCCACAGCCATCTTCGACCTCGACGGCCACAGCCACAAGGCGTCGCTTTACGCCGGAGCGTGGAGCGAGTTCGTGGAACGGCGAGCCCTTGCCCAAAGTCACGCCAGCGCTGCCTACCAGTCGTGGAAGGCCGAGCGCGACCGTCTGAAGGCACGGGTCCGAGCGCAGAGAGCCTGGTCAGAGGAGGGTGTCAGGCGAGCCAGGACCAAACCCGCGGACAACGACAAGATCCGCCGCTCCACGACGCGTGACCGCACGGAGAAGCAAGCGTCGAAAGTTCGGATATCGGAAAAGGCCCTCGCCAGGCTCGGAGAGGTGGACAAACCGTGGGAAGGTTGGAAGCTTCATCTCGACCTCGCTCACGCTGGGCGCAGCGGGGAGGTGGTCGTGCGCCTGTCCGTCGCCGTGTTGGCGAACGGGCCTTGGCGGCTCGGGCCGGTGGACTTAGAGGTCAACTGGGCGGACCGGGTGGTGATCACAGGACCTAACGGCGGAGGGAAGTCGACGCTGTTACGAGCGCTTACTGGAGGCCAAGCCCTCGACGAGGGGCTTAGATGGCTCGGCCCGTCGGTGAGGTTCGGACAGCTCGACCAGGCCAGAGCCGGTTTCGCCTCCGACCAGAGCCTGGTCGACTCGCTGGTCGGTACGGGCGGGGCAACCCTTGAGGAGGTCCGCTCGACGCTCGCCAAGTTCGACCTCGAAGCGAGCCATGTCACCCGCCCTTACGGCCGGCTGTCACCCGGGGAGCGAACCCGAGCGGCTCTAGCCCGTCTCAGCCTCGCCCGGACGAACTGCCTCGTGCTTGACGAGCCGACGAACCATCTGGACCTTCCGGCGATAGAACAGCTCGAGGAAGCGCTCGAATCTTTCGAAGGTACCCTCCTCGTGGTCACCCACGACCGCTGGATGCTGCAGGCTTTGCGCTTCGACCGCCACCTCGAAGTAGAGGGCGGCACCGTCACCGAAAAACAAGCTGAGGATCTTGGAGTGGGCCCGCTGGGGATCGAACCCAGGACCAAGGGATTATGAGTCCCCTGCTCTGACCGCTGAGCTACGGGCCCGCTGCAATCCTGCTCAGAGCAGAAACCGCCTCTCCACCTTAATGGAACTCAGTGAGCGGCTACTGCAAGACTACGACCAGCAGACTCACGCGTTATCACGCTATATTAGTGTCCGTTACAGGTGACAGGCATACCATCTCCAGCCCCGAGGCAGCGACGACACTCCGATCTAGTGGCGGAAGACCTGCTGGACGCCGCTCTGCTTGAGTTCGCAGCCCACGGCTTCGAGGGAACTTCGACCCGCCAGATCGCAAGAAGAGCAGGCTGGCACCAGCCGCAGATCAACTACCACTTCGAATCCAAGGAAGCTCTCTGGCAGGCGGCCGTCGACAAGCTGTTCGCCGAGCTGGCATCTACGACAGCAGACCTCTTCAGCGGGCCACCGTCAGACCTCGCCGGGGCCTTCGCCGAGGGCATCCGCCGCTTCGTGGCGTTCTCTGCAAGGCGCCCGGAGCTTTTTCGGATCATGAGCCTTGAGTCGACCGCCGACTCCGAACGCCTCGACTGGATCGCCGAACGCCACATCCGGCCGCGGTTCGAAATAATCCGTGACGCGTGGGAGCGCTTGAGGGCAACAGGGGTTGGTGCCACCATCGACGGGGTCACCGCCTATCAGCTGATCGTCGGTTTCGGGTCTTTCCCTTTCGCGAACTCCCCCGCCGTCCGCCGTCTCACGTCGCTCGACATGTCGAATCCTGCGGCGGTGTCCGGCCACGCCGATGCGCTGATAGCTCTGCTACTGCCAGAGCACCGGGATCTGCCGGGAGCGTCAGCCCGCCGGAACGAGCCCGGCAGCACGGACCGGATAGCCTAAGCGAGCACCCCCGGCGACCATCATGGGTCAGGAGCCCCAGTGCGCTTGGAGGCGGTCCGCTTCAATTCCCGCCTGCTCAAGGCCGGCGTCGTAGGCCGCGCCGGCCCTGGCGAAGTCCATCAGAGCGAGACCCCATTCGCTCACCTCGAGCATCCGGGAGCTTGGGACGACCGTGACGAGATCCTCGGCTCCAGATCCGAGAATCTCTACGCGCCGGCGGGTCGCCGAGAGCATTTCCTCCAGGTAGGGGACGGGAAGCTGCCAAGGAAGCTCCAGGAGCGTGCAGGAGACAACTACGGCTACGTCGGCACCGGCTGCGACGTCAGCGTTGAGCATGTCACGTACACCCCCGTCGATCCAGCGCCGCCCGGCCAGGCTGACCGGCGGGTACAACAGCGGGACCGCACAGCTCGACGCGACAGCCTCGCAGGCCGGGACAGAGTCGCCGGGGCCCCACACGCGGAAGGTACCGTCTTCAGCGTCCACGGCGCAGCATCGGAAGTTGTTCGGCCACCCGGTACCCGAGAACAGGTCGAACCTGGACTTCCACTGGGCTTCCTTCATCGTCTGCGCCGACAACGCTTGTCGGCCTAGAGCAGCGCGCGCCCTGCAAGCGGCTTCTGCGTCACCTGCGGCTTCGGCGACGGCGGCCGCCCCAGCAGCGTTCAAGAGTGCCTCGTCGAAAGATTGCGACACCCCCTCAGGGTCGGGCGAGCCCTGGCCTGGTGAGCCCTGGTCGCCGAGGAGTCGGATGGCCGCCGACAGGTCACCGCCCGAAGACAGGAGGAGGCCAACCACAGAACCGGCCGAAGTCCCTACCACCAAGTCGGCCCGGGACAGGTCGACACCGACATTCGAAAGCCCTACGATGAGCCCGGCCTGCCATGCGATTCCTACCGGACCTCCGCCACCCAGAACCACCGCTCGTTTCATGTCACGACCATAGCTTTACACTGCGATAACCGAACGCAAGCCGGTCGGGCACGTCTGGGAGGTAGGAGAATGACAGCAAGCGAACCTCGTTGCACGTCGGTTCACCTACGCCTGGCTGGTGAGACGAAGAGAGCCCGATGGTGATGACGGCTTCGTTGTTCGGGCTTTCGACGGTTCAGGCGTTGGTAGTGCTTTTCATTCTGCTGCCGATCGCCGCCGGGGCCGTGATAGTTCCTATCGTGTCGTGGAGGATCTCCTCGTCGGGACCCCCGCCGATTCGCACGTCGGAGATACTTGCGAATGGGATCCCGGTCACCGCCCAGATCGTCGCCGTTAAGACTCTCGGCTCGATAATCGAGGTCCGTCCGATGGTGCGCTTCGTGCTCAGCGTCCAAACGGGCCCCGACGGGGAGCCGTTCGAGCTTGAAGTGGTCCAGTCTATACCGCGATCCGTCATCGGAGCCTTCCGGTCTGGCGACATGGTTCACGCACGGCTGAGCGCCGACCTGAGCGCTGGTGCCGTGGTCTGGCAGGATTCTCCGTAACAACCTCGATGGGCTGGTAGCGCACGCGGTGCCGTTTGGTGGATACTGCAACGGTGTCGTATACGCATCCTGAGCACCCGCGAGACCGCAACGTCCTGGGCGGGATCCTTGAGCCTTGCGGGACGGACCCTATGACCGGCTTTTACCGGGAGGGATGCTGTCACAGCGGACCGGAGGACGTTGGCAGCCACACGATCTGCGCAGTGGTCACGGCGGAGTTCCTTCAGCACCAGAGGCTTATAGGCAATGACCTTGTCACTGCGATGCCCCAGTACCACTTTCCTGGGTTGGTGCCCGGAGATCGGTGGTGTGTTACTGCGAGGAACTGGCTACGAGCGCATCTCGACGGCCAAGCGGCCTACGTAGTATTGGCTTCCACCCACGAACGCGCTCTTGAGGTCGTATCGCTCGACGTTTTGCGCGAGCACGCAGTCGACGTGCCGCCCGACCCGAGCGGACTTTGATTTCACCTACCAGCGAAGCGTTTAACCACCAGGGCCCTCTCGGCGGGCCCTCCGGTCGGCGCTCATCTTCGCCGGCTTCGCGATACGCGCCGGGGGTGTCTGGACGGCTCAATCGTGAGAGGGGAAGTTCCGATACGAACGGGGATGAACTGGGTTAACTCCGACGACGACGGTTACAGGCCGGCCCACGCAGCCGCGGCGACCTCGACGAGAAGGAGGAATCTTCTCGTCGACGAACTGACCGGGCTCGCTGACTGGCTCAGCCTCAAAGACCACCTCGAGGTCGCCGTCCGTGACTCGCCGCGGAGTGGACCTAGGCCCGCCCTGATCGTCGTGGACGTGGACAGCTTCTCTGATTTCAATGAGCGTTACGGGAAGCGGGAAGGGGACCGCCTCCTTCGGACTCTCGCTACGAGAGTCCGAACTCTGGTGGACGGACGTGGCCGTGCCTACCGGGCGGGGCCTGACAAGATCGCCATCATCTTGGACCAGGTCCAGCTGGCCGGAGCCCTCGAGACCGCCGAGTCGGCCGCTGCGCTGGCTTCGCGCCCCCTCTCAGGTGAGGGCCAGAGCATCCCTGCCTCGGCATGCGCTGCTGTGGTGATGCTCGGGGAGCGACGACGCGCCGACGGGGTAATACGAGACTGCGAGCTTACGATGTTCAGGGCGAAGTCGCAGGGTCCGTCGACGGTTGCCGTCTACGACGAAGCGCTCGACAGCTGGGCTGTCGCAGAACGCGGAGAGGTCCGGCGCCTCAACGCCGAGGTGGAAAGACTCCGCTGCGAAGTTGAGCGGCTCAGAGAGCTTCCCGGATCAGACCCTGCCGGCGTTCCCGCCACCGCAGAGACATTCAAGACCGACCATGCAAGGTTCTTCAAACGGCACCGCCGCGCCGGCGACATCTACTCTCTTCTCCTCATCGGTGTCGACCGCCAGGATTGGGACGCTCGGGGCGCGATCGTGGGGCCACCTGCTGGCGCGCCCTGCGAGGACGGAGAGGAAGGTCCACCCGATCTAACGTCGCTTTTCGCGACGGTCCGCCAGGCCCTACGGCAAGGTGACCAGGTTTATGACCTCGGCGCAGACGGCTTGGCCGTCCTTCTTCCAGGAGCGCAGGGGCATTCGGCGGTCCTGGCCGCCGAACGTGTGCGCTCCGCCGTCGAGCGAGCGGGCATACCTATGGCGCAGGGTGACCGCTGTCAAGGCGGCGGCACCTCCAGATCTGTCGAGCAGTCTCAGATGGGGGAGCCCGTACCTGCATCGCTGACGGTTACGGTAGCCGTCGTCGAGGCAGGTTTTCGTCACGAGGCGAGCCGCGAGCTTTTCGACGAGGCGCTCTCGTTGCTAGCCCTTTCGGCAGAGGCGGGTCCGAACCGGGTCGTGTGGCCGCGCGGCGTCCGCCAAGAGGCGGAACCGGACAGGCCCTCTTAGCCCGCCAGGGCTGCCACTACGGCCGCTGTCACCTCTGCTGAGTCGGGTAGCACGGTGGGGCGGAAACGGGCGAGCACGCTACCGTCGGCCCCCACCAGGAACTTCTCGAAGTTCCACTTCACGTCCCCGGCCTCGCCGTCGGCGTCGGGGAACTGGGTCAGTATGTCGTAGAGAGGATGGCGCCCGTCACCGTTGACGTCGATTTTCTCCGTGAGCGGGAACGTAACACCGTAGGTGGTCGAGCAAAAAGTGGCTATCTCATCAGGGCTGCCTGGCTCTTGGCCTGCGAACTGGTTGCAAGGAACGCCGACGACGGAGAACCCTTGGTCGTGATAGCGCTCGTGGAGTTCCTCGAGCGCACCGTATTGAGGTGTGAGGCCACAGCGTGAAGCGACGTTCACTATCAAGGTTGCCTTCTCCCCGAAGGTGACCGGGCCCCCGTCGAGCGCGGCTATAGATACGTTTTTGACCGTCATACCCGGTCTAACCTCACTGTGGAGCCAGGTATTCCAACAGTGCTTAGTGTTTCGAAGACTCCCCTAGTAGGCTCTGAAGCCGGTTCTAGCCCGCCTCCTGCGCCCATCCGCGATCAGCGTCGTCCGATCGGGCAGGCTGTAGCGGATGGAATCGGCCGACCGCAGCTCCTCCCCGGATGAGGGCGGGACAGGGCTACGTCACCCCAAGGCTTCCATCCAGGTGCCCGGTCCGCTGCTCAGAGTCGCAGGAGACTATGCATGGCGGCTGATCGCAGTGGGCGTCGTCGTGTATTTCGGGGTTCGGCTGCTGTCGGACTTGTCCCTTGTGGTGATCCCTTTCGTGATCTCGCTCCTCGTGGCGGCGTTGCTCAGCCCGCTCGCCATCAGGATGCGACGTGCGGGCGTAGGGAGAGCGGTCGCCACCATATTGACGATGCTCGTGGCGGTGGTCGTGCTCGGCGGCCTTTTGACCCTGGTGATCCTAAGGGCCGCCCAGCAGGCACCCCAACTCGGCAACGAGATCAACAATCTCCTTCCTCACGTGAAGAATTGGCTGATCAATGGGCCTCTGAAGATTAACGCCAAAACAGTCGACAATCTCAGTTCCACTCTCAGCACGACCATCTCCAAGAACTCGGCAACGATCGCCTCGACCGCCCTGTCGACTGGCAAGACGGTCTTGTCTTTCGTCACAGGCCTCCTGCTCGTCATCTTCTGTACCGTGTTCCTCGTCTACGACGGGGACCGGGTTTGGGAGTTCTTACTGAAAGCCGTTCCGCGACCAGTACGTGCGGAGGCGCAGGCGGCCGGCCGGGCCGCCTGGACGACGATCGGCTACTACATCCGCGGCACCCTTATGGTCGCCACGTTCCATGGCGTGGTCGTCGCGATAACGCTGACCGTGCTCGGGGTTCCTCTGAGCTTCCCTCTCGCTGTCCTCGTCGGGCTCGGAGCGTTCGTCCCTCTGGTGGGAGCGATAGTCACAGGAGTTCTGGCGGTAGCAGTAGCTGGCCTCGCGAAAGGTCTCGTAGCCGCGATCGTCATAACCGCTGTCTTGCTTTTGGACAACCAGATCGAAGCGCACATCCTTCAGCCGTTCGTCATAGGCAGGTATGTGAGGGTCCATCCTCTGGCAGTCGTACTGTCACTGGCCTCTGGGGCGATACTGTTCGGGATAGTGGGGGCGGTAGTAGCCGTGCCGGTCGTCGCGACAGCTAACAGCGCTTTCCGAGCAGCGCTGCACTACAGAGACCAGACTGACCCGGCGCCTCCGTCCGCCCACCGACCGGATGAGTCAGCCGCTTAGGTACGCTCATGTCAGTCGGGAAGAAGGTGCCGCAGTCATCGCATTTTCCTGTTGACTTTCCCCTACCCTAAGCGTTTAATACTAAGTAGGTAAAAGTACCCTAGAACGCGAAAGGAGGGCACCGTGGGAACATGGAGCTTGTCCGAGGAGGACGATCCGCCTCGCTGCTAGAGGATCCGGTGGGCACCTGATCGTCCCTGCTGGATCCAAGCCAAAGACGGTAGCAGCGGTCGATAACTCCGCATAACGGTCGGCCCAATGTTCGAGGGACGTTGCGGCGTCTCTCGAATCGAGGCGATCCCAACAGATAAGCGGTTGCAGACCGTCGCCCTACCGAGAAGGTTGACCGGCGTTGCAAGGTTGATTCTTTGCAGCGTCGGTCGTCTTCGTTTACATTTCAGTTGATTCAGTTAGAGCCTTATCCAAGGGGCGCCGCCGACAGGAGACGATAGCCAACAGGGTTGCTCGAAGCCTGCAGGCCGGAATGCCTTCGAAGCATGCGAAACTGGTGTGGTGAGCGAACTGGACGGCTGGCAGGCATCGGGAGGTCACAGCCCAGCCAGTCCCTTCGACATCGAACGGCTTGGGGACAGCGAGAGGTCTGATGTCGATCTCCACAAAGATCGCGGGTTGGATCTCACCCCAGCGGAGCGGCTCAGACGGCGAAGCAACCGGCGCTGGATGGTCGGATTAGCCGTCGGATCGATCCTGATCCTCGGAGCCGCTCTTTTGGTGTCAGCTATCGAGACTTCTCGTGAGCCTAACGGCCCGTCCATCAGCGCCCCGGTCGGCTACCAGGTAGTCAGGGACGGCTACTTTTCCTATGTAGTTCCGGCAGCGTGGTCCACAAACCAGGCTTACACCGACCAAGCTGGGGACGTAGACACGTCTGGACCATCGGGTTGGGCTGGTCAACATATCGGATATCTCTTGCATGCTCCGACGCTGCAAGCAGCGCCACCCACCGCGCTTCAGGCTTTCGGTCAACCAGCCCCCAGCTCGTTCAGCTTGGCGCACGGCCATGAGATCACCGTACAAGGAGCTTCCGTCGCCTTCGAATACCAGGCCAGCAGACCGGGTGGCTTCCAGGCCGTCGTCGTCCACGCATGGAGTTCGACGACAGATGTCGAGTTGTGGCTTATGGTCGACGCACCATCCGCACAGCGTGCGGTGATCATCAGCTCCCTCAAGGCCTGAGCCCTAAGCATGTCAGGTCCTAAAGATGTCAGGTGAGTAGCGGTCCTTGAGAACGCCGTTGTGTACTCCCGAGCGAACTTAGGGGTCTTGGCTCCGGTAAAGCGCCGATAGGCTCATCACCTCGTCGACGTACCAGGAAGCATGGTTGTAGGCGAAGACGGCCGCAGGCAGGCCGGCTGAGCTTGACCCGCCGTTAGCGCAGAGCATCCTGGCGGCCGCGAAGACAGCGTCGGTAGGGTCGTACGGGCTGGGAGGCGAAACGCCGCCTCCAGGGACAGGATAGGCGTAGGCCGCGAAAGTGGCGGGTTCGAACTGCATCGGTCCTTGCGCTCCGGCGTAGTTGGAGCCCGAGCGCACGCCCGGCTGGCTGGACGTGCCGTTGCCAGATTCGACCGTTCCTATGGCGGCAAGCACCGTCCACGGCAAACCGGGGCACGTTCGCGCCGCAGCCCGCTTGTAGAGAGCGACCATCACCGAAGGGACCTCCACCACCCCACCGGGGCTGGTTATCGGCGCCGGTGGGGTGACAGCAACCGGAAGTCCACTTGGCGACCCCGTCCCTGCTCCGGTCGAGCTGAAAGCGCCGGCCGCTGGAAGTCCCTCCAGCAGCGCGAGGGTCCCCGCGCTAGCGCCCGCTGAGATACCTAGCGCCGCGGCCGCCGCTGCTAGGAACCCGTAAAGTGCGCCCGCAACTCCCAGAGCCATAGATACACCGCCCTTCGCCCCTCTAAAGCCGGCCACACCCAACTTTTTATCGGCTTTCTCAGCATATTTCAGTATTTTTCTTGTTGCAACAACTTTTTAGGTGTTCTGCTGCTACTGCGGCGCCGCCTGTGCACCATTACGCTCTTGCCTGCCCACCCGTAGCCCAGGAGCATCCGAATTGCAATCGTCATTAGCGGGATTCAGCGTTCTCGGTCGAGCCGATCCCGTTGGGTCAGCCCCATCTGCCTATATGTGTAGGCCTGCTAACCGCCCGGACCTGCCACCAACCGTCGTCGTGTCCGTCCTTGCAGGTTGCGCTTCGCGACGCGATGAGATCTCCGAGCGCCTGATGTCGTCTCCCTACGACGGGTCGAAGTTTTCGCTGACGCTCTACGAGTTGCTGGTCGAAGATGGCTCCGAAGATCTTCAACTGGTGTCGGAACCAGCGACCGGGGGGACGCTAGCTAGGCCCGAAGGTCCCCTCGACGACCGCTCCAAGACCCTCGCTGTCGCCGCCGCAGCGCGAGCTGCCCACGAATCGCATGAAGCTGGTATCGCGCACGGGTCCATATCGCCGGGAACCACCTTCCTCACCAACGCCGGCGCCCGCCTGGGACCGCCCGACCTGATGAGCCCGCCAGGACGGGTAGCCGGCTCCGCTCCCGGGTCTCTGCTCAGTTGCGTTGACCCGGGTCTTCTCAGAGGGGAATCGCCTTCTAGGGCTTCCGACGTCTGGTCGCTCGGGGCTTCTTTGCATCTGTCGCTCAGCAGGGCCTCGCTGTACCCCGGCTTGGATGGCGACGAGCCCGTAACGGCTGTGCAACGAGTACTATATGGCCGTCCGAGGCTTGACCCTACCCTTCCTGCCCAGATCCTGGACGTTATCAGATCCTGTGTCGCAGCGGACCCTTCCAACCGCCCTGGAAGCGCCCTGGTGGTAGCGGAGAAGCTTGAGTCCTACGCGTCTTCGGGCCTTTCATCGTCGACGGGCGGCCACGGGGGTACGGAACAGTGATCAACCGGTTGGAGGTCACTGCCGGGCCAGGCACGGTAATCCGCTACGGGAACGTGGCGGCATGGACGACACCCGACGCATCCGCCGCCCTGCACGCTTTTCTCATCGAATCAGCTCGTAACCTCGCAGACTCACCCGAAGCCGGCCAGGTCCTCGTCGACCATCTGGTGTCGGTCCTAGGTGCGGGCGACCCCGAACCCCAAGTCGGATTCGCCGTGGTCGGCCCTGGACGCTCTGGCCTGGTTGGGCTGCTTCACGGTCCGGCTCAAGCTTGGGACGGCGACTCGTGGACGGTCGTGTCAACCCAGCCGGGCTGGGCGCGCCTTGCCTGTGACCCGTCCCCAGCGCTGTTTGTCAACCGGGCCGGGGATGCCACTCCCGAGGCCGCGCATTCGTCGGTCCTCGACCTCGAAGCGGGCGTCGTTCCAGGAGCCGGCTTCGTCCTTTGGCCCAGCGGCACAGCCGAAGATCCGCTGCAAACGGCAGATCAGGCCGATGGAAACACCCCCGAAGACCCCACGCTCGCCGACACAGACCCTACCCGCGAGGAGCAAGAGCGGACGCACGTCGACGTTGTACCAGCGTCGGAAGAGGTGACCCAGGTCATGGCCAGCGTACTAGCCGGGGACCTAGAGGATCCCGAGGTGCCGGATGATCCCGAGGTGCTGGCAGAGCTTACAAGGTCGCAGGACGCGACACCGGATGCGCAGCCGTGGGTCTTCGATCTGCGATCCCGGCCCTCGCCTGCTCAGCGTCGCGGTGGCTCGCCCCTGCCTGCGATCGGCTCAGCGTTCCTGGTAGACGGCAAGCAGGTTCTCGTCGAGGGGGTACGCTGCCACCGGGGCCACCTCAACCGGCCCGGCATGATCTTCTGCGCCGTGTGCTCCAGTCCCATCCGCGACGCAGAGGAGCCACCCACCCTTGGACCGCGACCGGCGCTGGGTTGCCTCGTGACGTCGGACGGCAGCGTTTACCGCCTCGACTGCGCCTACAGGGTCGGTCCCTGGCCGCAAGGGGACGCCGAAGCTCTCGCCGACACCGAGGCCGACACGCCCGCTGCTCGCCTCACGCACCGGACTCTTCGCTTCGGCGGAGACCCCGCGCTAGAAGGCCGTGCCGAGATCATCTTGGAAGGTTGGGACGCAGTCGCCGAAGACGGCGGGTCTGAGGTAGGCACCTATCTCTACCCCCCTGGCGCTTCAAAGTGGCAGCGGATGGTCAACGGGTCGAGAGCTGTGCTGGCACCTGGAAGCCACATCTCTTTCGGGCGTAACGTAGTCACCTATATCAATCCTTGGGTGGCGGCCCTTTCAACGGAGGCCAACGAGTCCGAGGGACCGGGGAACTCGACCATCAGCCTCGAACGGCGACCCCGGTGAGCAGCGTATCTCTCTACGACCGTGTCGGAGGAGACAGCTTCTTCGAGCAGCTCACCTCTCGCTTCTACTCGGCGGTGGCCGAGGATCCCGTCCTTAGACCTCTGTACCCGCAGGACGCCGCCGAGCTCGAAGCCTCACGGCGAAACCTGACTCTGTTCCTCGTGCAGTTCTGGGGCGGCCCCAAGGCCTATGCCGAAGAACGAGGCCACCCCCGGCTCAGGATGCGCCACGCGACGTTTCGTATAGGCCCTGCAGAGCGTGACGCGTGGCTGCGCCACATGCGGGCCGCTGTCGAAGCGGCGGACCTCGACCCGCTCGACGGGATGCAGTTGATGAGCTACCTGGCCGACGCCGCGGAGCACCTAGTGAACGCTCCGACGTGACCGGAACTCCTGAGGCCCCTGGCAGCGAGACGCCAACAACGCTGCACGCCGATATCCGGGGAACCTCCGGCGAAGCGGTCGTACTTCTGCACGGCCAGCCTGGCAACTCGGCTGAGTGGAAGAGGGTGGCGGACCTGATCGAAGGCCGCTTCTTGGTGATCTCCCCGGACCGTCCCGGCTACGGGAACAGTGACGGTCCAGCGAGAGGCTTCGCTGGCAACTCTGCCGCGTTGATCGCCCTGCTCGACCGTCTGGGAGTTCCCAGGGCGTTGGTGGTGGGGCACAGCTGGGCCGGAGGTGCGGCTATCTGGGCGGCTGCCACTAACCCGGGTCGTGTATCTGGCCTCGTGCTCGTATCGTCGGTCGGTCCGAGCGAGCACCTGACTTGGAACGACCGCCTCCTCGGAGCACCAGTCGCTGGCGAGGCCATCGCAGCCGCGGCCGACGGCGCTCTCGGACTGTTGACCGGCAGCGCCTGGGTTCAGTCCCTGGCAGATCGTCGCCTCCCCGAGAGGGCACGCGACGCATATCACTACATTGCCGGCCTAGGTGGATCCAAGAACCGGCCCTGGCACTCCTTCTTGCTGGAGCAGCGTCACTTCCTACGGGAGGTCGGCGAACTGGACCCCCTATTAGCAATGATCGGTGTTGCAACGGTCGTCTTGCACGGGACCGCCGACCGCACCGTCGAACCCGAAGTCGCCGTCCGCCTCGCCGGGAGGATACAGGACGCCGACCTCGTCTTGATCCCCGGGGCCGGGCACCTTCTACCTCAACACCACCCCGAGGAAGTCGCAGCTGCGATCAACTCGGCAGCTGACCGTGCCGCGGCTGAGGCCGGCAGCGCAGACCAGGCTGAAGCCGGTCGTGACCGGCGCCTAGACGGCCAGGTAGCGTCGGACGGCGAAAGCGGAGCCGAGCACCCCGACCAGTCCGCCAACCACTAGAAGCACCACCCCGGTCAGGATCGCCTCGTGGGGGGTGACGAACAGCTGGTTAGTGCCGAGGATGGTCTGGTCTGGCAAGAACGACGCTATCCAGTTGCGCAGCCCGTAGGTCAGGAAGAACGCAACTATTGCTCCTGCCATGCCGTGGACGAAGCCCTCTAACATGAAAGGGACCCGGATGAACCAGTTGGTGGCACCGACCAGTTTCATCACAGATACCTCGCGGCGGCGCGCAAAGATAGCGAGTTGGATGGTGTTGACTATCAAAGCCACCGCTCCGACCAGTACCCCTACCGCCAAACCAACCCCTAGAGTCCGCCAGCGGCTGAACTGCTGCAGCAGGGTGGCTATCTCCTGCTGAGCGTAGGAGACCTTCAGCACTCCAGGCTGGTTTGAGAACTCTTTGCCGAGTTGGGCTATGTCCGCGGCGTTGGACGGTACCACACGGAAAGACGGTGGCATGTCAGCTGGGGTGAGCACGCTGACGATATCGTTGTTGTTCCCGAAGATCTGCTTGAACTCTTGGTAGGCCTGGGCCTTGTCCACGAAGTGAAACTTCTTCACCCCCGGCGACCCGGTGAGCTCGTGGTCGATCGCAGAGGTCTCCGTGGGGGACACCTTTGGCTTAAGGAAGATAGCCAGTTCGACGCCGCCCCTCCACTGAACCGACGCTTTGTTGATCGCCTGGCGCATCACGAGCACCGCACCCAGCGCGCTCAACGACACTGCCATGGTCAGCACGGCGGCGACAGTCATGAGCAAGTTTCGTTTCAGGTTGCCGCCGGTCTCCCTGAGGAGGTAGCCGGTCGAGAGCGCCATCAGGCTCCCATCCCGTACACACCTCGGGCTTGGTCACGTACAAGTGAGCCTCGGTCGAGCTCTATGACCCGACGGCGCATCGAGTCGACTATGGCGTTGTCGTGGGTGGCCATGAGCACCGTCGTCCCCGTCCGGTTAATCCGGTCCAGCAGCCGCATGATGCCCGCTGTCGTAGCTGGGTCGAGGTTTCCCGTCGGCTCGTCCGCCAGGAGGATCAGAGGCCGGTTGACAAAGGCTCGGGCGATAGCGACGCGCTGCTGCTCGCCTCCTGACAGCTCGTGGGGAAGGTTGGACAGCTTCTTGCCGAGCCCTACCAGCTCGAGGATCTGCGGCACCTGGTTGCGAACCACATGGCGCGGGCGCCCGATGACGTCCAACGCGAAAGCCACATTCTCGTACACAGTCTTGGTGGGTAGGAGCCGAAAGTCCTGGAAGACGCATCCGATGTTCCTGCGCAGGTAAGGAACCTTCCAGTTGGACAGAGACCCGACTTCCTTGCCGGCGACCCACACTTCGCCGTCGTCGGCTTCTTCCTCCTTGGTCACCAAGCGAAGGAACGTCGACTTGCCCGAACCTGACGGCCCAACGAGAAAGACGAACTCTCCCTTGTCGATGTCCACGTCGAGGTTTCGAAGAGCGACAGTAGTGCCTTTGTAGGCTTTGGTGACGTTGACGAACTTGATCATGAGGTCATCAGAAAC
>JAJZNG010000086.1 GCA_021847945.1 Actinomycetes bacterium | reverse complement strand
GGTGATGGGGCAGGCCAGCACCGCGCCGGGGCCGGCGCCGTCCCGCAAGACCCGCCCGGTGATCTTTCCCGCTGGGGTCCCCTATCCGGGGCGGGGCTGGCCGGTCGGTTCCGAAGGCAACCTGGCGAAGCTCTGTGCTACCGGTTGATCAGTGCAATGCATACGCAAGCTCTATGCAGCCCTACGCACCACCGGCCACGTCCGGAAGCCCGCCGCGAACCCGCTGCTCCCCGGCCGCACACGTCGCGCCACCCTGCATACGCGTGCCTATGCAGTATTGATAGGGCCCCGAGAAAAACACCCGAGAAACTCGCATCTCCGCCGAACTCCCGAACGAGAAACCGCTGGTCAGGCGCCTGCACCCCTGCACGAGGCGCGCCCCTGACCAGCGGTTGTAGTGGCGGGGGTTCACGACCATCGAGCGACCATCGGGTTCCAGACCCGACGAAGGCGCTGGTAGCGGTCCCTGCCCTATGCAGCCGCCCGGGCGGTTGCCCTACTCAATGTTGTCTGCAGCGTGCTCGGTCCCGAGAAACTCGACTGTACGAGTCCTTTTGGTGTCCGTGGCCTCTTCTTACCGTGCCCGGGTCGGCTCCGCGCGGCTGAAGCGCTGCCGAGCCGCTTGGCGGGAGACCCCGAGAGCGACAGCGATGTGGTTCCATGATCTCCCGTGCGCTCGTGCCACTTCGACCGCTTCGCGCAGTCGGGCCTCGTCTTGGCGAGTGGTCTCGGCCGCCGTTGCGACCGCCTGAAGGTCGCTCAAGTCGTCCGCCTGGGTGACCTCGGAGTCCAGAGCGTCGGTCAGCAGGCGGTATCGCTCGGCAGCTCGCTCGATTTCTTCGTCGGTGTGCTTCATCTCTATCACCTTGTCATCGGAGGAATGGATAGAACCTTCTGCTCAGCTCCATGGCGTGGATGACGACGGGGTCCTCGCCCTCGAGCCCCAAGACCCCGATCTCCAGCAACGTCCCATCAGCTGCCGGTCCGATCAGCATGGTGAGATCCTCATCGAGGTCGATCCGCCGCATGGCGTTGCGGACGGCATGACGAATGTCCTCCTCGCTGACACCATGCTTCCAAGCCGGCGGCCCGATCCGCATCGCGACAACATACCTTGTCTAGGCTATCGCGGTCCTGCCAAGATCCAACGTCGAGCAGATCGCCGAGTTCCGGGTGCGGGTGGGAGGAGCCTTCGGCCTACGGTCAACGTCTGCACTGACGCTTCGGTGACCGACGGGCGTCGCCGATGCCAGCCCCCGCCCCGACGGTTACAGTACCAACCGCCGTCGCAGCGCCCCAGGCGCTCCTGCGGGCCCACCCGGTGACGAGCTGCGCATCGAGGTCGCCAACGCCCTGCCCACCTCGCCGACGCGTCTTCCCATCCGTCGCCATACCGCTCGGCCCGCCGGGCCAAGCCCTGGCAGTCATGCAAACAGCCAGCGGGACTGCGCCGCTCCCGGCCACCAGCCCGCCCGGCTGTCCGGGGCGTATGCTGGCCGTCGAGCTCACCGAACCTGGCCGCGAACCGCAAGTTCGCCTCCCGGACCTGGTGCCATTTCCCGAGGCTGTCGCGGCGGACCACCTGGGAAGCGTCGCCTTGCAGTAGCGCTTACCGACCACGTGTCAAGCTGTGATCCCGGGTGGCTGCGAGGCGCAGCGGCGAGGCGGCTTCACGCGCCGCTCGGCCGCCTCACTGACGCCCGGACCTGGTGTCCGAGCGCGGTCGAGGAGGTGCCCCGTTCCGCGCGGACGGCGGCGAGGTATCCCGGGTAGCCCACCAAAGAACTGGAGGCTCATGACATCAGCGTGGATCACCGCTCGATCGTAGGTGTCGACAGTCGCATCGGCGGGGCTCAGGCGGCATGTCGGTGGTACTCGTGGACAGGCCCGAGGCGATCGGCCCGTCGGAACCGACCGATGTCAAGTGCTCCCATGTCAAAGCGAAGCCTGCCTCTCCCGTGTGTTCGGAAAGAGTGAGACCGATGTGAGCGATGAAGCTCGACACCTCGTCCACGTGACGACGCGGCTGTCAATGGTCAACGGGCTTTGCCCATTGACGGTCAGTCTGAGCCTTGGCCCCGTTCTCTGCGGAGACGAACGGTCTCGATCCAATGCTTGGGCCGACCTCGCCCTGGCACAGGCGCTCCAGGGATGCATCGCCGGTAATGGGAACGCGTCTGCTGGCCGGACCTCCGTCCTCGGTCGGAGCACCAAGAGGGCGTTCTCGTCCACCCGTCCCGCCACCGTCTCGCTGGGCGCGCAAACGTCTCGCCGTCGGCGACGATCACCGGGTCGGCCACCGGGAGCTTGTGTGTGTCAATAACGTCGTCCTTGCCGCTGAGCTGGGACGGCGGGCAGCAAATCCCGACCGCAGTCCCACTACGGTTCGACTGCTGCAGAACCGGTGATACCAACAGTGGGATCCTCGTATTCGCCAGCAGATCGTCGGGTCGAGGTTCCAGCAGCCCCAAGACGTTCATCCAGGTCAACGGCGACGGATGAGGTTCTCGGCACGCACAGGTCCTCCGATCCACCGCGCTCCGGCGCGTCGCCTTCCCCCATGCCGTCCACCACCACCAACGACAGCGGAGCGAGGTAGCAGCCCCAAACCAAAACACAGCCGACGGCCAAACGAATGCCCATGCCGGAAAGAGCAACTGATACCTCGCGCTCACAGACCGAGGGGAACCGGGGCTTAACAAGCCGTTCCACAGCATTCGCCGGCCGAGGGGCGCAGCCTCATTCACTGTTTCAGACATACATGAGAAGTTGTCCAAAGGGCGATCCGTCGAAATGCGCGTGCGCTGGTCGTGCCAACGGCGAGGTCATGTGGCGGACCAGACGGGTTGATCAGGACCACCGGAGGTGAGGTCGCAGCGGTACCAGCGACCTCGCTTGCCACCGATGTCGGCTGGGTCGGCGGGCTCGGCTGGGATGAACCCGGCCTTGATCAGCACCCGCTGGGAAGCAAGGTTCTGGTCACTAGTCGCCGCCTTGAGCGTGTCCAGGCCGTACCGGGACGCTGCGAGCTTGCACAGTTTCCGGAGCGCAGCGGTCGCTACCCCGCGGCCGGCTATCCGCTGCGCGATCCGGTAGCCGACCTCAGCCGTGCCTTCCCCTATGCGGTACAGGTTAAAACGGCCCAAGATCGAGCCGTCCTGATCGACGAGCACGTAGCTTGCGCCGAAGCCGGCCTCCTGCTCGGCCAGTAACTCGTTGTGCCGCTCATTGAACTTGCGGAAGTACTCGTCGCCCCGGTCGGAGATCGACTCAGCGAAGTAGCCGCGGTTCTCCAGTTCGAAGGCCAAGATGGCAGGGCCATGATCAGCTCGTACCAGTTGCAAGTCGGGCACCTGCGGACTCTAAGGGAGCGTCCACCCGGGACGCGACGTAGAAGTCGGTGGCTGATCCCCGGAGGCACGCCCGTCGGATCCTCATGCGTTCGCCGTCGGGACCAAGTCGGTCGCGAATGCCCCAGAACATTCACCCATATCCCCGACCCGGGCGTGCCCCGTATCGCTCGTGGACTCCGCGGCCGCTCTTGGAGCTGGATCTCGCGGAAACGGCCGATGTTCGGTTGATCAGGGCACTGCGTACGCATGCCCTGTGCAGCCCTACGCCCCACCGGCCACGTCTGGAGCCCGCCGCGAACCGGCTGCACCGGCCGCACGCGCCGCGCCACCGTGCCATGGCATGCCCTATGCAGCCGCTTGGGCGCCTGCCCTACTCAATGTTGCCGAACCTAGACCCGAGAAACTCGCCGCTGTGTCAGCGCTT
>JAJZNG010000111.1 GCA_021847945.1 Actinomycetes bacterium | reverse complement strand
ATGGTGAATCCTGGTGGCACCGAGAGGTGTACACGGCGGGACTCGAACTCGCCGATGCCATGGACTTCCAGGGCCGTCTCGTGGGAGACGACCGCCCGACCCTTCGACCACAGGGTCCATCGAGCCAGCTCGTCGTGCTCGCCAGGAACCCATTCGGCCAGCCGGAAAATGCCGCGATCAACCCGCAGCCAGTTCCCGACCGCGACGTGGTGGGCCTGGGCCTGGTAGGAGTAGCCGACGTCCAGGGCCTGCGCCGCGGTGAAGTAGCCGACCTGGCCGGAGACCAGGTTGAACAGCCGCCTCCGACGTACTCGTCGCTCGACCATGTATCTATCCTACAACACAACTTTCGTTCTATCTTCATCGACTCCACAGACCTACAGTTCGCCTTCCTGTGGATAACTTCGCACGGCCGCAGCTATAATTACACCCTTTTATCCGTAAGAGAATCAGGGCCGTCAGGCACGTCATCCACGTGGCGGATTTTGGGGTCAAATCAACGTAGTAGACGCGCTTATCTGTAGCCCGTAATCGACGTGGCCCACGCCACTGACCTGCTAAAACAGCGCCCACAGGCCATACGTTGATGACGCGTCATGGACGTCCTCACCAGGTCCTCCCTCCCTGGGAAGCATTGTCTTACGGATAATTGCCTGTGGTTCACCTCCCCGAGCGCCGCCAGGGAGCGTGCGTGTAGTAGTCGAGCCGAGACGGGGTACCGATGGCATTCTCAGACCAGACCAAGGACGAAGCGCTTCGTCCCCCATTCACAACCCAATGCTTGGGGCAAGACAGCAGCGACACCGAGCATGTGCTGGCGGGCAACGGTGACCCGACGGGAACGGCTGCCCAAGCGGAACCCGTCCGATTCGAGAGTTCGCCTCGCATTGTTGGCAATCGTCTCCCGCTGCAAGGCATCCAGCGAGATGCCGGCACTTCGAAGGGCGGCACGCATGCCTTCCGGACCTGCCTGCTCCAAGACCTGCGCCGCGGACGGGCCCAGGTCATCCGAGGTCCCGGAGTCCTTGTCAGCAACAGCCCACTGATCGAGCACCGCGCGACACTCCTGGCACAAGTCCTCGAACGCTTCTCGCCATCTCGACGACCGATCTGCTATTGCGGCGGAAACGGTCGACCAATCAACGTCATCTGCCCATCCTCCCGGCCTCCGGTAGAGGGAGATAGTCCCGCTACCAGTTAAGTCACAGGCGTCCGGCGCGGCGATCTCTTCGAGAAGCTCTCGCCGGGCGTGTACGTATCGGCGGAGGTCGACCTGGTTGTACATGATCGTGAAGACGCTTACGTCGCAATATCGCTTGGAGATCGTTAGCTCAAGTTGGACGAGGGGATACGGCTCGTCGTCGGGCCAGCTCGCTGCTCGCCTGATCGTCGACAGCGGCACCAAGTCGGTGAGCGGAAGGCAGAGATCGCACCGCGGAATCAGGTTCGTCCAGCCGATGTCGCTCAATGGCCGGAGCGGGGCATCGATCGAGTGGCGAGCCTCCTCCTCTCGGGCTCGCTCTGCCATCCTCCTCGCCACCTGACGCTGAGCACGCTGTGCTGCTGCAGAGGGCACCTCAATAGACGTGGGCGGCAGTTCGTCAGGCGGAACGGCCTCAAGCAGGGTGCGACGGAGCGTAGCGTTGTTGACGAGATCCCATATTCCGATCTTGAGGTCGTAGCGTGCCTGCAACAGGGATCGCGCCGCCTCCAGGTCCGCCGGATTACGCCACTCGCCATCCCGCAGAAAACCGGTCACCTTGAACTGCGCTTCAACAGGGACAGGGCAGCTGTATCGCACTGGATCGGGAGGAGCGGTCGGATCCCAACTAGTTGGAAGCGGGGGGGACCAGCGCGCTGAGTTGTCCTCCGGCCGACCGGCCGCGACCCATTTCACATACTTCTGCAGGAACACCTCCGTGCGGTGGGTATGGGGCATCACCACAACGACCTCGCGCCCTGCCATTCGCTTCTTCTCAAACTCCCTGAAGCTTCCTGCAAAGGGCTCGTGCTCCTTGCCCTCTTCGTCGATCTCCTCCCCCCAGCTCGTGTCGACGATGACGCACGGGCGCATGCGGGGGGCTGCCAGGTGCAGGTAGTACTCACCTCGGTCGAGAAACACCCAGCGCTCGCTTCCACGATGGATGCGGTATCCGAACAAGATCTCGACCCGTTTGTAGCCGTCGGATTCCTTCCATTGCTGAAAGTTCTCTTGCGCCACGAGCTCGTACCCGTCTGGTAGGGGTTCATCGATGCAACGGAGGACATCCGCGGTGGTGCTACCTCCTGGCAACAGCGACCGCAGACGAATGCGGCGAAGATCTCCATCAGGGCGGACCTCCACGACCGACCGGCTACCGATCACCAACGCGAAGGCGTCAGGGGCCGAGGAGTCGAGAATTGGGTTGACGAGCGACGTGACCGTCGTCCACCAGAGCAAGGACGTGGCAAGGCTCGCCCGCGTAATACGGGAGCTGGGATCGCCGATGATGGGCTGGCGCGAATCAAGAGTCGAGCCGTCATCGACGGTCATTGGCCCGCCGATCAGCACGACCGTCACGGCGTTCGAGGCTCTAGCGTCAGTCGCGTCTGTCATGGATCCGGCCCCAATTCAAGAAGGGCCGTCCTCAGTTCAGAGTTCTCCGCTGCAACGAGTGCAAGAGACTCAGGATCAGTGCCGGTTAGACCCTCGCGATCGATGAAACGGCGGGCGCAGGCGATAAGAAGGGACTGAGCCTCACGGCCCGCGGTGTCGAAAACGCCTCCCTGCTCACCCAGCGTCTCGATAGTTTCGAACGGACTGGCCTCCCGACGTTCCTCACCCTCGATTCGCACCTCCCGCGTCCGGTTGTCATCGGTAACAATCACAACCGGTGGTGGAAGCAGCGGGGCTTCCTCCCTGACCGACCGAGCCATCTCCAGAAGGGTTGGGTCAGCGGGCAAGTAGACGCGGCCGTGGTCGCCTGCGTTGGTCGTATCCGTCCGGACAACGCGTCCGACAATCTGGCGGAACGAGAGAAGCGTGAGGCGATTGGTCAAGTACACGACTGCTCTGAGTCGTGGGATATCGACTCCCTCGGAGACCATGTTCACCGCGACGATCCATGGTTCGTGAGAGGAGCGGAAGAGCCGTAGGGCGTTTGCCGGATCGGGATCATCAGGGTCGTACAGCCTCGAGCAAGCGACTATCGGACGCCGTCCCAGTACCTTCTCGCCCATGTATGACGCGACTCCATCGGCATGATCGCAGTCGATACAGACGACCAGCCCGCCGGCATCCCGGTCGCCCTGCTTGCGGAGCGCAAGTAGGTATCGGTTTGCGTCATCCAGCAGCTTCCCCGCGACCGAGCCGTCTCCCATCCATTCAATGGCTGCACGGAGGCGTCGCCGCTCACCCACCTGAGTGACCTCCGTGTCGTCGAAGCTCACCGAGTGGACGACTCCGTCCTCGGTGCGAAACGTCGTCTGGCCCCGGACCTCGACGAACTGGATCGGCCTGCACGAACCGTCCTCGATCGCCTGGTCATACCCATATCGGAAGTGCGGCCGCGCGCTGCCTCCCTCAGAGGGAACGAACACGATTGGTGAGCGGTCCGTGCGAAATGGCGTACCGGTCAATGCAAGAATGCCCCACGCTCCCTGAGCGAAGGCGGCCTGCGCCGAGGCGCCCCAGGCCGCGTCGGTGCCGGCATGGTGGACCTCGTCAAAGATCACGAGCGTCCTATGTCCGGGATCAGTGGCATGCGCGAGGAACATCTCGGTCGAGCGGAACAGTGAGTGGTAGGTGAC
>JAJZNG010000203.1 GCA_021847945.1 Actinomycetes bacterium | reverse complement strand
CCGGCGTATCCCTGCTCGTGGCGTGGCTCAAGAGAGGTATGACCGCCGGACACCCGGAAACAGACATGCCCGCCTCGGGTCCCGTTGGTTGGTGGTGACGGTCAAGGAGGCGTAGATGGCAGTGATGATCGGGGTCGACCCGCACAAGGGGTCCCACACCGCGGTGGCCCTGGACGAGCACGAGCAGCTGCTGGGCGAGGTGAAGGTCCGCTCCAGCAGCGTGCAGGCCGCCCGGCTGATCGAGTGGGCTGGGCAGTGGCCGGAGCGGACCTGGGCGGTCGAGGGCGCCGGCGGGCTCGGCTACCTGCTCGCCCAGCAGCTGCTGGCCGCCGGTGAGCGGGTCCTGGACGTGCCACCGAAGCTGGCGGCCCGGGTGCGGGTCCTGTCGACCGGCAAGGTCAACAAGAACGATCCCAACGACGCCCGGGCCGTCGCGGTCGCCGCGTTGCGCTCCCCGGGGGTCAAGCGGGTCGCCGCCGAAGATTGATACCGGGGTGCTGCGGGTGTGGGCCAAGCGCAACAACGACCTGGGGCGGCTACACAACAAGGCCGCCTGCCGGCTGCACTCGGTGCTGTGCGACCTGGTCGTCGGCGGGTTCGCCACCGAGATCAGCGCCGATGCCGCCGAACGGCTCCTAGAGAGGGTGGCGCCGGCCAACGCGTTGGAGGCGGCCAAGGTCGATCTTGCCGCGGAGCTGATCGCCGATGTCCGCCACCTCGACGAGCAGATGGCCGCCTCCAAGCGGCGGATCGCCGCCGCGATCAAGGCTTCGGGCGCAACCCTCACCGCACTGTATGGCGTCGGCCGGTCGTGGCCGCCATGCTCATCGGCTACAGCGGCAGCATCGACCGCTTCGCCAACCGGGACCACTACGCCGCCTACACCGGCACCGCACCCGTCGAGGTCTCCTCCGGCGGCCGCCAGATCCACCGGGTCGCGCGGCGCGGGAACCGTCAGCTCAACCACGCCCTGCACATCGCGGCGATCTCCCAGGTCCGTCACCCCGGCACCGGGGGCCGCGCCTACTACGAACGCAAGGTTGCTGAGGGCAAGACCCCCCAAAAACGCCGTCCGGGCCCTCAAGCGCCGCATCAGCGACGCCGTCTACCGCCAGCTACGCGCCGACGCCGAGCGCCGACAGGCGTGCGAGGGAGCCCGGGAGGGCAAGCGGGGAACGACTCAGCAGCCAGCGCGACCGGCTCTCACCCCTAACACCGGCTCTTCGGCGAAGCCACTCCCGGGCCCGACCACACGCTACGGCACCGCGACCAGCCCACGCCGAGCCCGCCGCTCCCAGCCCGCGGCGATCGCATCAAGAAGTACTTGACACAGAGAGGACTCGATCGGGCGCGTCCGCAAAGTGGTCCACGGTCGGGAGCCGGCCACGCAGATGGATGATTCGGTACTCTCTCGACGGGCCTGCGCCGTGTTGAGTAACGACACTTTAGTGCGCGCTGGTGGTCGTCTCGGGGCGGGGTCCGGTGCTGTCATGCTGCGGGCCTCGTCCAGCACGGCCCGATTCCGGAGAAGCTTGGTCAGCCCACGATCGCGTGGTACTGGCGTATCGGCGGCTACCGACAGCTCCTCGCGGGAGCGCCGGCCCCAGACCTGGATGGGGACAGTGGTGCCCGTTTCGTCGAAGGCGCGGTGGTCCGAGGCGGGGCAGGTTCCGTTGCGGTAGCTGATACCGACTTGCCGGGTGTCCTCCCCGGCCGGTTCTCGATGCCAGAGGACGTATACAGTCACCGGCTCCAGCGGTGGACCTGGCGCCTTCTGCCCTGCGCGGCCACTGCTCCGCTTGGGATGGCAAGGTACAGTGTTACTGGCTACTGACCCAAGGGGGAGGCATGTCCGACTCACTGCTCCAAGACCCGCGCTTAGTGCGGGCAGTCAGCAGCATCGTGTCGCGCTCCGAGCGACAGGCCAGCCTAGACGTGCTGCGCGAGACCTACGTCGAGACCGGGGTCCTACCCCAAGTGACCAACTTCGGCCACCAGATCCTCTACGGCCGCCGTGGCACGGGCAAGACTCATGTCCTGCAGGTGCTGGGAGCACAGATGGAGGAATTAGAGAACGTCTTTCACATCTACCTGGACGTCCGGCTGCTCGGCAGTGCCCACATGTTCACGGACTCAACTCAGCCCCTCGCACCGCGGTGCATTGCGCTTTTCAAGGATCTCCTAGGGTTGCTGCAGGGCCGTCTCCTCGACATCGCCACGGACCCCGATCGCGACGGTAGGGGCCTGCAAGAAGTTGACGATCTGGCTCACTACATCACGGCGAAGACAGCCGAGGTCACAAGCCGTGAGGTCAAGACCACTCGCCAGGATGCTGAAGGCTCGCAGGCGGGTCTTCGCTTCGGGGTCTCGTCGACCGGGCCGTCCGCGGACGTGAACCTCGGCAGCACGAGCAATCGGACGAACACAGACGAGGTCTCCTACTCCGAGGCGCTGCGCGAAACAGTCGTCTACAGCGAGATCTACAGGGTGCTCGACACCGCCCTGGAGGCGATGGGCGTCGAGCACCTCGTCCTGCTCATCGACGAGTGGACCTCGATCCCCACCGAGCTCCAGCCCTTCATCGCCGAGTTCCTGAAGCGGTCGGTACTGCCCTCGAACCGCATCACCGTCAAGATTGGCTCCCTCGAGTACCGCTCGCGGTTCAGCCTCCCCCAGCCCGGGGGCGGCAACATGGTGGGCTTCGAACTGGGTCCGGACATCACGGCGAATCTCGACCTGGACGACTACTACGTGTACGAGCGCAACCCCGCCCGTGTGGAGGAGATCTTCGGGGCGGTGCTCTACAAGCACGTGGTGTCAGGGCTCGACCAGGAGGTCCTGGACGAACACGGGATCCGCGACGCGGCAGCATTCCGATCGCGCTTCTTCACGGAGCGTGATACGTTCGTCGAACTCGTGCGGGCAGGTGAGGGCGTCGTCCGTGACTTTCTCGGGATTTTCGGGTCGTCGTTCTTCCGGGCCACGCGATCCGGTCGCAATAGGATCGACCTGCGCAGCGTCGAGGACGCTGCGCGGGACTGGTATGAGACCGATAAGTCAGCCTCATTGTCTGAGGAACAGCATGTGGCCTTACGCCGGTTGATCGACGACGTCATTGGGACGCGACAGACCAAGATGTTTATGCTGTCGCGCGAGCAGGCCGACCACCCAATGATCCTGTCGTTGTTCGACCTTCGACTGCTCCATCTCATTGAACGCGGCTACAGCGACAAGGAGAACCCGGGACTCCGCTACAACATCTACGCCCTGGACTACGGCACCTACGTGGAGCTCAAGCGCACGAAGGTGGAGCCCGACGGCGTGCTCTTCGAAGACATGGAGGCCGCGGAGGCTCAGGTCGGCGAGCGCTTGGTCCCGCTGGCAGACAAGCGCAGCATTCGCCGGGTGATCCTCCAAGCCTCGATCTTCGACGATTTGTAGCGGTCCGTCGGTCCCCGGGGAGCAGCAGAATGTGAGCGCATGTGGTTACGGTCCGCCGGGGGGCTGAGCGCTCGTAGTCGACGTTAGGTACCCGTCAAGGGAGGATCTCCCGGTCCATAACAACCGCACAATCACCAGGACTCAGGAGGCGCGGGCCAACAACACTTCGGCACAAGTAGTTGCACCCCATAACTGCGGCCCGACCGGAGCAGGACTGGCGTTACCGTGCGGCGATAACGCCCAGCTACGCCGGTTACCGGGCGACGGGTTGTGGCGGCAGTCCGAGGTTTTGTTTTGCGCGCTCATCGCGTGTGCGGTGAGTGGGTAGCCGTCGACCTCAGACGCCTCGCAACCAGCTATCGATGGAAAGAAGCCGGCACAAGGACGGTTCTTCGATTACCGGT
>JAJZNG010000142.1 GCA_021847945.1 Actinomycetes bacterium | reverse complement strand
TGCGGGCGCGACCAGCAGGACGAGCAAACCCGACACTGCTGTGAGGGCAACGGCCAATCTGCGAACTCCGTAGCTGCGTGCGCTCGGAGTTCTGGGGATCGGGCCTTGTCGCGCTCCCCGGACCCTCTTGGAAGGCCTCTGGTGCAGCCCGGCTGGCCGCCGGTCGCTCCACGATGCCATCGGACTGGTCGCTCTCCTAATCAACTTGTTGGGTCGGGTCATCTCGGTTAGCTCGGAAATGCTCGCTTGTGACCCAGATGTCGACCTGCTGAGCGTTCAACTTGGGTGCTTTCCGCTTTTGCCCGCTGTAGGCGGGCCGCAGTAAGGCCGGCGTGGGCTGTTCGGGCATACTCTTGGTGTGGAAGCCAGAAGGCTGGGCTGGGCTGAGGTGGAGGCTTCGAGGTCGACTGTCGAAGCGATGCTGCGTGCACGCCCGCGTTTTCACGCGCTCATGCGGCTTGCGGCGCGGGCCTCCACATTGGAAGCTCTGGGTTCTCGGCGTCGCCGGCTTCACAGTCTCGCGATGGCCGCTTGCGTGGCCGTCGACGCCGCCACCTACGTCGCGTTGAACAGGGGAAGCGACCCCCACCTGAAAAAGCGCTTGGCAGCTGACCTCGCCGACGTGATCTTTTGGTCCGAAGCGCTCGGCATGCCGTTCGACACGGCCACCCTGGGCGTGACACCCCTCGGAATCGAAGCCGGCCTGAGGTTCGGCTTCGCAGCAGTGGGAATACCGACTCTCGAAGCTGCAGTCGTAGCGGCCTGGCGCAAGCTTCGAGGCAAAAAGACCGGCTGGCAAGCCTTCGTCTGGCAGTTAGTCGCAGTGGCAACAGGTTGGGGGCTGCGCTCCTACCAGATCCGTTCCCGCCGGTCCGCCGAGGCGCGCTTCGACCGAGAGCTTTCAGCCCAGGAGTCCTACGCCTTCCTTGCAGGCCAGGCGTCGGTGGCGCTGGGAGCGGACACCGTCGTCGACCGGCTGTGGTCGATCGTCCCGCTCCTCGGCGAGCACGCGTCTAGTCCTGCGGGGATAGACGCAGGAGCGCTTAGAGGATGGCGGGCTTCGCTCAGTGAGCAGCTCGGCGGGGCGGAAGTGTTCCTCGGTCATGCCCTGCTGCGCTGGGAGACCCGCAACAACGACACGCCCCGCCTGGACCGTGACGTAGTCGTTCGCGTGGCACCCGGCCACGGGACGGTCGTCGTGTCGGCGGGCCAGGCGGCCGAGCTTGAATCTCTGCTTGACAGCCTCGGTTTGTGCGGCCGGGTCGACGTGTCGGTTAGCGACACCGACGAGGCCGCTGTGCCCGGAGCGCCACGGCATCTGCTCGTCAACAACGTCCCGATCGTCTTGAGCGCGGATCCGACGTGGAAAGCGGGACCGGTCGACCCCGCCGCCGTGATCTTGGGCCTTGGCGCTCTCTGGCAACTGCTCCTCGCCTCCGACGTCTACGGCGGGGCGCCTCTTTCCGTTGTCGTGCCGTGGGCTGGCGCTATGGCAGCGCTCGCATGGAAAGTTCATTCGGACCCGCCGGGTGACCGCAACCGCCGGCACGCCAGGATCCTCGCCGCGGTGCTAGCAGTCAGCGCCGGTTGCACGGTGTCCACGACGCCTCGCCTTCGCTGCCCGGCGGACGCTCGGGGAAAGCAGCACTACCCCTTCTTCGACGTGGGAAGTACGGCGGTTATCGTCGCGGGACTGTACTGGCCGTTCCTGAAGCCACTGCAGCGGGCCGGTTTCGTGGCGGGATCAGCGGCTCTGGCGGCAGTCGGAGTTGCCAGCTTGCAACAGCCGGCCCGTTGGAGACAGCTGGCCCTCGAACCGCTGTGGCTTGTAGCAGAAGCCATCCCGGCGAGGCTCATGTCGGTCTCCTACGAGACCTTCGCACGGGAGCTCGACGAACGTCTCGCAACCAAGATCTCGGAGCGGATGCGTGCAGCGGTGCTGGACGGTCGGCGGAGTGTCGTCGAACTGGTCAGGTCCGCTCGCAGTTCGCTCGACGAGGTGGCAGCAGAACTCGACGAGCCCTTCCAGCTGGTCGTAAAAGAGCGGCTGGCCAGAGCCGACGAACTTCTCGAAACGCTCGTTGCTGACTCCTAGCCCGGCCCGCTCACCCTGGCCGGGACCCCGCTTCTGCTGGTCGAGACGTTCAAATGGCGGTTTCTCCACCGTCGGCCACCAAGACGGTGCCGGTCACGAAGCTGGCGTCTTCGGAGAGCAAAAAGCAGACCGGCCCGGCGATCTCGTCGGCGTTCGCCACCCGTTTTTGGGGGTTGGCGGCTCCGAAGGACTTGGCCCCCTCCTCGACGCTGCCCTGGCCCCGAGAGAGCATTATCGGCTCCGTCATCCCGGTGCGAACCCTGCCCGGGGCGACCGTGTTCACGCGGATGTCAGGGGCAAGGTCCAACGCCAGCTGCCGGCTGAAGGACAAGATCGCGCCTTTGGCCGAGCCGTACACGGAGTTACGTTGCTGCGCAACGAGGGCGGCTACGGAGGCGACGTTCACTATCGCCCCGCCGCCTTTCTCTCTCATCTGGCTGATCGCGTGCTTGCACACCAGGAAAGTCCCGCCGGCGTGCACAGCCATCATCTTCGTCCAACGTTCGAAGGACCAGTCTTCGATGACGCCGAACTCGGCGTGACCTGCCGCGTTGAGGACAGCGTCGACGGGCCCCAGCGTCTGCCGGCACTCCGCCAGGGCGTCGCGCACCGAGGCCTCGTCTGATACGTCCACGCCGAAACCAACCGCGTTGGCGAGCGACGCGGCGACGTCTTTGGCCTTGCCGGCGTCAAGGTCTGCGACGGCGACTGCTCCGCCGCCGGCGGCAAAGCGCCGAGCTGTCGCGGCGCCGATACCCGAACCGCCGCCCGTAACGAACAGCACCCGCCCTTCGAAGTCCATGCTGTGTCCCCTACCTGTCCGATGGCCCGCCTGCCTGATGGCCTGCCTTGTCCGCTTAATATTAACCACAAGATCAATTATCCGGCCAGTCGGAGCCGGTTCACTTGACCCGGCTGGCCCCGGTGGGGTTGTTTAGGCGCGCTCGTGCGCCGGCGGTGCCGGGCACCTACGCTATCGGTGGTATAGGTTTTTCACTCAAAGGAGGCGCGATGCCGGGGCTGATCTCTTACGGGACTTACATTCCACGTCACCGTCTGGGCCGAGCGGACATCGGCGCTGCTCTGGGGGCCGGGGGAGGCAAGGGTTCCAGAGCCGTGGCTGGCTACGACGAGGACGCCACCTCCATGGGGGTGGAAGCTGCCCGCCAGGCGCTGAGGAGGGCGGGAGACGCCGGCGCCCCCCAGCGACTCCTCTACTCCACGGCCAACCCACCGTACTTGGACAAGACGAACGCCAACGTGCTCCACGCTGCGCTTCGACTGCCGACGGGGTGCCTAGCTGTCGATGTGTGCGGCTCGGTGCGCTCCGCAGCCGGTGCGCTTCTCATGGGGGCGGAAGCCGCCGGGTCCGCCCTGGTGGTCGTCTCGGATGTGAGGACCGGCCTTCCGGGGGGAGCAGACGAGCGCGACGGCGGTGACGCAGCAGCAGCGTTCCTTTTCGGGGACGGTGCTGAACCGATAGCGGAGGTCGTGGCCGAGGCGAGCGCCACCGACGAGTTCTTGGACCGCTGGCGTCTACCTGGCGCCGTTTCGTCGAGGGTGTGGGAGGAGCGTTTCGGCGAGCACGTGTACGTTCCGCTCGCCGAGTCGGCTTTCAACGAGATGCTGAAGAAGTCTGGGCTGTCCCCGTCGGAGATCGACGTTGTCGTTGTAGCCGGGCTTCACGGGCGCGCCGTACGGTCTTTCGCGGCGTCGTGCGGCGCCGGGCGGGTCGCCGACGACATGACCACCTCGATCGGGAACCCAGGCG
>JAJZNG010000131.1 GCA_021847945.1 Actinomycetes bacterium | reverse complement strand
GACCAACTCCGGCCGCTCCCATCGCGCCGAGCGAACCCGCTTCGACTGTTACGAGCGAGCGTGGGCTTGGGGCTAGCAGCACGAGGGTGTAAACAGCGAGGCATACTGTTAGCTGCAGGACGCCTGCCCCTGGGCGGGCCCACGGCCGTGAGGTCAACACCGGTATCACCACGGCGATCTCAAGTCCCCAGCGGACCACCCTAAGGTGCCGCCGTTGCTGCTCCACGCGTTCGGCTGCCCGACGCCGGGCGGTGTCGACGCGGGCGCTGGGAGCGACGTCCATCAAGGCCATTATGGCGCCGGCGCGGCTACCGCCATGCTCGAAACGCCAGCAGACCCTGCGACGCTCCCTTTTATTCTCAGCACACCAAGGCGAAAGAGCACTTCGGCTAGAGCCATGAGCAATACGGCGGTCACCCACGCTTGAGTGCTGGTGATGTTATGTTGGAGACTGAAGCGGGCGATGGCGGGCGCGCCGCCGTGGGTGGCGTACTCCTCGTATGCGAAGCGGGAGCCGACGCCGAGCACCCACAGGATTGCCGCTGTCACTCCGGCTTTGGAGTGGGCGTACCCGTCATCGGCGCGCCACACCCGTGTGGTCAGCGCCGTTGCTACTCCCAGGACCGCTCCAGCCCCGCCGAGCGCAAGATCAAGAAGGAGGTCATTGCCCGCTGTTGGCAGCGCCTTGAGGTAGAGGGCGCAAGCCGCCGCGACGAGGACGACAGGGAGCAGCAGGCTGCGCAAGTCCATGCGTCTGTCGCGCACCTGGCGGATCACCAGCGCGATCAGGGCGATGTCGATGACGTAGTCGGTGAGGGTCATACGACAATCATCTGCTTTGGGGCCGCCGGCGTCGCCAGCCCCAGGGTTGGTTGCTGGGGGGAGACGCCAAGTTGGGCCTCAACCCTCAGGTTGAGAATCCCCGCGTCGACATCCCACCAACTGGTTAGGTAACTGTTTACATCGTGCAACCGTGGCTGGCTGGCCCGCCGGGGCGTGCGGGACCCTGCGTAGGGGAAGTGTCGGCGTTCGTCGGTTCCGCAACAATGCGAGTACGTACTTCTTTGGCTCGGAAACGACCGCTGTCAACCGACACGGCAAGGTGATCGGGTTCTACATCCCGCTCGAACGGGACGAGGATGAGGTTCGGCGTGCTGTCGCCCAACTTGGGGCTGCTGTCAGCCAGGTCCTGGAAGAGACGGGCATGACCGAACAGGAGCTGTCACGGGTGTTCGACCTGCGACGGCCCGTCTCTGAATGATCATCGTTGCAGATGCCAGCGTCCTCGCTGCTGGCCCGCACCGCTAGCGGATCACCACGCACTCGAAGTGGGCGAGCCCGGGTAGGCCGCCCGGGCCGCGAAGCTTCACGAAGTTCTCGGCCCAGGCGTGGTCGAACTCGAAGGTCCGGCCCGTGGAATCGACGACCGCCGTCGGGTCTCGGACATCCCAAACCTCGCCTTCGACGTGGAACTCCCCGCGGTAAACGCCCTGGCCGAGGCGGTCGTCGAAACCGCCGAAGTAGCCACCGCCTTGGCAGTAGACCCATCCCATGTCCTCGAAGGTGTAGCTACGCTTCGCGCCCTCCGCGTCGGTGAGCTCGAACGAACCTCGACGGACCCGAAGACCACCGTCGTAGAACTCAAGCTCGTGTTCTACCGAAGCGACCGGCACGGCCCGGTCGTCGAGCAGCAGCGCACCTCGTCCTGCGGCCGCCCGTCCGCTCGGATCCCCGAAGTAAAAGCCGCTGTGGTCGCCGGCGTGGAAGAGCACCCACTGGCGGATACCCGGCTTGCGGGACGACGGAGCCGGCGCTCCGTGGCGGGGTCCGCCCCGACCGGGTTGGTAGCCCCACGAGTGGTTACGGAAAAAAGACGCCGTGTCCGGGCTCAAAGCGAAGCGTTCCCCGCCGACGTCGACCCATCCGTCCGCCGTCCCCGCAACCTCGTAGGTGGCGCGTTCTCCCAGGAGGCGGCCGTCGACACGGGTTTTCTCGATCGGCCCCATGTAGGGCACCCCGACGCTGCGACACGTTAGGTCCAAGGCGATACCGTGGGCGTTGTCCTCAAGGACGAGACGCACGCTGCGGAGCGGTTCGAGCAGCTCCAGGCGCAGCGGTCCCACCCGCAGGCTGGTCATGTCCGGGCGGAGGCGCCGCGACAGACGGATGTTGTACTGGCGGCCGTCGTGGCGGACGCACACGAAACCGTCCATCACGTCGTTGTTCGCGTACAACCTGACGTTGGAAGTCAAAGCGATCTGACCGTCAGCGTCGGCAGCGCAGACGTAGTGGCCGTCGTTCCAGGACGGGTCGCTACCTGACACACCTGCGAAAGTCTCGGTGATCTGGTGGAACGGGTACTCGTCGAAACCTAGAAGCACCTCAAACCCCCCTCGGGCTCGGACACGACGCCGGTCGACTCAAATCCGGCAGAGTCGCGGCGCACGTGGCATACTGATCGGTCAATACGATTATTGTCGGCCGGTAGCAGTGGGGCCAGTCCCAGGGCCGAACGTGCAAGCAGGGGGAAGATCGGTGAGCGAAGAGGTTCTCGTAGTGGACAGTCCAGTTGAGTCGGTGACACGCCTGACCCTGAACCGTCCAGAGAAGCGAAACGCGCTGTCGGACGAGTTGCGCCTCGCCCTGTTCGAGGCCCTTCGCCAAGGCGACGCAGACCCAAACGTGTCGGTCATGATCATCCGGGGTGCCGGTCCGGCCTTTTGCGCCGGCTACGACCTGTCCGGTTCCAACCATCCCGTCGAGCGCGCAACTGCGCCACGCGACGGTTGGTGGTCGCGCCACGTCGTCGCGGGATGGTTCGAGATGTGGGACATGACCACTCCGATCATCGCCCAGGTGCACGGCTGGTGCCTGGCCGGTGGCTCCGAGCTGGCCGCCGCCTGCGACTTGGTGTACGTGTCCGACGACGCAAAGATCGGCTACCCGCCAGTAAGGCTTATGTCGCCGCCAGATCTCGCCTGGCAGCCTTGGCTGATGGGAATGCGCAGAGCTATGGAAGCGCTGCTCACCGGCGACGCCATGAGCGGAGCCGAAGCTGTCGCCGCCGGATTCGCAAACCGGGCCTATCCCCCTGAGCGTCTCGACGAGGAGGTACTGGCCCAAGCTGAGAGGATCTCCAAAGTTCCCGGAGACCTTCTAGCGCTGAACAAAAGGGTCGTCCACCGGGCCATGGAAGCTGCCGGGATGCGGGCAGGCCTCCGGGCGACCGCCGAGATCCAAGCACTCGGATTCCACCAGGACTCCTCCCGTCGCTACATGGCTAACCTGCGGGGCCGACCCCTCCGAGAGTCTCTCAACGAGCGGGACGCTCCCTTCTCCGACTACCGAACCGCCAGCGACCAGGACAGCAGGGAAGGCTGAGAGAGTGGCCAGCCGAATCGCTCCCAGCCCCCCGACAACCGGCTCCTCCAGCCCTTCCACGGCTGGATGCGACCGGCTGTTCGGCCTAGAAGCGGACGCCTTGGCCTGCCCGTACCCGATCTTCGCGGAGATGCGCTCGACTGCGCCGGTCGCCTGGGTCGCCGCGATCGAAGCCTTCGCCGTTACCCGCTACGAGGAAGTGGCGTTCGTGTTGCGCCATCCTGAGGACTTCTCGTCCTCCCTGGCGACCGGTCCAGTTCTCGCCCGTCAGATGACCGACGGCATCGCAGCCTTAGCTGCGCACGGCGACGGTTCTCTCCTGGACGTCCTCCAGCGCGTCAAGAGGGGTCGTACCCCCGTCCTTTTGAGCGCTGACCCTCCGCTTCACCGCCGTCAACGCAACCTCGTGAACCGCGCTTTCACCCAGCGACGGGTCAAAGAGTACGAACCGATGATCCAAGCCCTGGCCCAGGATCTCGTGTCAGGTTTTGCTGGTGCTGGCGAG
>JAJZNG010000186.1 GCA_021847945.1 Actinomycetes bacterium | reverse complement strand
GCCCAGTTGCGCCGCGGGGCGCCGGAAAACAAGCTGGTGTCAGTGCTCGCGGCTCTGACGCCACTCCAGGAATCGCTTCGCCGAGATGATCGGGATGCCGTCGTACACCCCCAGGGCCAGTGGCCCGGTATCGCCGGTGACCACGGCGTCGGTTCGTGCCTCGACCGCCGCCTCCAGGACTCGGTTGTCCGGCTCGTCGGCGACCACGGCGAGGGTGAACCCCGGCTCTACCATGGCCGCCACCGCCCGTATCCGCCCGGCGATCCCCGCTGGGTCGGGGAACGCTGCGGCCAGCTTGGGGTAGGCCAAGACCCGTTCGGGCTCGTCCAGCAGCGGAGGACTGGACACCAGCAGCAACTCGCCGGCCAGCGCCGAGTCGAGGATCACTGAGGGAGGCCCGGACCAGCCGAGACCCGACACCAGCGTGTTGGTGTCGACTACAACGGCGATCACAGCTGGCGCGAAGCCGCGATCGCCTCGTCGATCACCCCGGCGTCCAGGCCAGCCTCGCGAACCTTCCGGCGCGCGGAGCCGAGAGCCTCGGCCAGCTCGGCCCGGGCACGTTCGCTGGCCACGAGCTTCATCTGCAGGTACTCGTCCCGGCTGACCAACACGGCCAGGGCTTTGCCCCGCTTGGTCAGCGCCACCACGTCACCGCCCGCGGCCACCTGTTCAACCAGCCTGCCCAGCGACGAGCGGGCATCAACGCTGCCAATCCCGCACGGCCCGGTCCGACACCCCAGTCACCGTACTCTTACTTCGTCTTGCACTTCCGGACTGACTTCCAGGTTACACCCCCTTCAGCCCTCTCCTGCCCAGATCAACGGCGAAGTCGCTGGGGCCTTGGTCGGTGTACAGCACGTCTGGGAGCCCGCTCTCGATCCAGGCGGGGTCCGTCCCTGCTCAAACTCCCGAACCGTAGAAACCGGCGTCACCGAAGCTGAACACGCCACCATCTGCTCCGACGAGCCAGTAGCCGCCGCCGTCGGGGGTTCGTGCCATGCCGACGATCGGAGCTGCCGGCACGATGTGCTCGCCTGGCAGCGACCCGTAGAACGCAGCGTCGCCGAAGGTAAACACGCCGCCGTCTGTGCCGGCCCACCAGTAGCCCTGCCCTGAAGCGGTCAGCGCAAAGCCTGACAGGAAGGTGTCGGCCTGCGGGTCTCCCGCCGACAGAATGGCGCTGCCGAAGCCGTTCGTTGCTGTTGAAGAAGCAGCGATCGGGGCGACGTAGTAGCCATGGCCGTGCGGGGTCGCTGCGATGGCATATACCGGCGTGTTGCCGACCCCGAGGCCACTTGCAAAAGACCGCGCCGACGATCCGTAGAACGCAGCGTCGCCGAAGCTAAACACGCCGCCGTCCGCTCCGACGAGCCAGTAGCCGCGCCCGTCCGGCGTTCGTGCCATGCCGACGATCGGAGCCGCTGGCATTATGTGCTCGCCTGGCAGCGATCCGTAGAACGCAGCGTCGCCGAAGGCGCGCACGCCCCCATCGGCTTGCGCCAGCCAGTAGCCGCGTCCGTCTTCGGTAGCTGCTATCCCGACAAAGGCGTGAGGTGCGACACTTACGCTCGTGACCTGAAACGGCTGCACGAGGGTGGGCGCCGCCATCGTCCCGCCGCACGAGGTGACAACTCGTACCTCGTAGGTTCCTGGGTGCACGAGTGTCCCTCCAGTGCCGGCTGGCACACCACCGAGATATGACGGCACCACGATCTGCGCCGGGAAATCCCCATTCCCGCGGTTGACAGGCGGGGACAGGTAGTCGGCTCCGTGGCCCGAGACGGCACTCTCGAAGTAGAGCGGAGTGGCACCAGCAATGCAGCTCGGATCGACCGTCCCGCTGACGTGGATCACCGTGCCGACTGGCCCCGAGAAAGGATAGATCCTTAGGCTGGGAGGCTGAGGAGGGTAAGTCTGAAAGCTGGCAGGTTGCAATGCCTGCGCCTCGACCGGAACGGTCGTCCACAATGGCGCCATTCCGATGACTAGTAATGCTATAAGCGCCGACAATGTGTCAACACCTAGGAGCGTGGGTCAGTATCCGCAATTGACGAGGTAGTCCTGTGACTCGCGATCGATCGGCGGATCGGCAAGAATTCTGGGTATGGCCAATGACCCCGTCGAGGACGTGTTGTTCGAGGTGCCGGTAGGCGACAGGAAGCGTGAGGCCAAGGCTCCCGCCGGCCGGTCAAAGACCTTCCGCCACTACGACCCCACCCAGTCGTTCCTGCTCCCGCCGTCGCTGGACGACTGGCTGCCCGAGGACCACACCGCCCGGTTCATCGCCGAGGTGGTGGACGAGATGCTCGACCTCGCTCCGATCTACTACTGCTACGTCGAGTCGGTGGGTGCCCCTCCCTACGACCCACAGATGATGTTGAAACTCCTGCTCTACGGCTACTCGGTCGGGGTCACCTCCTCCCGGGAGATGGAGCGGCGCTGCCAGGTGGACGTGGCCTTGCGGTGGCTGTCGGCCAATGAGGCCCCCGACTACCGGTCGATCTCCAGGTTCCGGCGCCGTCACCTGCTGGCACTGGACGCTCTGTTCATCCAGGTCCTGGCTCTTTGTGCCAGCTCCGGCCTGGTCAGCCTGGGGCGGGTGGCTCTCGACGGAACGAAGCTGCGGGCCTCGGCGTCTCGACACAAGGCCATGAGCTACGACCGCCTCGGTCCGAGGATCGACGAAATCGAACGACAGGTGGCCGCCATCCTGGCTGAGGCTGAGGCAGTCGATCGGGCCGAGGACAAGGAGTTCGGAGAGGACCGGCGGGGCGACGAGTTGCCCATCGAGCTTGCCACCAGGCAAGGCCGACTGGCCAAGATGCGGGCGGCTAAGGAGGCCATCGAAGCCGAGGCACGGGAGAAGGCCGCCACCAAGGCCGCCACCAAAGTGGCTGAAGACGGCGGGGATGATGCGGCCGTCAAGGCTGCCGCCGAGACGGCGGCAGCCGGGGCGACACCGTCCAAGAAGGCCCAGCGCAACTTCACCGATCCCGAGTCACGGATGATGAAGACCACCGACGGATTCCACTACGCCTACAACCCCTAATGCCGACATCGGCATTACGGGTTTTCTGCCGCGTTGCCGGTAATGCCGCGCTCGATACTGTGGCGGTGAGAATGTCGTGGTCGCCGGGGGTGGACTCCCGGACGGGGTCGGCATTATCAGAGCCCTTCGAGGAAAGCGAGTAGTGTGTCAGTGGGCCGATATCTGCCGGTCTCGGTCTTTAGTGGAGAGCGTCGGTCTAAGGCGCGTTCCTTGATCGTTAGGTCGGCATGTATGTAGGCGTTGACTGAGTCGAGGTTCTCGTGGCCGAGCCATAGCGCCAGGGTCGCTACGTCGACGCCGTTTGAGAGCAAATCCATGGCGCAGCTGTGACGTAGGTTATGGGTGGAGATGTGTTTCGCTTTGATCGACGGGCAGGATGTTCGTGCTGTGGCGACATGTTTAGCGACGAGGCGTTGGACCGCGTCGGAGCTGAGTTGACCTCCTTGGCGGGATGGGAAGAGCGGGTCGTCGCGGTTGCCGTTTCGCTCCTTTAACCAGGCGCGTAGCAGTGAGACGGTCGTTTTGTCGAGTGGTGTATCCCTACGTTTCCGCCCTTTGCCGAGGCACTTGACGTGTGCTCCTATGCCAAGTTCGACGTCTTGGCATCGCAGGCCGGTCAATTCCGATAGTCGGAGCCCGGTCTGTAGGGCGAGCGCTAATAGGGGGTCTATCGCTACAACGGTGTAACTAGTCCTCTACCCTAGCCGGGCGACCCCTGGCAGAAAGGACTAACAGTGACTGACGTGTTTGACGCTACGACTGTGGCGGAGATAGTGGGTGAACCTGCGGGGCGGGTGCCGCTGGAAGTGTTGGCCGGCGAGTTGTTCGAGCGGGCCCGCTTGGAG
>JAJZNG010000129.1 GCA_021847945.1 Actinomycetes bacterium | reverse complement strand
GTCTCCGCACCGAGGTAGCTGAGCTTGACCCCGTCGGGAGGAGCGAAGCCTGTCGCCCCCCCGTGGCTGCGTCCGGGCGGCCGCTCCATGAACCACTCGACGTCGGCCGGTGTCACCCCGAACTCGTGTTGAAGGGCTCCCCGAGCCCATACAGCTGCCGTTTGCTGGTATTCGGGCACTCCCACCCGTTTGCCCGCCAGGTCGGAAGGGCTGTCCACACCGGCATCACGGCGCACCAGGGTCCAGGTGTGGAAAAACTCCCGGGTGGTGAACACGGGTATGGCCACCCATCGGTCGTCCCCGCGGTCGATGCTTATGAGCAGCGACGACATGGACATCTCCGATATGTCGAACTCTGCGAAGCGCAGCTGACGCCAGAACATCTCCGAGGGGTGCAGGCGGGTCCAGACCACCGTCATCCCTTGCGCTTGGACCTGCCCGGCGAACACCGCGTCGGTCATCGGCCCCGAAGTCAACGCTCCGGCGAGCTCCAGGGTCGGTCCTGTCATGTCTCCTCCTCTGCGGAACGATTCGGCGGCGGCGAGAGCCGCCACAGCGCATAGCTGTCGATCTCTGCTTCTAGCGCGGCGGCGTCCAGGCCGGAAGGGTCTGCGGCGATCGCCGGGGTGCGGGCGATCGCGCCGAGGGCGAGCTTACGCAGTCGGCGACCGTCCCATCCTTCGGTGCGCTTGGCGAGACCGTGGTGAACTTCCGCGTCCTGTGCGAGCCCAGCCAGGCTAGGCCAGTGCAGGGCGAGCTCGGCCAACGCATCGGCGATGATACAGGCACGCGTCTCCACGTCAGGCAGGCTCAGCTCTACTAGGAGGTCGGCTCTCGAAATGAACGCCTCGTCGAGTGCGTCGACGAAGTTCGTCGTTACGACGAAGACGAGACGGGGCTGGCTTGCGGCGGCGGCGTCCATTCCTGCCAGAACAGCATCAGTAGCCCGGTGGACGTCCACGGGGTTGGTTTCGAACGACGCCGACGATCTTCTCACTGCGAAGCTTTCGACCTCGTCTATGACGACGACGGTGTGCGGTCGCCGCGCCGCCAGCTCCGGGACCGTTTCGCCCATCAGACGTGAGATGTTTCGCTGGCTCTCGCCGAGCATGTCACTCGGGAAGGCGTGAGGGTCGATGTCGACGAGGGTTGTTGCCCCTCGGGAGGCAACAGCCAGAGCCGCCGCTTGCGCGACCCCTTGCGCGAGGGTCGTCTTGCCGGTGCCTGGCGGTCCGGCAAGCACCACAAGGCCGTGAAGAGGACCTGCGAGCGTGGCGAGGCGAGGGCCGTGGAGTAGCCGGAGCAGTACCGTCCCGAGTATCCGCTCTTTTACACCAGGCGGGGTGATGATCGCGTCCCAAGGACCGTCGTGATGCTCCGCTGGCAGAGCGTGGATCCCCCTGACCCCATGCGGGAGGGCAGGCCCGCTCACGGCCAGGTCGGCCTCTTGACCTCCGGCCAGTCCACGGTCGAGGGGTCTCCGGCCTGGGCGTCACGAATGTGGTCGGGTGGCTCCTCGAAGAGCACGAGGGGGTCGCACAGGACGCGCATGGTCTCTAGGACGCTGTCGAACATGTGGATGCGAACCACTTTCGCCGTGTTCTCGGGGTCGTCGTTGAAGTGCTGGTGCCACAGGTAGTGGTCGACGACGATGATGTCGCCTTTGGACCAGGGGTGGTTCTCGCCTCCTTCAGGTTCAGCTCCTAGATAGCTGTGACCTCGCCCTTCGAGGACGTAGAGCCACGCTTCGCCGGGGTGACGGTGCATCGACTGACCCCGGCCGGGGGCTATCTCGAACATCGCCATGGTGATGCCCGACGCCTGGTATCCGATGGCGCGGTCGAGCAGGAACGTCGTCCTGGTGCCACGGGGCGTGTTGAGCAGTTCGAGGTCGTCCCAGCTGGTGTGCAGGCGACCGGATCGCCTGGCCTGCTGCTCTCGCGCGAGACGGCGGACCCGGCGCGAGTACGGGTCGTCGCCTTCGACTGGAGGGGCGTAGGCCGGCCTTGGGGCGAGATCCGCCGGGGCAGCTTCACCGCCTTCCTCCACGACAGCCATCCCGAGACTGTTGACCATAGGCTCGGAGGAGAACGTGACGAAGCGGGCGGTCTCCTTGCCGTCGTTACCGTGGCGGTGCCACGCCCACGACGGCAGGTGGATGGAGTCCCCAGGGCCCCACTGGACCCTTTCGCTGTCGATTTCGGTCCAACCCCACCCTGCGACTACCAGCATCATCGCATCCCACGAATGCCGGTGGGTGCTCGACACCACTCCTGGGTCGATCTCGTGGGCTACAGCGTCCATAGTGCGCGTCGGACGGTCACCGTCAGCTCCGACGTAAACGCCCTGGCGCATCCGCCTCGGGGTTTCCACCATCGCCACGTCGCCGAGGGCCACGACAGTGTTGCGGTAACCGCGCCACTCCTCGAGGAAGTCGGCGCGCCGCTTCTTCTGCACGTGGTAATGAGTCACCTTGGTCGTGGTTTTGGTTGCCATCAGCTCTCCCTGCTCGCTTCCTGCCTGGTTGGTTCCTACCTGCTCGGTTGTCCCCGGAGCACCCCTCGGCGCCTACCCTGTCGAACAGACCAGTAATCCTATACGGTATGACACTTATATAATAAGACCTCTAGCTGCGGTGTATCATCTTTGCCGAAATCAAGTCGGAGCGGTCCGCGCCATACAACACGAAAAGGCACAGGCCGAAAAAGAGTGCCACAGGAGGGTGAAGCCAATGAGCCAGGCAACCATTTCACGGCCGGCTTCTCGCGCTGACGCCCGGGCGAAGGCGACCGGGGCAACGTTGTATACAGCCGATTTCGAACACAGCGGCGCACTTCACGTCGCGGTGGTCAGATCGGACGTCCCGTGCGGGAGGATAGCTTCAGTCGACCGGACTGCTGCCGAGGCCGTCCCAGGAGTGGTCGGGGTGCTGCTCGCCGGCGACCTTCCCGAAGCCCTTTGTGGACGCAGAGTGCGCGACATGCCTCTGATCGCCCGTGGCGTCGTGCGCTACGCAGGCGAAAGGGTGGCCGTCGTCGTGGCGGAGACCCGCGCTGCTGCGGAGACCGCCGCCAGCTTGGTCGAAGTAGACATCGCCGAGCTTCCCGGCGTGTTCGACCCTGTCGCCGCGTTAGACGAGGGCGCCCCACGCGTGCATGAGGCGCCCTGGAGCTACCCGGGAGCTGTGGTGACCGAGGGGATGCACCCAAACCTTCAGTCCCTCGTCGAGGCAGGAGACCCGGAAGCGACAGCGAAACGGCTTGCCGACAGCGCCTTCAGCGTGCAAGCCACGTACACGATCCCGTCGACCAAACAGGGCTACTTGGAGCCTCAGGCGTGGCTGGCGGTCCCACAACCCGATGGGAGCGTACGCCTGAGAGGCACGACGAAATCCCCCTACCGTCTTCGCGAGCAGGTTTCTACTTGCCTCGGTCTGGGCCCCGGAGAGCTCGAGGTGGAGCCAACTCCTCTGGGAGGCGACTTCGGCGGTAAGGGAGCCCCCGGGGACGCCCCGCTGTGCGTCGCGCTCGCCCGTCGGTTCCGCCGGCCGGTGCGTCTGGTGCTGCGCTCGGCGGAGGACCTTACCGCCACTGATGCTCGCCATCCGGCGCGGGTGACGGTCAGGATTGGCTGTGACCCCGACGGCCGGCTGACGGCAATGTCGTTCGACGCAGTGTTCGCGGGGGGAGCCTACGCAGCTCACAAACCCGGAGTGACCGTGAACCTGCACGGAGCCGTGGAAGCGGCCCTGGGCTACAGACTTCCCGTATGGTCGACGCGCAGCCGTGTCGTCTACACGAACACCGTGCCGAAGGGCCACATGCGCGCCCCGGGAGCCACCGCAACCGTCTTTGCACTCGAAAGCGCCATGGACGAGCTCGCCTTGCGCGCTGGTATCGACCCGGCAGCATTGCGGGCGGCGAA
>JAJZNG010000185.1:14488-23704 GCA_021847945.1 Actinomycetes bacterium | reverse complement strand
TTGCATGTGTTAAGCACGCCGCCAGCGTTCGTCCTGAGCCAGGATCAAACTCTCCATCGAGATCCACTCGCAACTTGCGCTGCGAGCAAACCAGAGAGCCGGGCGGGACCTGGCAGATCCCACCCAACTGGCACAAGACGGATTTGTTGTCCGTCTAATGCTGAATTGTGGTTGACATCTTCCGTAAGCACTCGCCGCAGGGACCGGACGAAGTCCGACCCACGAGGTAAGCACCAGGCGGAGATGCCCGCACTAGCTTTTGTTTTCCTCTGTTCCGTTTTCAAGGAGCACTGCCCGGGCACACGGTCATAAGACCGGAGGTGCTCGGTTTCGCTACCAGCATGTTGCTGGACCGTTTCGGTGGCGGGCCAAAAGCTCGCTGTCCTGACGGCGCTGCTATCTCGTCCAGCTTAGCAGCTGGATTCGAAGCGGCTTCATACTTTACTCCCCTGCCTGGTTCCTGTCAAGTGACTTGGTTCCGGACTTTTGGGGTTCAGTGGAGCGGGTGTCACTGTAGCAGGTTCTTAGGCGGTTGCGGCAAAACAAACCGCCACAGCCGGTCGGTTGCCCTTGTGATGCCGACTCTGGGGGTCGTGACCAGGGATACTCCCTCTACAAAATTCTTTTCGGCTGGGTGGAGTGTGACGGGGCTCGAAGGATCGCAGAGGTCAGCTCCATCGTGTGTGCCGTCGATTCCCATTGCCTGGGTCAAACGCCCCGGACCGGAGCAGAGGTCTGCGTCCCTGCCTACCCGGCCTTCCTTCCAGCGTCCGCGCCTCATCGCCTCGACGCCTTCGAGGGCCAGCAGGGCTCGGATCAGCACAGCTCCCGCTTCGCCCTCGTCCCCGGTCACGACGTTGGCACACCAGTGAATGCCGTAGCTCCTGTAGACGTACAGCAGCCCGGCCCTCCCGAACATCGTCGCGTTACGGGCGGTCCGGCCCCGGTAGGCGTGCGAGGCCGGGTCATCGGCGCCGCCGTAGGCCTCCACGTCCACGATGAGCCCGGTCCGGCCGTCGGGGCCGGCCAGGATGGAGCCGAGCAGGGTCGGGGCGACTACCTCGGCCCTGTCTCGTAGAAGCTGTCTCGAAAAGCCGCTGCCGGCGTCTCCGTAGCTAGGCTTGCGAAAGTCCACCAAGTTCGAGCTCGACCTTGTTGATCAGCTCCTTGAAGCTTTCAATTTGGGCCCGCACAGGGACCGGTCCGGCACCACCGGGCGTCGTGCGCCGCAGAACCGCTGTTCCAGGTTCGAGAAGGCTGACGGCGTCGCCACCCAAGGCGGGGTGCGCCTCGACGAGCTCGTCCAACGGCACGTGTCGTTGCATCGCGTCCCTCACCAAGCCACCGACGATGGCGTGCGCCTCGCGGAAAGGCGTACCCGCAGCGACGAGCCACTCAGCCAGGTCCACTGCGCAAGCGAAAGGTGTGTCAGCGGCCTGTCGCATTCTGGCCAGGTTCCAAGTAGCCGTCGCCAGCAGACCCGACAGGGCACTCAACCCGCGGTTTGTCTGGTCCAAGGCGTCGAAGAGTGGCTCCTTGTCCTCTTGGAGGTCCCTGTTGTAGGACAGGGGCAGGCCCTTGAGAGTTGCCATAAAACCGGCCAGCTCACCGATGAGCCTGCCCGAGCGACCGCGGGCAAGCTCGGCGATGTCGGGGTTCTTCTTCTGCGGCAGCATCGAACTACCCGTCGAATAAGCGTCGGCCAAGGTGACAAAACCGAATTCCTCGGAGGACCACAGCACTAGCTCCTCTCCGAGCCGGGATAGGTGAACTCCGATCAGCGCAAGAGCGAAAAGCGACTCGGCCACGAAGTCGCGGTCAGACACCGCGTCGAGCGAGTTGTCGAAACGGCGGGCAAAGCCAAGCAGAGCCGCCGTGCGGTCCGGGTCCAACGCGAGGGAAGACCCGGCGAGAGCGCCAGCACCGAGCGGGGAAACGTCGGCTCTCCGCCGAGCATCCTCTAGGCGCTCGACGTCGCGGGCGAACGACCAGCCGTGGGCGAGCAGATGGTGTGAGAGCAGCACAGGCTGCGCTCGCTGAAGGTGCGTATAACCCGGCAAGTACGCGTCGCCGGCCTCGATCGCTCGTCCGAGAAGGACCTTCTGCAATCTGACGACGTTGCGAGCGACTTGGCGTAGCTCCCGTTTGACGAAAAGGCGGAGGTCAGTGGCAACCTGGTCGTTGCGACTCCTACCGGCGTGCAACTGGGCGCCCGCCCGGCCAGCGAGCTCCGTGACGCGTCGTTCGACGACGCTGTGGATGTCCTCCTCCCCGGGGTGGAATTCCAGTTTGGCGGTCAGCACCTCCTCACGCACGTGGTCGAGGGCGGCTTGCATGATCCCTCCTTCGGACTCGACGACTATTCCGGCGCCTACCAGCCCGGCCACGTGGGCTTTGGAACCAGCGATGTCATCGAGCGCCAACCTCTTGTCGTAGCCGAGGCTCACTGTGTAGTCGAGCAGCGCCTCGGCAGGGTCCGTCTCCCCGAAACGGCCCTGCCACAGGGTCGCCATCAGGCTCCCGATCCCACGGGAGTGCTCAACGGCTCGTCACAGCCCGGCGAGCAGTGAAATTCGATCGGCAAGAGCGCAACCTCCGGTCTGCTCGTCGGCAACCACCAGCAAAGTGTCATCACCAGCAACAGTACCTACCACTTCGGCGAGTCCCGCCCGGTCCAGCGCCGACGCCACGACGTGCGCAGAGCCGGGCGGCGTTCTTACGACCACCAGGTTCGCCGACGAGGTGACCTCCACCACCCAATCGCCGAGGACTCTCCGCAGGTGCTCCTCGGGAGCTACACGATCTTTAGGCAGGTCGGGGACGGCGTAGATGGACTCGCCCCCGGCAGCTCGAACTTTCACAGCTCCTATCTCCTCTAGATCCCGTGACACCGTCGCCTGGGTAGCCTCGACCCCAGCTTCGGCCAGCAGTTCTACCAGCTGACCTTGGCTGGCTACAGCGTGGCGCTCCAAGATCTGCTCGATGCGGTGTTGGCGCGCTGCTCTCGGGAGCCTCACTCGCTGACCACCCACTCGCATATCGCCCGGGCGGCGTGCATGCGATTCTCCGCCTGATCCCAGACAGCGCTCCTCGGGCCGTCTATCACAGACGCTTCGACTTCCATACCCCGATGCGCAGGAAGGCAGTGCATGAACACCGCATCAGGCTCGGCGCGCAACATGAGCTCTTCGGTAACGCAGAAACCCCTGAAGGCCTCGACCCTCTCCGCCGCTTCGTCTTCTTGACCCATGGACACCCACACGTCGGTGCACACGGCGTCAACTCCGCCCACTGCGCTATAAGGGTCTGTGGTCACCTCGACGGTCACGCCCCGGCTCCTCGCGGCATCCAGGGTGGCCTCGTCGAGCTCGTATCCTCGCGGGCTCGCGACGGCCACGTCCACGCCCACCATGGAGCAGGCGATCACCAGACTACGGGCGACATTGTTGGCGTCACCGACCCAGGCCACGCGCCGACCTTTCAAGGTGCCCCAACGCTGTTGCATCGTGAGCAGATCCGCCACGGCCTGCGAAGGGTGGGAAAGCTCGGAGAGAAGGTTGACCACAGGCACGGCATCGACGCTCGCCATACCTTCGAGCGAGGCGTGCTCGACCACCCGAGCGGCCACGATCGCGTGGTAGCGAGCGAGGACGCGGGTCACGTCCTCCACGCTCTCGCGCGTGGCAATGCCGATCTCCTCTCCGCGAATAGCAACTGGGTGACCACCAAGGGCGACGACTGCCATCTCGAAGGCGTTACGCGTCCGGTTCGACGGCTTCTCGAAGATCAAAGCTACGCCTCTACCTTCGAGGATCCGTTCGGGTCGGCGGTTCGCCGCAGCCGCTAGGACCGAAACCAGGTCGGCCTCAGACAGGTCGTCGACTTCAAGAAGGTGCCTCACCCGAGCACCCGCGCAAGGATCCCGACGGCCTCATCGATCTCTGCTTCGCTTACAAGCAGCGACGGAGCCAGGCGCAAAGCACTGGGCGTAACAGCGTTTACAACAAGGCCCGCGTCGAGCGCTGCGGCCGCTACCGCCCCGGCTGAACGTCCCTCCTCCAACTCTGCAGCAAGCAGAAGGCCGAGCCCGCGAACTTCTCGCACTCCGTTTAACTCTGACAGCTTACTTGACAGATAAGCCCCGGCTACTTCGGCGCGCTTGGGTGCGTCAACCGACTCCATCACACTGAGCGTCGCCAGCGCAGCCGAGGTCGCCAAGGGTTGGCCCCCGAAGGTCGAGCCGTGATCGCCGACCACGAAGGCCTTAGCGACGTCCTCCCTCGCCCAGCATGCCCCTATGGGAACCCCGTTTCCCAACGACTTCGCGACGGTGACCACATCGGGGGCCACACCGTATCTCTGGAAAGCGAACCAACGGCCCGTTCTAGCCAGACCCGTCTGAACCTCGTCGAGGATGAGAAGCGCCCCAGCTTCGTCGCAGATCTGGCGCACTTCACGCAGATATTGCTCGCCGGCAGGGTTTACGCCACCCTCGCCTTGCACCACCTCGATAAGAACAGCACACACAGAGGGGTCCATCGCCTTGCGAAGGTCCTCGGGGTCTTTCCAGGCAACGTGGCGGAACCCTTCCGGCAGCGGCTGGAAGGCTTCGTGCTTGGAAGGCTGGCCGGTCGCGTGCAGCGTCGCCAAGGTCCTGCCGTGGAAGGAGCCGTAGGCGCTCACCACGACGTGACGGCCCCGCCCACCGAAGCGCCGGGCGAGCTTGATGGCAGCTTCATTCGCCTCTGCCCCGCTGTTGGCGAAAAACACCTGGCCAGGACCGGCATCTATCAGCCTGTCGAGAACCTCGGATAGCTCTCGCTGGGGCAGAGTCCCAAAGAGGTTCGACACGTGTACGAGGGTGCCGGCCTGCTCGCAGACGGCTCTGGTCACCGCCGGATGGCAATGACCGATCGACGTGACCGCGAGGCCGCTGAGAAAGTCCAGGTAGCGTTTGCCGTGCTCGTCCCACAGCACGCTACCCGAGCCTTTGACGAAGGTCACCGCCTGTGGCGGGTAGGTTCCCATCAGGGTCATGAGTCGGTCACCATCGTTCCTATCCCTTCCCTGGTAAAGATCTCCAGGAGTAGTGAGTGCGGTGCGCTCCCGTCGAGGATGTGCACGTTCCCGACGCCGGCTTGGACTGCCTTCATAGCCGAGCGGGCCTTCGGGATCATCCCGCCGTCGATATCTCCGCGCTCGATCATCGAAGCCAGCTCGCGAACTGGCACCGTCGACAGGCGTGTTTGCGGATCGTAGCGGTCGGTTCGGATGCCGTCGACGTCGGTTAGATATACGAGCTTCACGGCGTTGACGGCAGCGGCGATCGCCCCTGCAGCAGTATCCGCGTTTATGTTGTAGGCCTGTCCGTTCTCGTCGGTGCCGATAGTCGCGACCACCGGTATCAGGTCCTCGGCCATCAGCCTGTCAAGCAGCTCTGGGCGAACGGAGCTCACCTCACCGACGAAACCGAACTTAGGATCCTTCGCCTCCGCGGTTATCACTCCGGCGTCCTCTCCCGACACGCCGACAGCGAGCGGTCCGTGGCGGTTGATCGCTGCGACGATGTCACGGTTCACCTTGCCGACCAGCACCATGCGGGCGATGTCGAGGGTGTCGGCGTCGGTAACTCGCAGTCCGTCGACGAACTCCGGTACCTTTCCGAGCCGAGCCATGAGCTCCCCGATCTGTGGACCACCGCCGTGAACCACGAGCGGTCTCATGCCGACTGAGCGCATCAGAACCACGTCGGTGCAGAAAGACTGAAGCGCCTCGTCGTGACCGACGCTTCCCTCGACCCCCAAGGCGTTCCCGCCGTACTTGACTACTACCACTTGGCCCCAAAAGCGCCGGATGTAGGGCAGTGCCTCGACGAGGATCTCGGCTTTGGCGGACGCAGATAGACCGCTCACGGGTACAGTCCGATCGTCGACAGTCCGCTGCGTTCGTCGATGCCGACGGCGGCGTTGGCACACTGCACCGCCTGACCGGCCGCACCTTTGGTTAGGTTGTCGAGGGCGCAAATCGAAATGACCCAACCTGTGCGCTCGTCGCGTCGGGCCGTCAGGTGAGCGGTGTTCGATCCGAGCGTCGCCTTGGTAGAAGGCGACCGCTCGGATACCACTACGAACGGCTCCTCCCTGTAGAAGTCTGCGAGCACGCCGAGAGGGTCGGAGTGCGACGCAGGGCGGGAGTAACAGGTTGCGAGGATCCCGCGGTTCATCGGTGCGAGGTGCGGGGTGAAGATGACCTGGGCTCCGCTGGCTTGTTCGATCTCGGGTGTGTGCCTGTGGTTGACAAGGCCGTACGCCACGAAGTCCTCGTCGACTGCGTTGAAGTGGGTATTGGGCTTGGGCGCGCGCCCCGCTCCAGACACGCCGCTTGCGGCGTCGACGATCACACCGGACGGGTCGATCGACCCGCTCCTGACCAGCGGAGCCAGCGCGAGAGCCGCCGCTGTCACGTAGCAGCCCGCAGCTGCTATCAAAGACGCTCCGGCAAGCTGCTCCCGATACAGCTCCGGGAGGCCGTAGACCGCTTCGGAGAGAAGGCCGGGACAAGCATGCTCGTGGTGGTACCAAAGCGGGTAGAGAGCCGGATCCCGGAGGCGGAAATCGGCAGCCAGATCCACGATCACACCCACCTTGGAGCGCAGCCGCGGTACGAGGTTTTGAGAGACACCGTGGCCCATCGCCAAGAAGACGACGTCGAGCCCATCGGCCTTTTCGGGGTCAGCTTCAACGAAGACGTCGTCGGGGTACGCAACAGCAAGGTTGGGATAAAGCGAAGCGACGGCAGTTCCAGCCTGGCTGTCACCGCTGAGCATCACGACCTCGAAGCTGGGGTGCCCGGCGAGAATCCTCAGAAGCTCGGCGCCGGCGAAACCTGACGCACCGAACACTCCCACTGACCGCCTGGAAACCATTGCAGTACTATACACAACTATGCATAGTCATGCGACTTGTTTGGCCGCGCAGCTCTCGCAGTGGGTCGTCAGCTTCTCAACTGTGCACCCAGGCGGGCCACTCCTTCGATCATCGACTTCCGTACCTGCGAGATCTCTGAGTCGTCGAGGGTCCTGTCCGAGGCCCGGAGGCGAACACGGAAAGTTAAGCTCCGCCGTGCCTCGCCAAGCTCCGGCGAGTGGTAGACGTCGATCAAAGTGACGCCTTCCACCGGGCTTCTTGCGCCGGGCCGCGCCGGGGCCGGGGTGTCGCCAGGCGCTCTGTCGCCGGTCGACGCGTCGGCTCCCCGCATACCCCCCAGGCGAAGTGTAGCGGCGATCGTGGACGCGGCGACCGTGTCGGGGACTACGAACGCCAGGTCGATGTCCGCAGCAGGAAACCTGCTCACCTCCTGCGCTCGACGGTCCCGTCGGGCCACGCCGACTAGAGCGTCCAAAGAGATGTCCAACCAGCCGACCCTTCCGGCCAGCCCGTAGGCGCCCGACACGTCCCCTGCGACTTCCCCGACGACCCCGAGGTTCACACCCCCGGCGCCGACGCGAGCGGCCCGTCCTGGGTGCAATCCGGCGGCGGGCTCCGCGGCAACAACCGGATCTTGAAGGCGCAAAGCGTCCGCTATCAACACCCACGTTCTCACTGCCGCTTCTACCGAGGCGTCGCGACCGGCAGGCCGGGGCAGGACGACTGCCACGCCGAGGCGTTCCTCTTCGACCGGTAGGTCTGCATCCCCGGAGGGAAGGTGGAAGACCCGTCCTATCTCGAACAAGGCGAGGTCGTCGGCTTGGCGGTCAGTGTTGTAGCGCAGCGCTCGCAGCATCCCCGACAGCAGCGACGGCCGCAGGATCGACTCGTTGGCGTCGAGAGGATTGTCGACTTGAACTGCAGCAGGCCCGATCCCGACCGCGTCGAGATCCGCCGGAGAGATGAAAGTAGTAGTCCACGCCTCGTCGAAACCTGCTCCTACGAGAGCCCCCCGCAGTCGGCGCCTTTGGTCGGCTACGGCGGAGCGCACAGCGCCGGTGCGCTTGCGTGATGGGGGGAGCGTCCTTGTGATACGCCCGTAGCCGAGCATTCGCGCGACCTCCTCGACGAGGTCTATCTCCCGGCTGCACTCGAGACGCCACGTTGGTACGGTCACCGAGGCTCGGCCTTCACCGTTACCCTCGACCGCGAAACCCAGAGGCGTCAGCAACCTCTCCACGTCACCGTCGGACAGGGAGGTCCCCAGAAGCGAGTTGACACGCCCCGTGCGCAGACCTACCACCGGCGCTACTGGCGTGTGCACGGGGTCGCGGTACTCGGCGGTCGCCCCGAAGCGCACTTTGTCGCCCCCGTCAAGAGTCCGCAGCAGCCCGACGAAGCGTTCGAGGGCCCGGCCGGCGAGCTCAGGGTCGACGCCGCGCTCGAAGCGCGTCCGAGCTTCGGAGCCCAGCCCCAGCCTCTTGCCGGTTCTGGCGATGGCATTCGGATCGAAATAGGCGCATTCGAGCAGCACCCGGCGAGTCGTGTCGTCGATCTCGGCGCTCGCCGCACCCATCACGCCGCCGATGCCGACCGGGGAGCCATCTGCGTCGCAGATCACGCAGTCCTCGGGCCCGACGTGGCGCACCATCCCGTCCAGGGTGCGGACAGTCTCCCCGTCGCGGCCTCGCCTCACCGACAGGCCGGCGCCGCCCAGACGGTCGAGGTCGTAGGCATGGTTGGGTTGGCCGACGTCCAGCATGACGTAGTTGGACACGTCGACGATCCCACTGATCGGGCGCATGCCGGCGAGGGTCAGGCGGCGGCTCATCCAAAGCGGAGAGGGTCCACCGGGCACGTCCTCTATGACAGTCGCGCAGAACCGTGGGCAGATCTCGCCGGCGTCGACACGAATCGGCGCTACGGCCACCCGCGGGTCGGGAGCCCCCGGCATGGGCGTAGAAGGCCAGGACCACTTCTCGCCGAGCGCGGCGGCGAGGTCTCGTGCTATCCCCGCCATGCACAGAGCGTCGGGCCGGTTCGGCGTCACGTCGATATCGAAGACCACGTCAGGGTGGACGCCCAGCGCCTCGGCGAGGGGCACTCCAGGTGCAGCGCTGCCTTCGGGTAGGACCAGGAGCCCGTCGGACCCGCCCAAGTAGTTCAATTCGAGCTCCGCCGGGGAGCACAGCATCCCGTTGGAGACCTCGCCGCGCATCTTGCGCTTAGAAATCTTGAAGTCGCCGGGCAGCACCGCCCCCACCGGCGCGAGGGGGACTAAGTAGCCGAC
>JAJZNG010000185.1:0-14478 GCA_021847945.1 Actinomycetes bacterium | reverse complement strand
ACGCGCCGCAGATGATCTGTAGGGCGTTTCCGTCCCCAGCATCGACGTCGACGATCCTGATGCGGTCCGCATCCGGATGTTTACGAACGTCGAGCACTTTCGCGACTAAGACGTCGCCGATCCCCTCCCCGACCGTCTCGACGGATTCTACGACCAGCCCAAGACCGCTCAAAGCCTCGGCGATACGCTCTGTGGGCGCGTCGAGGGGAGCGTAGTCACGCAGCCAGGACAGTGGGGCTCTCATCTCAGGCTCCTAGAACTGGGAGAGGAATCGGACGTCGTTGTCAAGAAGTGCCCGCATGTCGGCGAGAGACGTCCTCACCTGTGCCAACCGGTCGATTCCGAACCCGAATGCAAATCCGCTGTAGCGCTCCGGGTCGATCCCTGTCGCTGTGAACACGTTTGGGTCGACCATTCCGCAGCCACCGAGCTCGATCCAACCCGACCCGCTGCACGTGCGGCATCCAGCCCCGGCGCAGATAGGGCAGGTCACCTCGAACTCGGCGGAAGGCTCAGTGAAAGGGAAAAACGACGGCCTCAGACGGGAGTGCATACCCTCACCAAAGAAAGCCTCCGTGAAGACCTCGATGACTCCTGCCATGTCCCCGAAGGTGATCCCTTCGTCTACGACGAGACCTTCGATCTGGTGGAACACGGGCAGGTGCCTGGCGTCGGGGGTGTCCCTACGGTAGCAGCGGCCTGGCATCACCGAGTAGATCGGAAGGTCACCTTTCGACATGAGCCGCACCTGCACCGGCGAGGTGTGGGTGCGCAGGAGCACCGTCTCGGGAGATCCAAGACGGAGATACAAGGTGTCCCACATGCCCCGGGCAGGATGATCCGGGGGCATGTTCAGAGCCTCGAAGTTATACCAGTCGGTCTCCACTTCGGGCCCTTCTACGACATCGAAGCCCATAGAGATGAAAGTCTCCTCCAGCTCGTCGCGTGTCTGTGTGACCAAGTGAAGATGGCCGGCTGATCTGCTCGAAGCGGCCAAAGGTGGGCGCCGCGAACCGCAGGCGATCTCGCTCAGGTCAAGACGCTCCTCGACGAGGCGTCGCTCGGCGTCGCGCCTGTCCAGTTCGTCGCGGACCTGCCGGGCGAAGTCGCTGAGAGCCTGGCGAGTCTGTTGGAGCGCCTGGCCTGCTTCGGCTCGCTCGGAGCCGGCTAGATCTTTCAAGGCTGCCCCCAGCCCCGCCAGAGCGGACCGCTTCCCGAGGATAGAACGCTCAACCTCGGCGAGTGTCTCAAGGTCCGCAACGCCGCCCAGGCGGGTCTCGCCGTCGGAGCGCAGGTTCGCCAGCGTCGATCGTATGGTCTGGATGTCCGTCAATGCCTCAGCCGCCTGTCGAGATCTCCGCTCCCCTGCTCAAGGCGGGGGTGACACTGACCGGTCGCTTTCGATCGGTCAGGTTCAACATTACCTGCCGGTCGCTCGGACTCCCGCCGGCCCCCCGGAGAGGATCGCCCACGTCGGGCCGCTTCGAAGCACAGCACCGTCGCCGCCATGGCGACATTCAAAGACTCAGCGCCCAGAGCCATCGGGATCGTCACCGCGCCGTCCAGGGAGCTAAGAAGCTCCGCCGGGATGCCTCGACTCTCGCCGCCGGCGACGACCGCCACCGGCCCGGCAAAGTCGACCTCGTCGTAGTCAACACCGCCCCGCGCCACAGCCCCCAATCGTCGGTATCCCAGGTCCGCCAGCTTGGCGAGCGCAAGCCCTGCGGGCACCTTGGTTATCAACCGGCAGTGCAGCAGCGCCCCGGCGGAGGCCCGGACCGCTTTGGGGTTGTAGGCGTCGACACAGCCGTCGCATACCACGACGCCGTCCACTCCAGCGGCCGCTGCTCCCCGGATGGTGGTACCAAGATTTCCCGGGTCGGCAACGTCGACGCACACCAAAACGAAACCGCTGACGGGGAGATCCCCCAGCGATGCCTCAACCACTTCGGTCACCGCTAGGACACCCTGCGGACTGACGGTGCCCGAGATACGCTTCATTACGGTGGGGGCCAGAATTTCGACAAGAGCTCCTCTAGCCGCCGCCCGCTGCCCGAGATCCTCGAATCGCATGTAGGACTCCAGCGAATCGAAGAACAACGAGTCGACCTGCCGGCCCGACGAAAGGGCCAGCTCGACCAGCTTGGGGCCTTCCACCACGAACCTCTTCGCCGCCGACCGAGCTTGCGGGTCGCGGACAAGGTCCGCCAAGAAGCGCACCTGCCGGTTACGCGCCGAGAGTGGATCCCCAGGGCCGGGACCCGCGAAGCTACGCCGTGTGGTCAGCTCGAAGCTGACGCCAGGGCGTCCTTGGCAACTTGTACAAGGCTGGCGAACGTGGGCTCGTCGTGAACCGCTAGATCCGCGAGGATCTTGCGGTCCACTTCCACCTGCGAGGCGTGCAGGCCTGCAATAAGCCTGCTGTAGCTCATGCCGTGGATCCGGGCTGCTGCGTTGATGCGCAGGATCCACAGTTGGCGGAAGTCACCTTTGCGCGCCCGGCGGTCCCGAAACGCATACTGCATAGAGTGCATGACCTGCTCGTGAGCAGCCTTGTAGCTTCGGCTCTTGTTGCCGAAGTAACCCTGGGCCTGCTCCAGTACCGCACGACGGTGCTTCTTGCTATGAACGGCGCGCTTGACTCTCGCCATCGCCGGCTCCTCTCAGAATAGACGTATAAGGCTCACTCGGCCCCGACACCGTTGGGGACTCTGACAAGGCCGACTTTGCGTTCCGCTGCACGAACCGCCTCCCGGCGGCGGGGACTGTCACAGGCCCAGAAGCCGCTTTACCGCCCTGACGTCACCGCTGGACACGTCGGCTTCTCGGCCTAAACGGCGAGTGCGGGTCGAAGACTTCTTCTCGAGGATATGTGAACGAAAAGCGCGCCGACGACGCAGCTTCCCGGTACCAGTGACCTTGAAGCGCTTCGCTGCGCCCCTGTCGGTCTTCATTTTCGGCATGATCGCAACAACTCCTAGTTCGAATCGACGAGTCTAGCTGTTTTCGCCCGGCCTACACCACTTTGGGGCGCTCGCGGCCCCAACGAGGGCCGCTGCCTTGTTCAGGAGGCGCCCGCGGCCGTGTTGGCTGCGCCGGCCCTGCCGGGCATGCCGCCGTGGGCTGCGTCGACTGGGTTGCTTACCTCGGCGCCATTAGCACCACCCGCCTGCTCTTGCTCCGCAGGGGCGCCGTCAGGGAGCAACCCCGTGTCCGCCAGGGGCGAATCGAGGCTTGCGGCGGTGCCGGTCTGGGCTTGCGAAGCGGAATCTGCTGGCAAAGCCTGCCCGGGTGCGCTCACCGGCTTGCGAGTCTGTGGTCTGCGCTCCGGAGCGAGGACCATGATCATGTTACGACCGTCGAGCTTTGGAGCAGCCTCCACTTTGCCGACGCCTTCGACCTGCTCGGCGACTTGGTCGAGAATTTTCTTACCCAGGTCGGGATGGCTCATCTCACGACCGCGGAACATGATGGTTATCTTCACCTTGTGACCCTCACCCAAGAAGCGGGCGACCTGGCGGGTTTTGGTGTCGAAGTCTCCGACGCCGATCTTGGGTCGGTACTTCATCTCTTTGATACCGGCGCTGGTCGACTTGCGCTTCGATTCCTTGGCTCTCTGCGCCGCCTCGTACTTGAAACGGTTGAAGTCCATGATCCGGCACACCGGAGGGTTCGCCTCCGACGCGACCTCGACGAGGTCGAGATCCAACCTGCGTGCAATGCTAAGAGCTTCAGGAAGAGGCTTGACCCCTAGCTGGGCACCGTCCGGACCGATAAGGCGAACCTCACGTGCACGGATGCGGTCGTTGGTCCGGTGCTCGTTCTGATCAGTCGAAGGGGGTATGCGACATCTCTCCTGGTATCGAGTGGTTTGGACGCTCTGCGACGCCGATGAAGCATAGAGCACAAAATGGGACTTGTCTCGCGAAAGTTGGTCTCAGAGCCAAAGCAACCGGCGTTAAACCTCGTGGAACTGTCTGGGGCTTCACAGCCTTGGGTTCCCGCCCTGGAGGTTTTCGCTTTCTGCGACTTTCATTTTCCCTATTAGGGTAGCTTAAATGAGCACGCTTTGGACACCTAGCGGGGAGCGTCCCATCCGCAGACCAGCTCCCGCCTCCGAACAGGACTCCCCAGCCCGCAGCACAAGCGCCCCGCGCGACGGCGCTGCCTCTGGGGGAAATCGCGAGTTCGAGGAGGTCGACGACACTTCGCTCGACCAGGAGGAGCTTCGCCGCCTTCGGGACCGCCTCGCAGCGACACCGGCCGACGTGGTGATAGCGAATCATGCGTATGGGATCTTCGAGCTCGCCGGGCTTCACTTGTCGCTCGACCCTCCCCAACTTGATCAAGCCAGGTTGTGCATCGACGCTTTCGGCTTGCTGGTAGAGGGACTGGGGGAGCGTCTGGGGGAGCCAGCCTCCCAGTTGCGCGAGGCCCTCAGCCAGTTGCGTCTTGCGTTCGTTCAGGTGGCGTCAGCAGCGCAGGGCGGGCCGCCGAACACAGCCGGATAGGCCGGATCCTCGACGCCCGCCGGTTAGGCCGGAGCTATGCCGGCCGCTTCGAAGACTCCTCCGTGGCCCGCCACGGCGACAAAACCGACTCGGGCGCCTACGTCGACACTTCGCGTTCCGTCTGCTATCTGCGTGCAGTGGAACCGGTAGCGCAAAGCTGTTTCAGCGTTGACCTCTACTGTGCCCATACCGACCTCAACGTCGAAGTCGACCACCGTCCCCACGAGACGCTCACCTGGGAATGGGCCCGTCACGGCACGATCTTCGCGATCGGCAGCTCGATGATGTCGGTAGCACCGTGGTCTTTGAGCTCAGGGATCAACGTGTTGATCGTGTGCTTTGGCACGACCGCCTCGACGGCGAAGGCGTCCTCCCCGAAAAGCTTCGACACCGTCGGAGATTTCATGGCTGGAAGGATACCGATTACAGCGTCGAGGGATCCCGGGTCGACGTTCAGCTTGACCAGGACACGTGTCCGGGCGATCAGCGTGCCGTCCAGCAAGCTCTTGATCTGCTCCATGGCGTGACGTTTCGCGTCGTCAGCGTAGGAGACCGGGTTGGCCACCAGCTCGGTGTAGGACTCCAAGACGGTCGCGACGACACGAAGTCCCGCCGCCCTAAGAGCTCTACCGGTCTCGGTGATCTCGACGACCGCGTCGGCTACGTCTGGGATCTTCGCCTCTGTCGCACCGTGGGAGAGGCGCACCTCCGCTCGCACCCCGTGAGCCTCTAGGAATCTGGCGGTGAGCTGTGGGTACTCTGTAGAAACCCGGGTCCCGGGCGGTAGGTCAGCGACGTGCCTCACTGGCGAGGCGTCAGCGACGGCTAGGACCACCCGGATCGGGCGGGTGGTGGCCTTGCTGTAGCGCAGCTGGCCGAGCGAGACCACATCGCTGGCAGTCTCCTCGATCCAGTCCCGGCCGGTGATGCCCAAGTCGAAAAGACCTTCGCTTACGTAAAGAGGGATCTCCTGGGGGCGAAGGATTCGCACGTCGTCCACGCGGGGATCGTCGATCGTCGCCTTGTAGTCGACGTCGGACTGCCGGCTGACAGAGAGGTCGGCGTCAGAGAACAAATCCAGCGTCGCGCGTTCGAGGGAGCCTTTGGGAAGGACCAGCTTCAACACCTGCTAGCCCTCCCGCGAGCCGACCGGTATCTCCGCTAGGAGGTTGACCATCTCGATAGCGCTGAGAGCAGCCTCGAAGCCCTTGTTGCCGGCCTTGGTCCCGGAGCGCTCGACGGCCTGCTCGATCGTGTCGGTGGTGAGAACGCCGAAGATCACCGGGATGCCGGTGTCGAGCGCAGCCCGTGCGATCCCAGCCGCCGCCTGCCCGGCGACCATGTCGTAGTGCCCGGTCGCCCCGCGTATCACCGCTCCCAGTGTGATCACTGCGTCGAAAGCACCGGATGCTGCCAGCCGTGACGCTGCCAGCGGCAACTCGAAAGCCCCGGGGACCCAAGCGAGGCTGATGTCGGCTTCGGCGACACCGTGCCGGCGGAGACAGTCCAACGCCCCGTCGACGAGACGGGTGGTGATCGTGTCGTTGAATCGCGATGCTGCTACCGCGAACCGCTTGCCACTGCCTGCCAGAGCGCCCTCTAACGTCTTCACAGACCTGCTCCCTCTTCGAATAGGTGACCGAGCCGATCCCGCTTGGTGCGGAGGTAGCGGATGTTCTCTTCGTTTGGCTCGGTGTGGATCGGCACCCGCTCGACTATCTGCAGTCCGTAACCCTCAAGTCCACCGCGTTTCGCGGGGTTGTTGGTCATCAGGCGCATGGTCGTGACACCCAGGTCGACGAGGATCTGAGCTCCTATCCCGTACTCCCTGCTGTCCACGGGCAGGCCGAGCTCGACGTTCGCGTCGACGGTGTCCAAACCGCCGTCTTGGAGCTCGTAGGCACGCAGCTTATGAGAGATCCCGATACCTCTGCCCTCGTGGCCTCTCAGGTAAACGACGACGCCGAGGCCCTCCTCGGCGATGCGTTGCATCGCACCGTGAAGTTGCGCTCCGCAGTCGCAGCGCATGGAGGCGAACACGTCCCCGGTGAGGCACTCGCTGTGCACCCTGACCAGGACGTTCTCGGCGTGGGCCGGGTCGCCCATGACGAAAGCCAGATGCGTCTCGCCGTCTAGAACGCTGGTGTAGGCGACGCAGCGGAACTCACCGAACGTCGTCGGGAGACGAGCGTCGGCGCTTCGTGTCACCAGTCGTTCCGTGCGACGCCGGTAACGAATGAGGTCTGCGATGGTGACGATCGGAAGCCCGTGACGAGTGGCGAAGGTCTCCAACTCGGCGCGCCTCGCCATCCCCATGCCGTCCTCAGTGACGATCTCGCACAGGACACCGGCGGGCGCCATCCCGGCCATCTTGGCGAGGTCTACTGCCGCTTCGGTGTGGCCGGCCCTTTTGAGCACGCCTCCGTCCCGGGCCCTAAGGACGTGCAGGTGGCCGGGCCTGAGCAGGTCGTCCGGGGACGTTCTCCTATCAGCTAGGGCCACCGCCGTGGCGGACCGATCCTGGGCGGAAATGCCCGTCGTGGTGCCGGACCGCAGATCGACCGTCACAGTGAAAGCTGTCCGCTGGCTTTCGGTGTTGCGTGCGACCATCAGAGGCAGCTCTAGCTCGTCCGCTCGCTGGTTCGTTATCGCAGCGCAGATCAGTCCTGAGGTGTGACGGACGAAGAACGCCATCGTCTCGGGGCTGGCGTGCTCGGCGGCGACGATCAGGTCGCCTTCGTTCTCGCGGTCCTCGTCGTCGACTACAACGACCATCCGTCCCGCAGCTATGGCTGCGACCGCCTCGTCAACGCTGGAGAAGGTCATTCGGCGGCTCCCCCATCACGGTCGGAACGCTGCCCGCCCGCGTTGTGAGCGGGCGCGTACGGTGTCGAAGTCCCTGCCCCGAGAAGTCGCTCCACGTATTTGGCGATGACGTCTACCTCCAGGTTCACGGCGTCGCCGACCTTGCGGCGGCCGAGGATGGTGGCCTCCATCGTATGGGGAATGACGGCGACTGCGAAGAAATCATCGCCTGCCTCAACCACGGTGAGACTTACCCCGTCGACGGTGATAGACCCCTTCTCGACTATGTACCTGTCGAGACCCGAGGGTAGAGAAACTTTGAGGTCCGGCGCGACGCGAAGGACGGCACCTGTAGCGTCGACGTGACCTTGAACCAGGTGGCCGCCGAGTACATCTTGTGCGCGGAGCGGCAACTCCAAGTTCACAAGGTCCCCGACGCTGAGCGCACCTAGGTTCGTCCGGGCGAGGGTCTCGGGGACAGCGTCCGCCGACCAGTGTCCGGCGCCGACTTCGGTAGCCGTCAGACAGCACCCGTTCACCGCGACAGAGCCGCCCACCTCTAACCGGGCGGCCAGACGCTCGGAGCGGACGCGAATACAGCGGCCCCCTTCGGATGGGCCGAGCGGCGAGATAGCCTCAACTGTCCCGACATCTTCTACTATCCCGGTGAACACGGCCCTCACCGTAGGCTATCGCTGCCTCCGGTTACCAGATCGACTCGCAGGTCGGCTCCGAGGGGGCGAACCGAAGTGATCCGACCTCGGGTGACAGCGCTCATCGTGGGGGCTCCAGGACCTGCGAACATTGCGAGACCGTCGTCGCCCCCCATGAGAGCGGGAGCGAAGTACACGCTGTACTGGTCCACTAGGCGCAGGCGGTGAAACTCGCCTGCGACGCGTGCGCCGCCCTCGACGAGAAGCTGCAGGACTCCCCGCCCGCCGAGGAGGTCTAGAAGCTCCCCTAGGTCACCGTCATGGAACAAGGCGGGGTGCACTTTCGCCCCTGGGTCGACGGAGCCGGCAGCGCCGAGCACCACTCGCAGCGGGTCGCGGCCGGCGGCGTCGCGCACCGTGAGAGCCGGGTCGTCGGCGCGCACCGTCCCCGCTCCGACGGCCACGGCGTCGCTGATAGCTCTCAGACGGTGGGCGTCGGCACGCGCCTCGGGGCCTGTGATCCACTTCGAGGTACCGTCAGGAGCCGCGATGCGGCCGTCCAGCGTGGCTGCCAGCTTCACTACAACCAAGGGCCGGCCAGTTCGGCGGTGCTTGAGATAGGCCGCCAGCGAAGCTTCCACCGTCTGGGAGGCGACGCCGACTAGGACGTCCACCCCGGCGTCCCTGAGCTTCGCGACACCACTCCCCGATACGTGGTGGTCGGGATCTACTACTCCTACAACAACCTTGGAAACTCCTGCGTCGACGATGGCGTCAACGCACGGCGGCGTCCGACCGTGGTGGGAGCAGGGCTCAAGCGTTACGTACAGGGTCGCTCCCGAAGCGGCAGACCCGGCAGCTCTCAACGCGAGAAGTTCTGCGTGGGGCCCACCCGGCGGCGACGTCGCTCCGGTAGAGATCTGCGTACCGTCGGCTCCGACTACCACGGCACCTACCCACGGGTTCGGCGACGTGAAACCTCTCACGCCTTCGCCGACCTCGACGGCTCGCAGCATCCACGCGTCGTCGCGCCCGGAGGCACTGGCGCCCTGCGAGGTCGACCGGCCGGTCATGGGTGCTTCGCTGGGCGCTCCCCGAGCAGGTCCAAGGCGTGTGGAAGGACGTCGATGACCGCGCCCAGGCACTCCGCCGCCCCTTTCGGCGAGCCGGGGGTGTTGATTATCACAGCCTTGCCGCGGATCCCCGCCACGCCCCGCGACAACCTTCCCAGCGGACTCACCAACCTCATAGCCTCTGCGAGTCCCGGTGCGTCGCGTTCGATGATCTCCCGGGTGCCTTCTGGCGTCTGGTCCCGTGGGGCGAACCCCGTTCCCCCTGTAGTGACAACCAGCCCGTGAAAGCTTGCGCTGGCCCGGGCGAGCTCCCCTGCTACCGAAGCGACACCGTCGGCGACGACGGACCGTTCGACCACGCTGAATCCGCCAGCTTCGAGAACCTCTGCGAGCGCTGCGCCGGAACGGTCCTCCCTGGTCCCCCGGACGACTCCGTCGGAGACGGTGATCACCTTGGCCAGGTAGCCGCCGCTTGGCAGCGAAGCCGTCTCCGCCGCATGACCGTCCATCTCAGCGACGTTCCCTGCCAGCGCCAGCAAGCTCAGCCGACTTTCGGATCGCGCCAGCAGCAGCCACAGGGTCGGGACGCCCGAAAATAGCGCTGCCGGCGACGAAAATGTTCGCCCCAGCAGCAGACGTCAAGGCGGCCTGTTCCACGTCGATTCCTCCGTCTACTTCGATCGACAAATCGAGGGAGTTCCGCTCCGCGTAGCCAGCCGCCCACGCGATCTTGTCGACAGCAACGGGCATGAACTTCTGCCCGCCGAAGCCTGGATGGACGGACATGACCAAAAGCACATCGATGCGACCGAGGAACTCCTCGCACGCTTCGATAGGGGTCTCGGGGTTGACCGCCAGCCCGACGCCTAAACCCAAGCTACGGCACTTGTCGATCAGATCTGCTGTGCCACCCACTTCGACGTGGACGCTTACGCTGTTGGCTCCTGCTGATGCGAAGGCCTCAAGGTATTGCCCAGGGTTGGTCATCATCAGGTGACAGTCGAGGTATGCGTCGCAGTGCTTTCGTATGGCAGCCACGACCGGCGGTCCTATAGTCAAATTTGGAACGAAATGGCCATCCATGACGTCGACGTGCAACCAGTCGGCCTCCCCCCGGACGCCGTCTATCGCAGCGCCGAGGTGGGCGAAATCCGCGGACAGTATCGACGGCGCCACCTTCACCTGTCTGCGTTGTGCTCCCACGCTGCCAACCTAGCCGACGATGCCTTAGAACGTAGGCCGAGCACGAACATGCCGTCGCTGTCGCAGTCCTGGGGCAGCAGCAAGGCTCCCCGACCGTGTGGACGCCATGGCGGCCCGGGAGGATCCACTGCTACGAGCCAGTCGGCAGCGCCGCGTATCCACACGTCGAAGTCAACGGTCTCGGCGTCAGTGACCGTGCATACGCTGTAGACGAAGGTCCCTCCAGGAGCCAGAAAATCCCAAGCAGCCTCGGCAAGACGGCGTTGCAGCGCCGCAAGGCGTTGCACGTCTGCCCGCGACCTTCTCCAGCGGGCATCCGGGCGACGGCGCAGCACGCCGAGCCCGGAGCAAGGGGCGTCGAGGAGCACGGTGGAGAAGGCTTCCCGGCGCCACGGTGGATGCTCCCCGTCGGCCACCACCGGGACGACCGATCCACAGCCCAAGGCAGTGACATTCGAAGCGACTGTCCTAACGCGAGACTCGGATATGTCAGCCGCCACCACCAAGGAAGGGCCCGGTAGGGTGGGACCCGCGCAGGCTTCGTCCCTTGCGACAGCCGTCGACCTGGCGATAGCGGTCGCTTTGCCTCCAGGAGCCGAGCACACGTCGAGCAGAGGACCGTCGCCGGCTTGCGACGCCACGTAGGCCGCTACCAGCTGGCTGGCGTTGTCTTGGATGTAGCCGTCAGCACGTCGCGTAGCCCGACCTGGGCGGTTCATAGCTTCGAGCGCCTCGAGGGCTTCGTCTTCACCGAGGTCTGTACTGAGAAGCTCGACTACCCAGTCCGGGTAGCTGAGCCGCGTAGCTGTGTCGGGCCAGTCAACAGGTCGCTCTGCCACATCCGCTGACACCTTTCGAAGGACCGCGTTCACGAGGGAGCGCCCGGGACCTCGAACCTCCTCCACCGTCGCAGCGACAGCGGCGTGAGGAGGAATCCGAGTCCACATCAGCTGGTAGACCCCCAGCAACAGCGAGGCCCGTACGTCGGGGTCCAACGCGTCCAGACGGCCCCCGAGTCCGGCTGAACCGCTCGGAGCCGGAGGTCTCTTCGGCCCGGCTTCGCCCTGGGGCTGCGCACGCCTTTTCGACCCCTCCGCACTCCGGGGTGGCGCCAGGCGACGCTCGATCAGCCAGGCTGCCGCTCGTCGCATACGGCACGCCCCGTAGACCAGTTCTGTTACGAGATGCCGGTCTCGTTCGTCGAGGTCGGAACGCCCCAAACGCTCGGGGACGGCGATATTGGCACGCTCACCAGACTCGACCGCCACCATCGCCTCCAACGCGACCAACCGGGCCGTAGCCGCCTGTCGGCGCCGGCTCAACTCGGCAGGCCGTAGGTCTCGACGACGTCGCGAGAACCCGGCGGCTGCGCGGATCCGAGGCGCTCCCCCGGGGCCGGGCGGGCCCCACGCAACCATGAGACCGCGTCCATCGGGCGTTTAGCCTGAGGTTGGACCTCGACTAGACGTAAAGCTCCCGTAGCGGTAAAGACGATGTCACCGTCGAGGCGGCCGGGAGGGCCTTGATCCTGCGTGGCTTCTGCCTTGAGCACCAGCAGCCTCTCGTCGCGCCAGGTCGTCCACGCTCGACCTGCTCGCACGACCCGCTCAAGCTCTGCAGCGGGTCTGTTCCAGTCCAGCTCAAGGTCGGCACTGGTCAGCTTCGCTGCGTAGGTAGGCTCGCCGACTTGGGGCTCGGGGTCGCCCAGCCCGTCAGCGAGAGCCTCTACCAGCAGGGCGGCCCCAAGCGTTGCGAGGCGGTCGGTGAGCCCTGCGGCCGTATCTGAAGGCCGGATCGCCAACTCGGCTCGCCGGTACACCGGGCCAGTGTCGAGACCCTCTTCCACCTTCATCAGACATACACCTGTCGTTTCGTCACCGCTGAGCAGTGCTCGCTCCACCGGAGCAGCGCCCCGCCAGCGTGGCAGCAGCGAGAAGTGGACGTTGACCATGTCGAGCCCGGCGAGCACATCCGCGGGGATGATCCTGCCGTAGGCGACGACGATCCCGATCTCTGCTCCGTAGCCAAGACAGCCCCTAGGTGTGTACTCGACGGGTATCGCGAACCGTTCCGCCAGGGCTTTCACAGGAGTCGGAGACGGCGCTGCACTACGCGACCGGCGCTTGTCGGGCCGCGTGACTACCACGGCCACGTCGTGCCCGGCCCGTAGGACCTCGGAGAGAACGATCGCAGCGGGTTCGGGCGAGCCCAGAAAGGCGACCCTCAGCGCTCAGGCCTCGTCGAGTTGGCCGCGACGGCGCAACTCCTTCATAGCCTGCTTCTTTTGGTCCTTGTCGAGAAGGCTCAGCAGGAGCCGACCGTCGAGATGGTCCATCTCGTGCTGGAGGCAGCGCGCCTCGATCTCGTCGGCTTCGATAGAGATCTCCCTACCGTCGAGGTCGTAACCCGTCAGGTGGATCTCCTTGGGTCTCACGATCGGGAAGAACAATCCAGGGATCGACAAGCACCCCTCGTCGTACTCCCACTCGCCGCTGTGATCGGCGATCGCCGGATTGATGATCGTGACCGGCGCCGCGTCGCCGAGTTGGTAGACGAACATCCGCTTTTGGACGCCCACCTGAGGGGCGGCAAGGCCCAGACCGTTGGCGGCATGCATCGTCTCCAACATCGACTCGGCGAGGCTAGCGAGCCGGCCGTCCACGTCAGTTACTTCCTTGGCCGGCTGGGTGAGGACCGGGTCACCAAAGAGCCGGATCGTATACGTCGACACCATTACATGGTAGCGCCAGCCGGCCCGAATTGGCCGGAGCGGCGCGGGCAGCGCTTTTCTGCGAACCTTGCCTAATGCCCCACTACTTCGACGAGGTTCCCGACGTGGCGTCGCGCCCGGGCACGATACGACTGAGGCTGGCCGATCTCGCCGCAGACCTCGTGTCTGACCGCGGGGTCTTTTCCGCCACACGTCTCGATCCGGGAACGGCAGCACTTTTGGAAGCAGGGGCGTCAGCGACCTCGGAGCACGACCTCGAAGGGAACCTTCTCGACTTGGGTTGCGGGTACGGGCCTGTCGCCTGCACAGTTGCGCACCGTAACCCTCGTGCCACGGTTTGGGCGCTCGACGTCAACCGGCGGGCGCTGGAGCTTACCGGACGCAACGCTCTGAGACTCGGCCTCACCAACGTCGTCACCTCAACACCCGAGGAGGTACCTCAAGCCGTGTTCTTCGAGGGCATCTGGTCGAACCCACCTATCCGTATCGGCAAGCCGGCGCTTCAGGAACTTCTGCGCACCTGGCTGGACCGCTTGGCCGACACAGGGACGGCACGTCTCGTCGTGGCGCGCAACCTAGGGGCGGACTCTCTAGCCGGATGGCTGGAGCTCCAGGGGTTCAGGGTCGACAGGTACGCGTCCAAGCGTGGCTACAGGCTCCTAGCCGTGCGTAACGGCGGCAACCCCGCGGCGGTTGGCGCGTCGTGAAACAGCTTCGTCCCACAGAGATCAAGCGACTTCACCGGGAATGGAACCGGCGTCCCGCTTCGCGCATATCGCTCATCCTCGACGGAGTCCAGTCCCCGTTCAACGTGGGAGCGATAACCAGGACCGCAGCGGCGTGGCGGGTAGAGCACCTCTACCTTTGCGGTCAGACACCGGAGCCCACGTCCGCCAAGGCGGCCAAGGTCGCGCTCGGCACTCAGAGGTACCTGACGTGGTCTGTTGCCGAACGGGGGGCTGACGCGGTCGTAGCCGCCCGCGAGGACGGCTACAGCGTCGTCGGCCTGGAGCTCGCCGAGGGAGCGGAGCCGCTGCACGAGAGTGTCCGCAGCGGGGACGTCTGCCTGGTGGTAGGCAACGAAGACCATGGAATTCCAGCCTCGACTCTCGAGGCTTGCGACTCCGTCGCCTACCTGCCTCTTACTGGAAGGGTCGGCTCTCTCAACGTGGCTACGGCAGTTGCCGTAGGCGTCTACGAGCTGCGCCGGCGAGACTGGACGTGACAGCAGCCGGGTCGTCCCAGCACTTCAACGCCGGGCAACCCACACGGCGCTGACAGCGTCGTGAGCTGCGACTAGGCTCTCGCAGCGGGCGACTTCGGCGTCGTCAAGACCGGGAGCGACTCTTATGGCGATCGGTCTTATGGAGATCCCACCCCGGGGAACGAAATCCCCGAAGACACGCAGCCACGCCGGAGCGCACACCTCGAACAAGTCGTCGGCGATCCGGTTGATGCAGTCCTCGTGGAACGCTCCGTGATTTCGGTACGCCCCAAGGTAT
>JAJZNG010000081.1 GCA_021847945.1 Actinomycetes bacterium | reverse complement strand
GCGGGCACGCCAGCTGGCCGGCCAGACGGAGCAGTGAACGCGAATCGCTCTGCCACCGCGACCCAGCCACTGCCGGCGCCGAGCTGGCGGGAGTTGCAAGGTATCGCCGAGGCGGAGTTGTCGGATAGTCGGGAGGCCCGATGGCTCATCGAGTCCGTCGCCGGCGCTCGGGCACCTCTAGCCGGAGCGCCTACGGACGCCCACCGGACGTTAGTCCACGAGCTGATCCGCAGACGGCGGGCCGGCGAGCCCCTCCAGTATGTGATCGGATCCTGGCAGTTCCGCTCGCTTGACCTCGTCGTGGATCGCCGGGTGCTGATCCCGCGACCGGAGACCGAGCAGGTAGTGGAGGTAGCGCTCGGTCATCTCCGCCGTTTGGCGGAGATGACCACACAGGCCTCAGGGTCGCTGTCAGCGCTCAAAGTGGTGGACTTGGGGGCGGGCTCGGGGGCGATAGCCCTGTCGATAGCGGCAGAATGGCCGTGCGCACCGGGCCGCTCACCCGGCCCCGCCGGCGGCCCGCCTGGCTCGTCGATCCCGGTGGTAGACGTCGAGGTCTGGGCGGTGGACCGCAGCGCCGACGCTCTAGAGGTCGTTGCGGCGAACGTCGAGCGTCTGGGCGAGCTGTTGTCGTCGAGGGTGGAACTACGTCAAGGGGACTGGTGGCAGGGACTCCCCAGTCAACTCGAAGGAAAGATAAGCCTGGCGGTGTCCAACCCGCCGTACATTTCGAGCGCTGAGATGGCCGGTGTCGACCCGGTCGTGAAAGACTGGGAGCCACGAGAGGCCCTCGAAGCCGGACCGACGGGGACCGAAGCTCACCAGGCCATCCTCGGCGACGCTCCACGGTGGCTGCACTCAGGCGGGATTGTTGTGTTGGAGATCGCACCCCATCAGGCTGAAGAGGTGGCGGAGACAGCGTCGCAAGTAGGGCTTGTCCAAATCGAAGTCCACCCGGACCTCGCCGGGCGGCCGAGGACGGTGGTAGCCAGAGCCCGTTGACAGCGTGGCGCAACACGACGGAGGATGGACCTAATGGTCGAACGAGAAGTAACAGGGCAGGGCTGTCTGATCATCGGAGCTCATGGCGACCCGCCGCCTGCCGGCGCCGTGGCAGCGGCGACCGAGGCGCTCGGGCGGGGCGCAGTGATAGGCATTCCCACGGAGACCGTGTACGGATTGGCCGTAGACCCCTGGAAGCCCGGGGCGGCAGGACGACTTTTCGCGGTGAAGGCGCGCCCTAGAAACGTGGAGCTCCCAGTATTCGTCGCCGGCATCGACCAGGCAGAGAAGCTCGTCGAGGACATGCCGAGCTCGGCTATGCGTCTCATGGAAGCCTTCTGGCCGGGTCCGCTGACGGTCGTGGTGCGACGCCGCCATGGGTTACGGGCTGACCTCGGGGACAATATCGACACGATCGGCCTGCGCTGCCCGGCGCACCCGGTGCCCCTGGCGATATGCGCTGCATACGGTCCCTACGCCACGACCAGCGCGAACACTCACGGCAGCGCTCCCTTCCAGGACGCCACGGATCTTGCCCGCGAACTGGCAGGCGTCGACGTGGTCCTCGACGCTGGGTTCTGCGATGGGCAACCTTCTAGCGTGGTGGAGGTGTTGGGCGACGAGCCCCGGTCGCTGCGCGCGGGACCGCTGGCTTGGGAGTGTATAGTCCAGACAGCTGCTGGAGTCCCTTGGACCCGCTAGGCGAGGCGTCCTGGAAATTCGGGAACTCCCGAGTTGCCCTCGGTGCGTCGCGCGTGCGATGATTGGGCACGTGCCGGTTCGTCGACACGTCAAGCCCAACGCCGAAAGGTCAATTCGACCAGCGATACCCGATTTCTCAGAGGTTCATGGACAAGCAGCGACCGGGCATAATGTCCTTCGCCAGCATTGGTATGACCAATGCAATCTGCCTTTCGGCGGGGTTGATCGGCGGTTGGTACGCCGACGGGGCGCTAGGAACTCTTCCGCTCTTCTTGTTCGTCGGCCTTGTCTGTGGGATAGCCGCCGGAGCACTAGCGACACGGGCCGAGTACAAGAGATTCTTCTAGACGGCAAACCTGCCTGACTTACAATCCCGAATTCGAGACGACGAGCGTAAACTTTGCTGACTGCCTTCCCGCTGAACGAAATAGAACGAGTGGTTCGACGCACCGCCATCGGAGCAATCGCTGTAGGAGCGATCGTTTCCGGGATAGCGGCCCTTCTCGGGACCCCGTACTTCGCCCCGGGGATGGCCATCGGTCTTGGGCTGGCGATAGCGAACCACAGAGTGTTCCAGTCCTCCGCCATGAGGTTCACCACTCCCGAAGGTGCCCTTAGCCGCAAGCCGTTCGCAGGTAGCGTCCTGCTGCGCCTGGGGGTCTGCACCGTCGTCGCGTTCGGTCTGCTCATCGTGGACCGCCCCGTCGGCTGGGGAGTGGTAGCCGGATTGGCTATCTTCCAGGCGACCATGCTGGTAAGCGCCTTGATATCACTGCTTCGCTTCCAACGTCATGCAGCGACGCCCTCGGAGTCCGAAGATGTCTAGCGCGGGACGCCTCGTAGCGATCAACATCCCTGTTGGGGACCACGTAACGGGGAAGCTAGGGGGCTTCACCTTCAACTTGGACACCATCTGGACCACCGGTGCCGCCTGCGTCATCGTCGTCGGCATGGGACTCTATCTGGCCCGCAACGCTACTGCGGGTGTTCCGGGTCGCCTTCAGATGTTCTGGGAAGGGGTCGTCGGCTGGATCACCGACCAGGTCGGCCAGAGCCTCGGACCGAAGTACCGTCACGTCGTGCCACTGGCGGTTTCGCTTTTCATGCTCATCTTGGTGGCGAACTGGCTTGAGATCCTGCCAGGCCTTTTTCACAACACCGACTACAGCCCCGCCCCGACCGCCGACGTGAACCTGACCTATGCCCTTGGGGCGCTGGTGTTCGTGCTTACCAACGCTGCCGGTATCCGGGCCCGGGGGATAGGCGGATACCTAAAGCACCTGACCCGCAAACCCCGGGTCATGACGCCACTTCACATCCTCGAAGAGCTCGCCAAGCCTCTAACCCTGGCCCTTCGGCTTTTTGGGAACCTTTTCTCAGGCGGGATCATGATCGCTCTGTTGATCAGCTTCCCACTTCAGTTCGCCCCGGCCAGCTTGATCTTCACGCCCCTGTGGAAGCTCTTCGACATGTTCATCGGGGTAATCCAAGCCTTCATCTTTGCCCTCCTCACGATCCTCTACTACCAGTTTGCGATCGAGGACGAACACTAAATGAGCTCTCAGACCAACAAGACAGGAGATAGGTAGGAACATGGCAGTAGCAACCACCCAGAAGGCCATAGAACTCGCCGGTGCGTTCGCCGGAGGCGGCCTGGCGCTAGGCGGCGGCGCTATCGGCGCCGCTATCGGTGACGGCCTGGCCGGTAGCCAGACGATCGCCGGCATCGCCCGCCAGCCGGAAGTCCAAGGTCGGCTATACACCACGATGTTCCTGATCGTCGGTCTGGTGGAGGCCATGTACTTCATCAACCTGGCGTTCGCGGCGCTCTTCGTGTTCGTCCTCGCCACCGGCAAGTAGGAGACCCATGGAAGTCGCATCGTCGAACTTCCTGGTCCCGAATGGGACCTTCATCGTCGAGCTGGCAGCTTTCCTGATCGTGTTGCTGATCTTGAGGCGCTACGTGCTACCGCCGATCTCCAAGATCATCGACGAGCGCCAGGCGACCATCCGCCAGGCTCTCGCCGACGCTGATGAAGCCAAACAGCGAGCCGCCGACGCCGAGGAAGAGTACAAGCGCATAGTTGCAGAAGCGCGCCAGCAGGCCCGGTCGGTAGTGGAGGAAGCCAATCGCCAGGCTGAGCAAGCCCGCGCTGATCGCCGGGAGCAGGCCGAATCCGAATACCAGCGCATAGTGAACTCCGCTTACGCTGACATAGAAGCCCAAAGTCGCCGTGCCCGCCAGGAGCTGCGCGAGCAGGCCGCCGACATGGCGATAGCT
>JAJZNG010000090.1 GCA_021847945.1 Actinomycetes bacterium | reverse complement strand
AATCCGAAGCGTCGCTTTTCGGACATCAAGCCTGCCCGATCTGGCGCTGCAGCCAGGACCGCTGCCCGCACACGGTCAAACCGTCCGCGAGGACTTCGGCGAACAGTGGCTCGCCGCGTCGGCGGGCAAGGTCGCTTGCGCTACACGTTACAGGGCGGGCGTCGTTGCCTGTCCATTTCGAGATGTCGTCGGCCAGCTTGGCGAGTTGGGCGTCCCATAGTTCGTCGGGCACATCGTCGTCCTTGACGAGGAGCAGGTCGATGTCGCTAGTGGTGCCAGCTGTGGCCCGGGCCATTGATCCGAACACCGCAGCATAGAGGGGAGGCCGCTTCCAGCTCTCCAAGCACTCCTCGATCCGCGCGAGCAACGTCTCGCGGAGCCTGGCTAGGGCCCGTATCGGTTCGGCGGCGATGGTCCCGGTTGAAGCGGTACAGGTAGGCCTTGCCGGCCGGTTCGGACACGACGATGCCTTGCTTGCGAAGCCTGGCCAGGGCCTTGCGGATCCCGTCCTCGGAGAACCGGGCCAGGGTTCGGTGGAGCTGGCCGGTAGTGAAGGCCTCATCGGCCAAGGCGAGAACGCCAAGCACGTCACCGTCGAGTGTCGGGGTGACAACTGCCAGAGGGTGTTGCGCATCCACTGGTTCATCTCCCTTCTCGATCGTGGCTAATCCCAACGGACCGGTTTCTCCGATTATAGTCCAGTTAGCTCGATAATAGTCGAGCTAACTGGACAGCGTTGTTAATGGGATATCTATCTTGGCGAGCAGGACGAGCCAGGGCAAGAATCCGCCGCGGATGGAATCGAACCAGAGGCCCTTGGCGCCCAGAGAGTTGTTCATGCTTGACAGCACGGTCCCAACTTGGCGTCTCGGCGTGCCCCTTACCCGGCGCGGCAAGCGACCCAGATCTCCGGCTTGAGGTCGCCATACGGCGTTCTCGGGGGACGCCGGGGACGGTCACTGGCTCGGTGTTGGGGGTGTCAGGTCGTGGTCGTCGAGATCATGATTGCGATCGGCAGCGGCAAGTGCCGCGCGTACCTCCGGATATGCCAAACGGCTGGACAGGGCGGCGTGGCAACCGTCCCACAGATTAGCAACGAGGTCGCTGCTGGCCTCCTCAACGACCAGCTTCACAAACGCGCTCGAGTCGAAGTAGGCGAGCGGCACGGCTTCAGCGCCGCTGGTCGCTAACGAGGTTCGAGACCGGGTGACGAGGACGAGGCCGTGACCGGCCGGTAGCAGTCGTTCTGTGAGCGCCCTCGAGACGAGAGATCACTCCTTGCGCAGTCGAACGCTCCAGGGTCGCCGATGCGGTGATGCCCAGCAGCCGAGCGACCGGAACGCCTCGGTCGGTGACGACGACTTCCTCCCCTTGTCTTGTACGGTCCACCCATTCACTCAAGTGCGTTCTCAGATCGCTCACGGCCACGTCCACGAAAGCCGGGGTACATCTGGCTACCGCCTGACTGTACGAACCGCCTCTGAAGTGCCCCCCACTACCAGTCCCAAAACCCCGAGCTGGCCGATGTCGCCTGATCGTCGGCTGGCGGGCTACGTTACCCGCTGCTGATGGAACGTCCCGATCCGGGAGAACCGTCGATCGCGTCGATGGACCCGTTGTCGAAGGCCGGCGCGAGCTTGCTGCGTACAGCCGACGCCGCTCTTGCGTGGGTGGACGGACGCAGGTGGGCCAGGTGGTTGACCGCTCTGCCAGGGTGGGCGTGGCGGATGACCCCTGGCGGGATAGGGGGATTCAGCGAGCTCGTTGCGCAGCCTTTGTTTGGCCTTGCGTTCGGTAGGAAACGTGGCTGATTGCAAGGCCGCTCGTGCACGCGACGCGTACCATGTCGAAGCGATCCAGGATGCGTTGGTGGCTGAGGCCAACGGCGTACTCTGGGCGGGTTCACGGGCCGACGAGGAGGTCTTCGTATAAGATACGGTCGCCTGCTTCGACTGTGATGGTGAGGCGGCCGCCGAGTGCTTTGACGTAGCCGACGAGTGTCGCCATCTCAACGTTCGTGACGTCGCGCTCGACGCGTGATACGAACGATTGGGTGTGACCCCACCGTTCGGCCAGCTCGGTCTGGCTCAGGCCTACGGCTCGGCGAAGCTCTGCCAGGCTCGTGATGATGGAGTTGGCCGCTTCGCTCCGGCGGCGGGTTTTGGCGAGCTCCTCGGCGAAAGCTGGGTCGGGGTGCGACCACTGCTGGTCGCGAACCCACTCGTCGGGTGCCACCTGCGTGTTCCAGGCGCCCAGTTCGGCTTCGTTCTTGGATGGTCGTGTCATCGCAACGCTCTTTTCTCGTAGATATCGGACCACCTTGGTGGCGACTGCCATGGGTAGCTAAGCGAGCCGGGGTCGAAAGTGCGGGTGCTCCACGACCGCACGCAAGAAGAAAAGGAATAGCACTTTTGACGAATATTTGGTTAGCTGACTGAAGCCGGACGGTAGGTCCAGAGGGTAGGTCACCGCCGGGTTGAGACGGGAGCGCTGCGCCACCATGAGCCGCCGAAACCACCGTGAACGACGGGTACCACTGCATCCCCAGGTGCTCGTAAAGGGGTTCATCGGAAATTAGCGGGGTGTTATGGTGGGGAGTAGGTTCCAGTTGGGTTTGCCGGCGTATAGGAGTACTCGTATCCGGTAGTGGTTGAAGGTGCGGAAGCCGAAGCCGATTCGTTTGATTCGTTTTATGAGGTTGTTGACCGATTCTGTGGGTCCGTTGGAGACGGACGCTTTGTGCCAGTTGGTGATTTCTTCAAACCAACGGGCGAGGGTGCGTCCTAGGGATTGGACTTCGACGGGGTGGTCTTGGTCTTGGAGGTCGGTGGCCAGTTCGCACACGAAGGTCTCGGCGAGGGCTGCGTCGCTGATGTCGTATATGGACCGGACTACTTCTTTGGCGTGCCACGCGGTGCGGACTTCTCCTTTGGGATCACCGGCCGCGAGCAGGCCGGCCAGCTTGGAGTTGCCCTTGTCGTCGAGGCGTTCATGCGCCTTGGTCAACAGCCTTCGCGCCCTAAACAGCGGGTCGGTTTTGCGGCCCCTGTGTCCTAGGGTGTCGTTTTGGACTCTCCGGCGGCACTCGTCGAGTTTGCCGTTCGCGACCTTGACGACGTGGAAAGGGTCGGCTACTTGGGCTGTGTTGGGGAGGGCGTCGTCGAAAACTTTGCGGTAAGGGCCTGACAGGTCCAGGCATCCCCAGGCGATCCCCTCCCGCCAGGCGCTGGGACGGGCGTTGATCCACGCTGTGGCAGGAACGGCTTTGCGGCCTTCGACCACGTCGAGTAGTTGCGCTGTCCGGCCGGGGCTGACATCGACTATCGACGTAACGAACTCTTGGCGATGCCATTCCCCCCGCCGGACGAACAGGGTCTCGTCCAACCCCAAAGCTGTCGTCACGGCGATGCGGGCGGGGTCGTCCACCAGAGCGGTCCCATACGAGACCACCGTGTCATTGACCGTGTGCCAGTCGCAGCCCAGTTCCCGTGCCACCTCAGCCACGCTACGACCCAACATGCCGACCTGCACGGTCGCCCACCGTCCGGCACGGTCCGTCATCGCTTGGCGGGAATGCGCGATGCGAGGATCCTCCCACGTCCACGAGCCCATCTCACAATCCCCGTCACCGCAGCACAACCGGAACTTGTGCCACACCAGCCGGGCCCGACGACCGAAACACGCCAGATCAGCCAAGACTACCTGAGCGCGGTCCTTGACCCGGGAACGGCCGCCGCAGCGGTGACACCACGGACGGTCCCCGGCCTGTTCGACATGCACCACCAGCGTCTCGCCCGCCACATCCTCAACGCCCAGGACCTTCACCTCGGGCAAACCCACCAACAGCTCGCACATGCGACTAGGGTCAGATTCCAACAGGGACTCTCCAGGATCGACGGATTAGACACCCCGATTCTGGAAGTCCCTGCCCCGCGACTGGTGGATCCCCCTCAGCCCAAACTCACACCCCGCTTATTTCCGAAGCGCCACTTTGACTCACG
>JAJZNG010000234.1 GCA_021847945.1 Actinomycetes bacterium | reverse complement strand
ACGGGACATCCTCGGTCTTCGTGTACGGGAGACGTGAGCAGCGCAAGGAGCGAGAGTCCAAGGACGCTCAATCTCAAGTTCCGCAGTTGCCAGTCTCCAAGTAGCCCGCTGCTCACCCGAGCAGGCTCGCGCTCAGGTTCGCCCCGGCCTCCTCGGCCATCCGGGGCGTGACGTGGGCGTAGATCGACAGCGTGATCGTTGGCGACGAGTGGCCCAGGATCTCCGAGACCACCTTCACCGGCACGCCGTCGGTACTGGTAACCGGCGATGTTCGAGTCGTGTCGAATAGCTCAGAGCGTCCAGCTATTCCTCACGTTTCGCGATCACCACGTCGGAGTAGCTCAGCGGCGTAGTCGCACCAGTCCGACAGCGTGTCCGGGTGGAGTGGCTGGCCCAGCGCGTCGGTCACGAGCCAACCGGCGTCCTCATAAGCCTCGCCGGCTGCCAGCTTCTCAGCCTGAAGGGTCCAGATACTCGAAGCCCGGAGATTCTGGGGCACAGGGCTGCTGTAACACGACGAACGCGGGCACCGAGGGCGCGACGTGCCGGCCGCTTGGGGGTGTGCCGCAGAGAGGGGACAGCTGATCCTTGCCCGCTGGCGGAAGAGATCCTCAGGAAGCGACGTCGTACTCGTGGATGATGCCGCCGAGGATGTCACGGCGCCTGGTCGCGCCGTCGCTGATCGGCGTCACGGGCCGTGGGATCGGCTGGGAAAGATCGAGTGATCGAGACCAGCGAGCAGCGCGACGAGCGCGCGATTCGTCCCGGCGACGCGGGGACGGGCGACCTGGCGGCGCAGCACTGCTGGCTGGTGCCGGAGCACCAATATCTCTGCGTCCTTGGACAGGGTGTCGGTCTGATGTACCCGGACACCCTCGAGCACACGACGTGCCAGGCGGTAGAGGAAGGAGAGCCACGCGCTGGGGAGCGTGGCCGTGCTCGCCGTCGCGGGTCAAGCCTGGCGTCGAGTTGTTGGACTTCAGGCTCGTGAGCTTGCACCCTGGAACCGGGGCAACGTCCAGCCCTTGGTCCTCGACATGTTCGCCACACTCCGTCGCGTCATCGTCGCAGCCCAATTTCGGGGCGGAGAGCCGGAGTCTCTCTGCCGCAGAAATCAGCGAACTCCCCCTGGCCTGGGAGAACGCCGCTGCGTAGCTGACAAGTCCAGTACGCTACGGCTGGAGCGACGATGAAAAGAGGGGCAATGCGGAGAGCCCAACTCCCAGGCGCCGACGCCTGGCCCACGATGTGCCCGGAGCTCCGATGACCAGCTCCCGGGCCAGAACCTGGTGGGCGCGGCGATGACCCGGCTCCGGTTGCGGGTGATGTCGCGTTGTCTCGTCGGCGTGGCGGTCACCGCAGCAGTCGCGCTGACTGGTTGGGCGGGGACCGCTTCAGGGACTTCTTCGAGCACAAAACCGGTCTCCTCGACCTCGAAACTACCCACGATCACGAGCCCGCTTATTGGGGTTGAGGTGCCGGTGCTTGGCGGGCATGGCCTGTTTGGCGGGCTTCTTCAGGCGGCGACGGATGAGCCGTTCACCAAGACGCTCGCGCATTTCGCCGCGATCGCTCTATCGTCTACTAAGCGGGTCTCGGCGTCGGACTTCACCGCGAAAGTTGCCTGGGGAGACGGCTCTAGCTCGCAGGCGGTCGTGACCGAGGTGAAAGGTACCTCGAAGAGCAAAGGACATGGGGCGCCAAAAGGCTTTGTGTTTGCCGTCACGGCGGATCACACCTACACGAAAGCCGGGACGGTCAAAGCGACCGTGCAGGTGACTGGTCCAAGAGGAGAAACGGTCGGACAGGCAGTCGACACAGTCGAGGTGTGGCCGGCCGACCCTACCGCACGGTTTATTCAAACACCCGGCACACCGGTCGCGCAGCAGGTCGACCTGCTGATCCCCACGGGTACGTCGCCGGTGCAGCGGCCGATCACGAAGCGGATCTGGACATTTGGACAGGGCAGCCGGAAAGTTACGGACTCGACGTCCACGCACTCAAAGTACATGTCGGTCCTCAAGAGCCTGGAGCAGCACCCGGGCGATCGGTCGCAGTGGCAGAAGGCCGCCAATCTCGGGATTCTCCCCGACCTCTCCGGATCGAAGAACTACGCGCGACACCTGAACGCCAAATTAGTAAGAAGCATCGCGAAGGCCTGGTTAATCTATTTCCCTCAGCACATCATCCCGCACATCTATCCCGCCTTCGGCGTGTATCGAGTCAGCCTGACTATCACCGATAAGGACAACAAATCCAGCACCTTCTCACACTTGGTCGGAGTCCAAGCACCCTGCGCCAGCTTGCAGGGACCGCTCGACATCGTCCAAAGTGCGTGCAGCGCGCAGACCGCCGTCGACGCGCTCACCTCCCCTCCACGCCGCTCCCCTGACTACATCGCCTACACGCTGACGTTCGGAGGAGGCCCGGCTTCGGGGTCGGCGAGCGTCACCATCGCCCGGGACGGTTCGGTCTTCGTCGCTACCGGCGGCGCGCTCGGCATCGGGAGCGGGAACCTGGGTGCGCCCTCGTTCACGCTTTCGGAGGCCCTTGGCTACGTCAATCTTCAGTATCTACCGCGCTCGGCGGTCTCCAACAAAACCATCGACTCCTTCATCAAAGGGTGGACGGAACCGGCGACCGGATTCGGCGCTTTCGGAGGGGGTGCCGGCGACACGCTGATCTGGAGCCCGAGCGTACATGAATACGCGCAAGAGGTTGCCGCGTACGTAGGAGAGGGCGCCGGAGTCTCCTTGGGGTGGAGCTGCGCCGTAGACATAGGTAAGCCAAAAGATCTTGCGTCGCTCGTCCCGACCGACAAGCACCACAAAGACCCACTGAGCGTCGCCAGCAAGAAATTGAAGAAGGACTTGGGAGCGTTGATGAGCGAGGCGAAGTCGCTGGTCTCCCAGTCCGCCATCTGCATGAAACCACCGCCCCAATCGATCCTTGGGGTTGGCACACCCACACCCACACCATCCCCCACGCCCACCCCGACGCCCACCCCCACGCCCACGCCCACGCCGACGCCCACGCCGACGCCCACGCCCACGCCCACGCCGACGCCCACGCCCACCCCGACGCCTGGCCCGTCATGGGTGAGTTCGCTGGGGGCCGGAGTCACGACCATCCCACCAGGCTCGACCCCGCCAGCGGGGAACGGCTCGCCCGGGGGTTTGGTAGATGCCGTGGTCGCCGACGGCGAGGCCGGAGACTTCGCCGCAGTCTGTGGTCTGCTCGAACCGTCCGCCCAAGCTTTGTGCACCCTAACCGGGACAGGAGGGTCAAGTGGCGAGTCCTACCAGAACTTCGGCCTGGGCTACATAGCCGTCGACGGGACAGAGGCGCTGGTCGGAACCGTCGGCACCTTCTGCGACCCGACCGAAACGCCCACCTGCATGACCAACAGCGACCCCGCCGCCATCTTCTCCTCCGGCCAGAGCTTCGCGACGCTGTTCAGCCAAGCCGTCGCTGCAGCGAACAGCACATCGAACATCTACAGCCTGGCCCCGTGTATCGAGATCGGAGGGCAGTGGTACCTAGACATCCCGGGTTGATCCTCGGGTGGGCCCACTCGTCGGGTGCTCGAGAACGTAGGGACCTGGCGTCATCGGCGGGAGGGGCAGGCCCCCTCCTGGGCCGCCGAACGTGGCGGCCAGGGCTGTGCCGTCGGCTCTGCGCTCTTCGGGCGCATCCACCAGCCCCACAACCGGGAGGGGCCAAAGGACCGGAGCCGCGCGCTTCGAGGGCCTGAGTGCCATGGCCCTGACAGGTAGGGCGCCCTGTGCTGTGTCGTCCACGCCGTCAGTGGCTTCACCAACAAGAGCCTTCGCGGGCTGGTGGCCGGACTGCTCCGCAGCGACTACCGGGGGCGTCAGATGGCCTAGGACCTCTGACGCCCCCGTTTCCAAGGACCCGTCGTCCGCCTCCCGGGGACGCTGCCATTGCCCGTGTCTTGTTTTCCCTTCCTCGGTGAAGTCCAGCAAGTAGCAGATACCGTGACCTGGTTCTGGG
>JAJZNG010000053.1 GCA_021847945.1 Actinomycetes bacterium | reverse complement strand
GGCCAGCTTCGCCCTGCTGATCCTCAGGTACGAGGCGGCCTCATCGACAGTCAGGGCATCAGGGTTCGGGTGGGGACGTGGCTGGGCCATCACTACAATCCTCCATCGGACGGTCGGCCCGCCCGGTGCGAGCCTCACCCGCAGCAGGAGCAGAGAGGGAAAGTCTTGGACGGCAGTGTGAGCGAGGTCGTCGCGGTGTCTTACGCGGTGTCAAGCGACGCAGACGCCGACAGACGTGGATGGACCCTGATGGACAAAACCGCAGGTCACGGATCACAGACGGACACCGCCAGACCCTCCTACACACGCTGGTCCGGGATGGCATGCAAGAGGTTCGTGGGTTCGATTCCCATCGCCTCCACCACCCTGACCAGGGGTTTTGTGATCGGTCGGATTACGAGGACGAGGTTGGGGTGCCTAACGGGGTGCCTAACTCGGACGAGAGCTAGCCGAAGAGGGACTCCATCGCACCCACGTGGGCGTCGATCGACGGCTTCACCTGGTGGCGGTAGTGCTGTTCGAGCATCCGCGTCGAGGTGTGCCGGAGGACGTCGGCGATCTCCGGAAGCGCCACCTCCGAGCACAAGAGCCTCGACGCGGCGTTGTGGCGTAACAGACGGGTCCCAGCCTTCGGGTCGGCCACTCCCGCTCTGCGGAATGTCGTGACCGTCACCCAGTGAACAGACGCGTGATCGGCGAGGCGGACATGCGGGGCAACCGATCGAACGAACACGTGATCATCAACCGTGGACGGCCGTTCATCGAGCAAGTAGTCGGCCAGCCTCGACGCCAGCAACGCGGACACCGGCAAGCACAGCGGGTTACCCGTCTTTTGTTGCACGATCCCGATCGTCATCCCACGCCAGTTGATATCGGTCAGGCGCAAACCCACGATGTCACACGCTCGTAGCCCTGTCATGAGCGCAAGCAGAGTGATCGCCGCATCCCGTGCGCTCACCGCTCCTGACGCGCACGCCCTGACGACCATCTCCTCGACCTCGTCGCTCAGCCCGGGATAATCGGATGGGAGCGGCGAACACCCGCCAGGTTAAACGCGTCGACAAGGTCAGCTCGGCCGGTGAAAACCAAGAACGGCCGGAAGTTCGACACCACCCAGAACAACGACGACTTCGCCCACCGCCCGAGCAGGGACTCCAAGAAGGCCAGGACACTCCTGCCACCAGCGTCGCCGAGACGGCCGATCCCGCCCTGCTCCAAGAACACCAGATAGCTGCGAGCGACCCGTCCATAGGCGGCGAGCGTCGCCGGCGCCAAACCGCGACCGCCCATCTCCACCTCCCACGCGGCGTCCAGACCGGCGAACTCGTCCGACACCGGACGCGGGCCACCACCACCCCGCTTGCGCACCGACAGATCAACCCGTCCGCCACACACGTAGGAATCGAACACGCTCACCAGCCGCCGATAGTCAAACCGGCGCTGCGCGCTGAACCGGCCGTGCGCGGACTGACCGTCATCGACAAGAACTCGGCCCCCAACTCCGGGCTATAGACCCCGCCCCGATCCTCGACGAACACGGCCAGCGCCCTGATCGACTTCTCATACTGGCCGATCGTCGAGGCCGTGTAACCAGCCGAGGCCAACTCGGCAACGACGACCACGCCGATCTCTACGACCGTCGCATCCATAACCGTCTCCTTCCAGACGTTGAGATGCGACGGACGCTAAACCCGCCAACCCACCCAAACGTTAAGCCGAGGAAACCCTCGAATAACCCCCGCCAGCACAGGCCGACGCCACGATCCTCGGCTTAACGAAATCCTCGGCATAATGAGTATGGGGGTGCAGCGAACCGGGCCGACCGAGAGCCCTCGGCGCTGCGGATTCCACCGGAGAGGCGGACTCAACTACGCACGTGGATCGACACGATTGTGGACGCGATGACTGGGGGGTTCGACGATTTGGTCATCGATGAGTCAGCGGCTGATGGCTTGACCGCCGCCGACGTAATGGCCGATCCATTTGGCGTGATGTCCAAGCTCGTCGACTTCGGTCCGATCGTGGAGAAGCTGGTCGCGCTCGCCAGTGAGGTTCCGGCGGCCACGACATACGAAGCTGCCTACGCGTTCTCCTACCTTCGCTTCCGAGGCAGCGCGCCGTGGGCTCCGATCGTCTTGCGAGCGCTGTTCGTCACTGCGATCAGCTCGATCGAACCGGTTGTGTCCCGTTTTGTCCAGATCCTCCTTCAGGCTCGCGACCCGAGCAGTTTCCCGTCGCTGGCTGATGAGGCGCTTGAGCAGGAAGTGCGCAAGCTCTGCTTCGGTCCGCCGGCCAAGTGGAGGAAGGTCCTGGTTGAAGAGCTTGGCATCGTCAAGGCGGCGACTGCCGTCGACTGGAAGGCGCTCGAAGCCCTCTGGTAGGACCGCAACGTCGTGCTGCACAAGGGAGGGCTTGTCGATAAGCGCCACAGCGTCAGCACTGGTACTGAGCGAGGCACCATGGTACTTCCGACTGCGGAGGGCGTCCGTGAGGTCGCTGACCTTGTTGGCGGTATGCGCTACGGCCTGACTGTCGCCGTCTGGGATCGTCTCATGCCGGGCGCAGGATCGTTCATGGCCAGCCAGGGCGGAACCCTCCTGGCAGACTTCCTTCGTTCGGAGAGATGGGCGATGGCCGCCGCTTTTGCCCAGGTGGAGACGGCGTTCGCCGAGGATGAGATTTCCTTGGCAACGGCGAACGTCAACCGTTGGCTAGCTGCTCAGCGGGGCGAGGATCTAGAAGCGACTCGGGCAGAAGTCGAGGCATGGGACGCCTCCCGCCTTCCGTCACGCTTTTCTCTCGCTAAGAAGATTCTGCTGGGTCAGGATGAAGCGGCCATTACTCATCTGTCGGACCTTCGTTCGGCTGGTGAGATAACCGACTTCGAAGTCGATGAGTGGCCGATCTTCGATCGGCTTCGTCGTCAGGATCTGGTCTAGATGCGTGAATAACCCACAGCCACTAGCCAGTGCCAATTCATCCCGTACTCGGTGGAATTCCGTTCAGGAGTGCGACCTCCAGCCGGCGTTTGTGGACGCCACGATAGAGTTTCCGCCGTGGATGGGGAACGCAATCCGGTGCCCTTCGAGGTATATGAGCCCGGTAGCTACCTTCACGGCAGCAAGGCGGAGCTCGTTTCCGGGGATCTTTTGGTCCCGGGCCGTGAATCGAACTTTGAAGAGGGTCGGACGATGAACTTCGTCTATTTCACTGCCACCCTCGACGCGGCCACATGGGGAGCCGAACTCGCAGTAGGCGGGGGGCCCGGGCGCATCTATCTCGTCGAGCCGACCGGCGAGTTTGAAGATGACCCGAACGTCACCGACAAGAAGCATCCCGGGAACCCGACGCAGTCGTTCCGTAGCCGCGATCCGCTGCGTGTCGTCGGCGAGCTCGTCGATTGGGTTGGCCATCCGCCCGAACAGCTCGCGGTCATGCGTGCGCGGTTGGAGCAAATCGGATCAGGCCAAATCGAGGACTGAGTTCCACGGGATCCCAGCGGGGCGTCCGCACGACGCAACGCCTCGCTCAGGCTGCGGAAGAAGTGCCGTACCGGGCGTACCAACTCCAGCAAGTAGCCCGCGCCACCGGACAGGTGTGTGGCGGGCCGTTGACCGCTACAGATCAGGGGCTGGCGGCTCCGGTGCTGCAGTCGGTGAGGGAGGGGCGAAGGCGGCCTGCTTGGATACGGTTGTCGTGATCGCAGCCAGGGCGACTACGCCGCGTTCGGCGCCCTCGATGGAGGTCCAGAGCCGGCGAGAGTTGTCGAGGGCGGTGAGCATCGGGACCAGGTAGTGGCGGTCCCGGGCGGACAATTGCTGGCCGATTCGGTCGGATCCCCGGGCCATCGCCGCCAAAGTGGCGAAGTCCGTGAGATGACGCTCCTTCCCCGGGTCGCTTGGGACGGATAACGCGGCTGCCTTGGCGACGAGTGCGCCGAGCATGTTCGGGCGCCGGATGGTTCCGACCCTGTCATCGACTCGTACACTCACCGGCTCGGATCGGCTGATCGCCTGCTGGGCGCCGGGCGTGGCC
>JAJZNG010000101.1 GCA_021847945.1 Actinomycetes bacterium | reverse complement strand
CTCGCCTTGGGGGCGCCTTCGGTAGGCGGCGACGATCGCCTGTCCCGTCCGCTGCCGCCGGTGATGCTCGACTAGAGCTTCGAGGCCAATACGTACCGCCTCGGATCGCGACGACGCCACCCCCCACGATTGCGGCAGCGAGGCACCCCATGGCGCTGCGCAGGTTCGCGCGGAGGCCTATTTGGTGCCCCCGGCAGGATTCGAACCTGCGCACCCGGCTCCGGAGGCCGGTGCTCTATCCCCTGAGCTACGAGGGCGTTACTAGGTGACCCGTCTACGTCGGCCACCCGGGGAACTTCGAGCATAGCGCCGAAGTGAACGCCTGGAGGCGTCAGGCGTAGCATCGCCGGGTGCCCGACGCCGAGAACCCATCCCGTCACCAAGACTTGCTGCTCCATGGTGATCCCGAACCGGTCGGGCTGCTCGCCGACCCTCATCCCGAGGATGCCGCTCATCCCGGCAGCGGACCGGTCCCCTTGGCTCTTCTTCCCGACGGCGCCGCCGTGGGGGAGCGGGGCCAGCTTTTGGTAGCGGGAGTGGACGTCGCCGATCTCGTCGCTGTCGTGGGAACCCCAGTGTTCGTCTACGACGAGGAGCACCTGCGCCGGCGATGCCGGGAGGCGGTGGCAGCGTGGGGGAGTGGCGTCGCCTACGCGTCGAAGGCGTTCCTCTGCCAGGCGATGGCGAGGCTCGCCTACGAGGAGGGGATGATGATCGACGTGTCGACCGAAGGGGAGTTGCACGTCGCAGTGTCCGCCGGCGTTCCACCCACGAGGCTTGTGGTACACGGCAACAACAAGTCTGAAGCGGAGCTGTCCCGTGCAGTGCAACTCGGCGTGGGGCGTATCGTCGTCGATTCCTTCGACGAGATAGCACGGCTTGAGAGGTTGGCGTCAGCCGCGAAAGCGAGGCCGCAGGTGATGGTCCGTGTGACTCCGGGTATCGAGGCTCACACCCACGAGTACGTGATGACCGGCCAGGACGACTCCAAATTCGGCTTCGGCCTGGCCTCCGGCGCTGCCAAGCAGGCTGTCGCCCGGCTGGCGCGTCCGGGTTCGCCGGTGGAGTTGGTAGGCCTTCACGCCCATATAGGTTCGCAGATATTCTCCGTCGAGTCTTTCGCCAAGGCGACAGCGGTCGTCGCCCATTTCATGGGTGAGCTCATGGAAAGCGCCGACGCTGTCGGCTCGATCCGGGAGATCTGTATGGGTGGTGGCCTCGGAGTGGCGTACGTGGACGGGGAGGAGAGCCTGTCCATCGCAGAGTGGGCGAAAGTGGTCCGCGAGGCGGCGAGTGCCGCAGGTGTCCCAGGGAATGTGGCCCTGACGGCAGAGCCGGGCCGGGCGATCGTCGCTTCTGGTGCGCTCACTGCGTACACGGTCGGTACCGTGAAAGAGATACCCGGAGTGCGAACCTACGTGAGCGTCGACGGCGGAATGAGTGACAATCCACGACCGGTTCTATACGGAAGCGGCTACGAGGCTTTCCTGGCGCGCTGCGTTCGATCGCCGCGGCCGAGGAAGGTGACCGTCGTCGGCAAGCACTGCGAGTCGGGCGACGTCATAGTCAGGGACGCGCAGATTCCCGAGGACCTTGCCGTCGGCGACGTTCTCGTGACGCCGGTTACAGGAGCCTACGGCCATTCGATGGCATCTAACTACAACAAAGTGCCCCGTCCTCCGGTGGTCTTCGTCCGCGACGGTGTCGCTCGTGTCGTGGTGAGGCGGGAGACCGCCGAGGACCTGCTCGCACTCGAAGATCCCGACGCTCCGGCTCTCACAGCCGAGGCACTCTCGTCCCAGGAGCGGCGCTGAGATCTCCTCCGGGGATCGAGCGTCGTGACGTTGATGTGAGACGCAGCGGGGACTATGCCACCTACTACCCTGGCAGCCATGTCACATGCGCTTCGTGTCGGCCTTCTCGGCTGCGGCAACGTGGGCGGCGCACTGGTCAGCCTGGTCGTAGACGACGCTGACAGGATCGCCCAGCGGACCGGTATACCCCTTGAGTTGGCGGCGGTAGCCGTGCGGAGCCAGTCACGGGAACGGGAGGTTCCGATACCGCCCGGCGCTTTGACGACCGACGCTGCGGCCGTGGTCTGCGACCCCACAGTCGACATCGTCGTAGAGGTTATTGGCGGTATCGAACCCGCCCGTTCGCTCATATTGTCCGCTCTCAAGTCAGGCAAACCAGTTGTCACTGCGAACAAGGAGCTGTTGGCGAACTGCGGTGCTGAACTGTTCGAGGCTGCTGCATCAGCAGGGGTCGACCTGCTCTTCGAGGCTGCTGTCGCAGGAGGAATACCGCTTATAAGGCCGCTTCGGGAGTCCCTGGCCGGCGAGCGCATCTCCCGGGTCATGGGGATAGTCAACGGCACCACGAACTTCATCCTCACCAAGATGTCCGAAGAGGGCGCCAGCTACCACGACGCTCTGGCCGAGGCACAGAGCCTCGGCTTCGCTGAGCGTGACCCCACCGCTGACGTTGAGGGTTACGACGCCGCAGCCAAAGCCGCGATCCTCGCCAACGTCGCATTCGGCGCCCGTGTCGTCGCAGGTGACGTGTACCGCGAGGGTATAGCAAGCGTCAGCAAGGCTGACATAGCGATGGCACAGAAACTCGGTTACGCGATCAAGCTTCTGGCGATCGTCGAGCACTTCGACGCGGCCGGCGACGACGTAGAGTCGGTCGCCGTCAGGGTGCACCCGGCGATGCTCCCTCTCAACCATCCGCTCGCCTCGGTTCGCGACAGCTTCAACGCAGTTTTCGTCGAAGGAAGCGCCGTCGGAGATCTCATGTTCCTAGGTAGGGGCGCAGGAGGGATGCCCACCGCGAGTGCCGTTCTCGGGGACCTGCTCGACGCGGCCCACAACCTCGGGTCGGGTGGTGCAGGCAGGACCGTCACTTTGCGACGCACGGCAGTGCGGCCCGTAGACGACCTGCGCTCCGCGTACTACTTGGAGCTCGAAGTGGCGGACCGCCCAGGTGTTCTGCACGCCGTGTCGGGAGTGCTCGGCCAGCATGAAGTCTCCATAAGATTGATGGAGCAGGAGTCACTCGACGTTTCGATGATCTCGCAGCGGCGGGCCCGTCTGGTGTTCGTCACCCATCCGGCTTTCGAGCGCGATGTCCAAGCCTGCTTGGGGGAACTGCGTCACCTCGAAGTCGTCCATCACGTGGGGGGGATCTTGAGGGTTGTCGGATCATGAGCGGAGGCCCGAAGCCCTCGATTCCGGAAGGACGCAGCAAAGCTCCCGGTTGGAAAGGTCTGATAGACGCCTACAGGGCATTCCTGCCTGTCTCGGACTCGACCCCAGTCGTGACCCTTTTCGAGGGCGCCACCCCTCTGCTCCCAGCGCCCCGCCTTTCAGCTCGGACGGGAGCTACGGTCTTCTTGAAGTTCGAGGGTGCAAACCCGACCGGCTCTTTCAAAGACCGTGGTATGACCGTTGCCATATCCAAGGCGGTCGAGGAGGGAGCTAAAGCCGTCGTGTGCGGCTCGACCGGTAACACGTCGGCGTCCGCCGCCGCGTACGCAGCGCGCGCCGGCCTGACGTGCGCCGTGCTCATCCCTGAGGGCTACATCGCTCTCGGGAAGCTCGCCCAAGCACTCATCCACGGGGCACGGGTCTTGCAGATCAGAGCCAACTTCGACGTCGCTTTGGACATCGTCAGGGCACTAGGGGAGGCAGCGCCGGTAACGGTGGTCAACTCGATCAACCCGTACCGCATCGAAGGTCAGAAGACGGCCGCTTTCGAGGTAGTAGACGTGCTCGGCGAGGCACCTGACTATCACTTCATACCGGTCGGCAACGCTGGGAACATAACCGCCTACTGGAAGGGCTACCGGGAGTACCAAGACGCCGGGATGTCATCGAGACTCCCGAAGATGATGGGTTTTCAGGCGGCAGGGGCTGCTCCTTTGGTGCTTGGACGCCCCGTGGAGCACCCTGAGACTATCGCCACGGCGATCAGGATCGGCAAGCCCGCCTCGTGGTACGGTGCGACATCCGCCGCAAGCGAGTCAGGCGGGGCGATCGGGTCG
>JAJZNG010000073.1 GCA_021847945.1 Actinomycetes bacterium | reverse complement strand
GGTCGTGATCGATGTGCACGCGCACGCTGTCCTCGAAATGGTCCTCGGAGCGGCCGGCGAACACGGGCCGGAGCTCTACGAACACGACGGCGAGCAGCGCTTCCGGGTGGGCGGCTACACGCTCTGTGGGGTTCGCTACCGTGGCAGCCTTTACATGGACTTAGAGGTGCGGCTGCAAGCCATGGACCGGGCCGGCATCGACTACCAGGTCCTGTCGCCCAACCCGCTCACGTTCTTCCACCACATTGCAGCCCGGGACGCTGTGGCTTTCTGCCGGCGTCACAACGACGCAATGGCCGAACTGGTAGCCCGCTGTCCTGGGAGGATCGGCGGTTTGGCCTGCCTGCCGATGCAGGACCTAGAAGCGGCAGCCGGTGAACTACGCCGTGCCGTCGAGGAGAACGGCCTCTTGGGGGTGTACACCGGCACGGACTTCGGCCGGGACCTGGACGACCCGGCTCTTGACGAGCTTTACGCTCTGAGCGCCGATCTTGGGTGCCCCTGGTTCTTGCACCCAGCACCGTCGGGGATCGACGGGCCACTGCTCGACTCCCGGCTTCGACGTTTCGACCTTGACCTGATCGTCGAGTTCGCCTACGAGGAGACCATCGCCGTGGCTGCTCTGATCTACGGGGGTGTCCTCGCCCGACACCCGACCTTGGACGTCGTTATCTCCCACGGCGGCGGCGCGTCGGCGCTCCTGTACCCGAAGCTGCGCTACGCAGCGACACGACGTCCCTGGGCTCCCGACTGGCTGAGGCAGGAGGGAACCTTCGAGGAGCTCTTCGAGCGCCTGTGGTTCGACGTGCACGTCGGCGACGACCTGTCGCTGGAACTGCTCACTTTGCGGGCGAACGCTTCAAGGCTGGTATTCGGGACGAACTTCGGGGGATGGGACTCAGGCGTGGCTCAGCACCCAGACGCTACGCAGACGGCGCGTTTCGACGAGAACTCCCGACGACTTTTACGTCTCGACTGAGCCTTGGTTAGGTCCAACCGCCGGCGGAGCGCTGACGGTGGAGGGAGCGGCCGTGGTGGGGGCTACCCGTGCAGGCCTGTGGCTTCGGCTGCTTCGATTGTCGCTTTCAGCTGCTCAAGCAGCGCCCTTCCCGACGTGAGGTCCAGTTCGACTGCTACACGAGCGTCGGTGCCCAGGTCATAGTTGGTGAAGTCGAGAAGCAGAGCGTGCTCTGCGTCGCTGTGGGTCGCGTGGTCGAATCCAACCGTCGCCTGGGTGAGAGCGAACCACCCTGTCGGGCCTTTGCCGGCGCCTTTGATCGCAGCTGACTCGGAGATGTTCGTGCACATAGACGTTTCCTCGCTTTCAGGCCTACCACTAATCCGAGCTATCCGAGCTTGCGGCCGAAGAAGTCGAGCACCTTCGCCCAGCCGTCCATGGCCTGCTCCTGGCGGTACATGGGAGTGTGGTAGTAGAAGAAGCCGTGCCCGGCGCCGTCGTAGCGGTGGAATTCGTACTCCTTGCCGTGCTTCGCCAGCTCAGCCTCGTGCTGGTCGACCTGCTCGGCGGTGGGTGACCGGTCGTCGTTACCGAAGATCCCGAGGATCGGCGCTGACAAGTCCGCCGTTAGGTCGATCGGGGCTACCGGACGCGCCGGTGTGATCTGGTCGGGTTCCATGATCACTCCACCTCCCCAAAGGTCCACGAGCGCCGAGAAGCCGGGCACTTTCGAAGCGGTCAGGGTTGCGTGACGGCCGCCCGAGCACGAACCGATGATCCCGACTTTTCCTGAGCACCATGGCTGAGCTTGCAGCCATGTCAGCGCTGCGGCGCAGTCCGCGACCACGGAGTCGTCGTGGACCCCGCCCTGGGAGCGGACTTTGGCGGCCACGTCGTCGGGGGTGCCGTGCCCGAAACGGCAGTACAGGTCGGGGGCTATAACTGCGTAACCGTGCCTGGCAAGTCGCTCGGAGAACTCCTGGTAGAACTCGTCCCAGCCCGGCATGTGGTGTATGGCGACCACCCCGGGGAACGGTCCGTCACCTTTCGGCCGGCTCACATAAGCGTGGATCTGGTCGCCACCGCCGGCGCTGTAAGTGGTGATCTCAGCTGTGATCCCCAGGTCAGAGTCAGTCCTAAAAGAGTTCCACATGTCGACAGCCTCCCGTGCGTGAAAGTTGTTGCGATGTCCAAAGCTAACCGTAGAGGCAAACTAACAAAGTCGCCGTCGCGGCCGCGACACGCGATGGCCGGGTCAGCCGCCCCGTACCAGCCGCCCCGGACGCGCCCCGGTGTCGACGTCGTGGTCCCTCGTCTGCACGCCGTTGCAGAACGTCGCGAGGTACCCTCGGACCGGCTGGATGAGCCGCATTCCCCCCGACGGCAGGTCGTGGTGAGCCACGGGAGGTGCCACGGCGAGGTTATCCATGTCGATCACGTTGACATCCGCGCGCATACCCGGGCGCAGCTCGCCCCGGTCGTCGAGCCCGTAGAGTGCAGCGTTGCGACCAGTCTGCTTGTGAACGAGCCATTCGACGGGGATCTTCTCCCCCAGCCGGCGATCGCGGGTCCAGTGGGTCAGCTGCGTCGTGGGCATCGTCCCGTCGCAGATGAGCATCACGTGAGCGCCCGCGTCGGACAGCCCGGTGACGGTGTCGGGGTGCATCAGCATCTCCCGCAGGACCTCCATCCGCCTGTGCGGGTCCGCCGACGACAGCGAGAACACACGGTTGCCGTCTCCCTCGACCATCATGTCGTATAGGTACTCCAGGGGATCCCTTCCCTCCCCCGCGGCGAGCGCTCCGATTGACCTGCCGGGAGCCGGCTCGTAGTCGACGGGGTCGTCCAGCGGGAACATAGAAGAAGCGGAGCGCTTGAAGAGCCGGTATAGGTTCTCCATCGACCCCGACGCTTCGGGGGGAACGTCGACCTCGGCTAGCAGCTTCGCTTTCATCTCCGGGTCGCGCATCCGCCGGGCCCGCTCGGCGGTCGCAAGAGCGGACAGCTCCTTCAAGTAGGTGGGTTTGCGTATGAAAGGGTGGTATGACGACAGGCTGGCCATGAGGCCGATCGGCCGGGAGGACACCTGCGGGTACAGGTGAGCGCCCGACCGGTTGGCGGTCTCGCAGAGACAGAGGATCTCCTTCCACAGGTCCGGGCCGAAGTCGGGGGACTGCACCAGCGTGAACGTCACGGCCCTTCCACTCGTCCGGGACACCTCGGCGAGCAGTTCGTTCTCCTGCTGCTGGGTGAATCGCTCCCCGCCGAACGCGGCGAGCTGGCCGACAGTGCCCGCAGGTATGGCCTCGAAGACGCCCCGTCCCACTTTGGCCATCGCGCCCGCGATCGCTACCAACTCGGCGGAGGCGGCGAAGGTTCCCGGCACCGGAGTTCCCCACAGCGACCGGTGTCCGACCGTCCGGGAGGTGGAGAAACCGAGCGCGCCGGCCCGCACAGCTTCTTCCACGACTCTCGCCATGGTTTCGATGTCGTCGCCGGCGGCGTCCTCGTCGCAACAAGCGCGTTCACCCATCGCGTAGTAGCGGACAGCCCCGTGCGCAACCTGAGCTCCAATGTCCAACGCATACGAGCGGGACCCGACAAGGTCCAGGTAGTCGGAGAAGGTCTCCCATTCCCCCCAAGGCATCCCCTCGTAGAGGGCCGTGCCGGGTATGTCCTCCACGCCTTCCATCAGCTCGATCAACTCGCGTTCGTCGCCGGCACGGACCGGCGCGAAACCGACCCCGCAGTTCCCTGTTATAACCGTGGTAACCCCGTTGTCGGCGGACGGAAGCATTGCGTCATCCCAGAGCACCTGGCCGTCGTAGTGGGTGTGCACGTCGACCCAACCCGGCGTGACGAGGGCGCCGTCGGCGTCGATCCGCAAGCGCGCGTCCTCGTCGATTCTCCCTCCCACACTTACGATGCGACCGTCGCTGATACCGAGGTCGCCGCTGCGACCCGGAGCCCCCGTGCCGTCGACGATGAACCCTCCCTTGACGACGCAGTCGAGCAATGTTCGAGCTCCTTTCCTGACCAGCCTCGTAAGACCCTATTCAGCATAAGGGTTTCTCCCCCTGCCTAGATC
>JAJZNG010000029.1 GCA_021847945.1 Actinomycetes bacterium | reverse complement strand
CGAGCGGCGGCAGAGGCTGGCCGGCGGAACTGGAATGGCTCGCAGACGCCCTGCTCGACCTGCAGAGCTGACCTGACGCTAGCCGGAGGCAGTCAGCCTTGCGTATAGGCGACAGCGGCCACTTGCGAGGCGGGTTCCGCCGGGCTCAACCGGGTGACACCCCGGCGGCTCTGGCGACCCTGTCCGCTTCCAGGTTGGCGTCGGCGGTGTCGGGTACCCCGACCAGGAAGCGGCAGAAACGGCCGGCGTTGACCTCGACGAGCACGGCGGCCCGCTCCCGCCTCAACACGCAGAAGTCATACTGGCGATCCCCGTGTATCCAGGTTCCGACAGCAGCGACGCCGCGCAGGACCGTGCCGGCCATCCGCCTACCGCGCAGGGTCATCCAAGGATTGTCGACCGCTTTAGCTCGGCGAACCGAACTCAGAGGTACTCGGATGTCTCCGTGGAAGCCGAGGATCTTCTGGTTTAAGGGCATGTGCAGCACCAAGTCGCTGCCGTCTACTACAAGTTCGGCCACGGCAGACGAGCATAGGCACCGCCACCGGCAGGTGTCCTGCGAAGGTCCCTGGCAGGCTTGGTAGGTTCAAGGGCATGAAACCGGTTTCAACAGCTGTGAGTACGGCGTCAGCAGCGGCCAGGATCGCCAGGCAGTGACCAAGGCAGTGGTCCTTCTAAGCGGCGGCCTCGACTCAGCCACAGTGCTAGCCGAAGCCAAAGCGGCCGGGTTCGAGTGCTACGCGCTCAGCTTCGACTACGGCCAGCGCCACACGGTGGAGCTCGACGCTGCCCGCAGGGTGGCCAGGGCGACAGGCGTAGCCGACCATGTTATAAGTCGCATCGACCTTCGCCGCTTCGGTGGGTCTGCTCTCACGTCTGACCTCGACGTGCCAAAAGGGCGGGAGTTGGATCACATGGCCGAGGGGATTCCGATAACCTACGTTCCGGCGCGTAACACGGTGTTCCTCTCTTTTGCTCTTGCGTGGGCTGAGACCCTGCCGGCGTCGGACATTTTCATCGGGATCAACGCCGTGGATTTCAGCGGTTATCCCGACTGCCGTCCGGAGTTCCTCAGGGCTTTCGAGGAGATGGCCAACCTGGCGACGAGGTTGGGCACTGAAGGCGAGGCGCGTATCAAGATCCGCGCGCCTTTGATGTCGATGAACAAGGCTCAGATCATCACCAGAGGCGTCGAGCTCGGCGTCGACTACGCCCTTACGAGCACCTGCTACGACCCTAGTGAGCAGGGAAGTCCCTGCGGGGCCTGTGACGCCTGCCTACTCAGAGCGAAAGGGTTTGCCGACGCAGGGTTTGCGGACCCTCTTTTGGGCTGAGACGTTGCGCTCCACTGCGATCTGGCCTGGCGGGCCGACTCGGGAAAGAATATCAATATGTACCGGGTGAAAGAGATCTTCTACACCCTCCAAGGCGAAGGTGTCAGAGCTGGCAGGCCGGCCGTGTTCTGCCGCTTCTCGGGGTGCAACCTTTGGAGCGGACGGGAGAGGCAGCGTGCCACCGCAGCATGCCGGTTCTGCGACACCGATTTCGTGGGTGTCGACGGGCCCGGTGGCGGTCGCTTCCCCGACGCCGACACCCTCGCAGAGGCCGTCCGCTCCCGATGGCCAAGCAATGCCAGCTTGGACCCCAGACAGCGAGTTGTCGTGCCTTACGTTGTATGCACAGGAGGGGAGCCCCTGCTACAGATGGACGCGGACCTGACGGCGGCCCTGCATGCGAGAGGATTCGAGGTCGCAGTCGAGACCAACGGCACCAAGCACGTTCCGCCAGGGGTGGACTGGGTGTGTGTAAGCCCCAAGGCCGGCGCCAAGATGGTTGTGCGAGCCGGCAACGAGGTCAAAGTGGTATATCCCCAAGAGGGCCTCGACCTGGACCTGCTGGCGTCGCTCGACTTCGAGCACCGCCTCTTGCAGCCGATGGACGGACCCGACCGCGATGACAACACCGCTGCAGCGGTCCGCTACTGCTTGGGCAACCCACAATGGCGTCTATCCTTGCAAACCCACAAGCTGTTGGGTATACCGTGAACTACCAGCCGACGGGAATTGTGTGAGCGACGTCGAGATTTTCAAGGAGTTCACCTTCGAGGCTGCCCATCGGCTTCCCAACGTGGCGGAAGGTCACAAGTGTGGTCGACTTCACGGTCACTCGTTCCGGGCTGGAGTCTACGTGAGCGGGCCGGTAGACCCGGTGAGCGGGTGGGTGACGGACTTCGCTGACCTAAAGGCCGCCGTGGCCCCGCTCGTAGACGACCTGGACCACCGTTACCTAAACGAGGTCCACGGCTTGGACAACCCTACCAGCGAGAACCTGGCCCGGTGGATCTGGTTCCGTCTGTCCGATCGCCTGACACCCCCACTGCGCCTTACGAAGGTCACCGTAAGCGAGACGTGTACGACTGGGTGCTCATACCGGGGTCCCAGCTAACAACCCGGAACTGCCGACCGGGATGTTATCTTCGCAAGGTGAATTTCGACACGACGATAACCCTGACCGGACCGTGGCGGAGACCAACTCAGATGCTCGCAGAGCAAAGCTACGACGGGCATTCCAGTGTCCACGACGCGTCGACCGCCGCCTCTCTCGGTTTGAGAGGGGCTCCGATCGAGGCGCCAACCCACTTCAGCCAGTTCGACCCACTGTGCTATCTGATGTGGGGGCGATCCTGGTTCGAGCAAGGTTGCATCAGCTGTCACTTCCAGACGATGGTCGTCGAAGGAGAGGAGGTTCAGGCGACGGTGACCACCTCAGGGGGAACGTCGGCGAACCTCGAAGCTCACAAGCCTGACGGCACCTCCGTTCTTAAGGGGACAGCGTCGATAGGCTCAGCCGCTGCACCGAGCGAACTGACCCGGAGGCTCTCAAGCCTGGGAGATCCCGGGGAGCTCTTCGTCGTAGACCAACTCGAAGTCGGAATGACCGAGCAGGGTGAGGTCGCGTCGGTCGACTTTGACACGCCCAACGGGGACGGCTACCCGTTCAGCCTCACCGAGAAGCTCAAGCGTATAACCGAGTCGCACCCCTGGTATTCCCGTGAGGGCAGTACAGCGTCCCCGTGGGGGGAAGCGGTACTGCCGATGGAGATGATCAGTGTCCTGTCCAACAAGGTCGGACCGCGATGGCCTATCCGCCGCCCCTCGCTTGGGCTGTTCTTGGACTTGGAAGTGCGCCTCGTCGACGGTCCGGTGTTCGTCGGGCGCTCCTACGAACTCAGCCGGGAGATCGTCGGTATCGGCCAGAGCCGTCGCACTGAGTCCTACTGGACGAAGACGACTCTGACGGACATCCAGACGGGCAAGATAACCGCCGAGGTGCTCCTCCACAGCGGTGTTTTCAAACAGTCTTACCCTGGGTACCCACCCGATAAGATTCCTGGTGCCCAGTCCGGTTGACGACACCACGGGTTGGACCTTGTTTGAGGCCGCTGTGAGCGTTGGAGGAAGCAATGCCAGTCTATGAGTACGCATGCCGTACCTGCGAGAGCCATTTCGAGATACGTCGCTCGATGAGCGACTCGTCCGACCCCGCAACCTGCCCGCAAGGGCATTCCGACACGAGGCGGGTCCTGTCGGTGTTCGCCTCTGTCGGCCGAGGAAGCCAGGCGACCCCCGTCCCGCAGGCTGGCCCCGCAGGCGGTTGCGGAGCCGGGTGCGCTTGTGCTGCGGGCGCCTGAAGCGCGGTCACTGGCTTAGGGAGTCACTGGCTCTCCACTGTCACGGCGGAGACGTACCAACCACCCGGGTCAGAGGTCACGGTCAATTGGTAGAGGGACAGGTTCGGGGACGACCCGCCGTAGGGTCCGTAGCTGCACACGATCGGCGGTATCTGCGAGCAGCCTCGGAGGATCACCGTCTGGCCTGAATAAGGCGACGCGAACAAAGATGTCACAGCGGAAGGCGTGGCGACATTATCCGCCTTGGAGCGGTCCCCCGACTTCCAATCTTGTATCAAGGTGGTGGTGGCGCCGAGGATTGACGACGAGGGATCGGGAGGTAGAGGAGTGGTCGTCGACGTGTCCGCTGCCGAAGACGCC
>JAJZNG010000150.1 GCA_021847945.1 Actinomycetes bacterium | reverse complement strand
CCGATCTACGATCTGACAATGTTTCGCACCGACATCGGATCGGAATACGCAGAGCTATGTCTGACTTACAGCTGTGGGTACGTCCGTCGCTGCGGGTAGTGTACGGCCCGCCTTAGGTGTTCTCCGGCGTGCATCGTAGGCAGCCGAGGGCAGTCTGTGGACACGCACGAGTCGGCGGGGACGATGTTGGTTTCGAGATCAGGGTAGTGGAAGTAGACGACTGATAGCCGCCGGCTCAGCGCGCCGAGCCCGCGAGGCGGGTTTACTACGCGGTGGATATTGGCGCGCAGGACGCCATTGGTCCACCGTGCGAGCATGTCTCCGGGCTGTACCAGCAGATCACCGTCTTGAAACTCGACCGGCGTCCACTCGTCGTGGTTTGGCAGGCGGACTTCTAGTCCGCCCGGAGCATCGTCAGCCCAAAGCACGGTGAGTCCGCCTAGGTCCGTGTGCGCCCTCTGTCGCAGCGTCCCTTCAGGAGGTTCTTCCAACTGTGGCAGGTAGTTGTTGACCACAAGGTTACCGTGGTGTTGTTCACACCACTTTCCAAGCTCCGAGGTCGGTAGCTTCAATACCGCGGAGATGGAGTGGATGATCCGGTTGGACAAAGCGGCAAGGCTGTCATGGTAGCGGGTCCACGCTGCTGCGAATCCCTCGGGACGGCCCGGCCACAAGTCGAAGTGGTCAAATCCGGGACTTCCTGGGCTGCGATCCAGAGGGGCGTTGGCCCTTGAGGGCAGCTCGAAGCGTTCGAGGACAGCCGAGGCGGTTAGGTCTTCGACCACGCGATTTCCCGCGAGGGCCTGCCAGCCTCGCCAGATCCCGTCACCGGGCCAGCGAACCTTCGACTTCTCGGCGCCCGATAGGTCGAAGAAGGCACGTGACACGTCAAGCAGATCGTCGCGAACTTCTGCAGGAAGCGAGTGCCCTGTGACGAATGCGCAGGAGGCACCAACTAATGCGTCGGTAAGGTCCTCTGGGCTGTCGGTCTGGAGGTTCACGCGTGGAATTGCTCTTGTGCTCACGATTGCGACGATACAAGCCCGTCTGTTTCGGATCGGTGAACAATCCCAATCGCCTTCGTGTGCTACCTCTAAGGGACCTCAATGTGTCAGTTGTGTGAAAATGACCCCTGGAGTGTTGATCAAGTGGATTCCGTAGCTCACAATAGGAGGGATGTACTTGCCCGCCCTATTGGAGATTGGATTGATGCAACCGTGCCAGCAGGATCAGTCATTCCCAGGCATGCCAGCCGCGAGGACGGCCCCATCGCCACTTTGAGGACCTCGGCGGATGAGGGGGTTTCGTGCAGTCTCGGCGGTGTCGGTATCGAGATCGCTGGTCTGACGAAGAAGTTCAAGATCGGCCGAAGCGCCGTTACTGCCCTGGAGTCATTCGACATGACCGCTGCGCGCGGTGCTTTCATTGCGCTGATCGGTCCTTCAGGGTGCGGTAAGTCGACGGTGCTACGGGTCCTAGCGGACCTGGAGAGGCCAACTTCGGGCAGCGTGGTGATCAATGGCGAGACTCCAGCGCAACTGCGCAAGAGCCACAGATTGGGCATCGCGTTCCAGGACGCGGCTCTTTTGCCGTGGCGCTCAGTGAGGTCAAACGTGAGGCTCCCTCTTGAGCTGACGTCGGTGAAGGTGCCCGACTCAGAGGTCGATGATCTGATCAGGTTGGTCGGCCTGGAAGGCTTCGAGAAGGCCCGGCCCTCTCAGCTTTCGGGTGGGATGAGACAGCGTGTGGCTATCGCCAGGGCGTTGGTCGTCGAGCCGGAGTTGTTACTTCTGGACGAGCCTTTCGCGGCTGTCGACGAGATGACCCGTCAGAGGCTCAACATGGAGCTTCTGCGGATCTGGGCGGAGCGGGCCACCACGACAGTTCTTGTTACCCACTCAATCAGTGAGGCCGTCTTCCTGGCCGATCAGGTCGTCGTGATGACCGGGAGGCCTGGCAGGGTACGAACCGTAGTCAGCGTGGACTTACCCCGCCCTCGGACGCCGGACATGATGAAGTCATCTCGTTTCCATCAGTTGACCGACCAGCTATCAGATCTGCTCTTTTCCGATGGAGTCCCAGCGAGCGGAGATGACGTCTAGATGCTCCAGCTGGTAGCGGAACGCGAGCTTGTCGAGCCGGGGCCTGCTGGTCGCGGTGGTCGCGGACGAGCGGCGATTCGGCCGCTTGCACGTATGTCGGAGACGTCCTGGATTGGCGCCGTCCTTGGAGTGGCGGGCATCCTTGTCGTCTGGGAGCTCCTAGCCGTGTTCGTGTTCGCCGGGAAGCACATCATGCCGACCCCCGTGGGAGTGCTCGACGGACTGTGGAGTAATCGAGTTCTGCTCCGAGAGAACGCGGGCATAACCATCGCGGAAGCGGCGCAAGGTTGGCTGTGGGGTAATGCCCTCGCAGTTCTGCTTGCGTTGGTGTTCGTGGTAAGCCCTCCGGTGGAGGCAGCTCTCCTGCGTCTGGCCATCGCGAGTTACGCAATGCCGATCATTGCAATCGCTCCAATTCTGAACATCGTGTTCGGTGGCGACAAGCCCAAGGTGGTCCTGGCGGCCATGAGCGTTTTCTTGACGACCCTCGTCGGCATGTCGGCAGGACTGAGGTCGGCTGACCGGACAAGCTTGGACCTGGTAACGGCATACGGTGGCGGTTCGTGGGGGGCCGTGGTCAAGGTGCGTCTGTGGTCATCTCTGCCGAGCTTGTTCGCTGCTCTGCGGATCGCCGCGCCGGCTGCGCTCCTCGGGGCGATCATAGGTGAGTATCTAGGTGGCACCCGAGGTCTCGGTGTCGCCATGATCAATGCCGAGCAGTCCCTGGACGTGACCCGCGTGTGGAGCATCGCCTTATTCGCGTCAGCTCTGGCAGGGTTGGGATACGCAGCGACGAGCCTTGTAGGCAGGTTCGCGATGCCCTGGGCGACAGCTCTCCCACCGGCTGCGCATGTGGTGTCTTCCGGCAGCCGAAACCGGGGAAGGCTCTACAGGGCGGGACGTTCTTTGATGTTCCTGGTTCTTTCGGTGGCGATAACTGTGCTTCTGTGGACTGCTTTCGTGAAGCTACTCCACTTGAATTCGTATTTCGCCAAGACCCCCGCCGACGTCTGGCGTTACCTCACCCAAGGGCCGTCGGCTGCAGCTGATCGTTCGACGATTCTGAGCCAGTTGACGGTTACGCTCCGAGACGCGTCACTGGGCTACCTGTTCGGCACAGTGCTTGCCGTCGCAGCAGCGATGACCGTGGTTACAAGCCGTACTGTCGAGGCGACGTTCATGCCGGTTGCCGTCGTGCTGCGCTCGGTTCCGTTGGTGGCGATGACACCGCTAATAGCTTTGGCCTTCGGTCGGGGCCTGGTGAGTGTGACGGTGATAGCGGGCATCGTTACCTTCTTTCCGACCTTGGTGAACGTCGTCCAGGGTCTGAGGTCGGCTCCGGCTGACTCGCTCCTCTTGATGCGTGCGTACAACGCCTCGAAGTGGAAGATCCTGGCCAAGGTGCAGGTCCCCAGCGCCCTTCCGTCGCTGTTCAGCTCCGCTCGCATCGCCGCACCGGGGGCTCTGCTCGGCGCTGTCCTCGCTGAATGGCTCTCTACAGGCAAGGGCCTAGGGTTCTACATGCTGGAGTCGAGCACGGAATCGCAGTACAACGCGCTGTGGTCTGGTGTTGCCACCATCACCGTCGTGTCGGTCGCGATCTACGCTCTCGTCGGCGTGCTTGAGCTCCCTGTGTTACGGCGATTCGGATCGGTCGCGGCCTAGTTGCAAGATAGCTCGTCGGTCGGCCCTCTTGAGGTAGCTCACGAGACGATGGCGTCGTGGAATAGTTCGCCGGTGGTGCCGTCGATCAAGCCGAGGTCAGTGAGATGTGGCCCAGGAATGCAAGCAAGACACGACGCAAACACCTGCATCAACGGTTGACTGAGAGCACCGAGCGGGAGTCCCGCGTCCGCCGCCGCCGCAAGAAGCGCGTCTTGGGCTGACGCTACCTCGCCGGCGGATAGTGGTGACAGGATTCCTGCTATCGGCAGCGCAATCTGGGATACTACATAGCCCTGCTTCGCTACG
>JAJZNG010000149.1 GCA_021847945.1 Actinomycetes bacterium | reverse complement strand
CAGGATCAACAACCACGCCGGGTTCATCTGGGCCGTCGCCGACCTGCTCCGGGGCGACTACAAGCAGTCCGAGTACGGCAAGGTCATCCTGCCGCTCACGGTGCTGCGCCGCCTCGACTGCGTGCTGGAGCCCACCAAGGCGGCCGTCCTCGCCCGGGCAGCGAAGCTTCGTGGCCAGGTCGACAATGTCGAGCCGGTGCTGTGCGCCGTGGCCAGCGAGCGCTTCTACAACACCTCCCCGCTCGACTTCCCTCGCCTGCTCGACGATCCTGCCCAGGTCGCCGGGAGCCTCCGTGCCTACATCGCCGGGTTCAGCTCCGGGGCGCGCGAGGTGCTCGACAAGTTCGACTTCGACACCCAGATCACCCGCCTCGCCCGCGCCGACCTGCTCTATCTGGTCGTCTCCCGCTTCGCCGAGGTGGACCTGCACCCCGACGCCGTGTCGAACCTCGAGATGGGCTACCTCTACGAGGAGCTCGTCCGGCGCTTCTCCGAGCTCTCCAACGAGACCGCCGGCGAGCACTTCACCCCCCGCGAGGTGATCCGGCTCATGGTGAACCTGCTCTTTGCCACCGACGACGACATCTTGACCGACGTAGGTGTCATCAAGACCCTCTACGACCCGGCCTGTGGCACCGGCGGGATGCTGTCGGTGGCAGAGGACCACCTCCGCTCGATGAACCCATCGGCGCGCCTCGAGGTCTTCGGCCAGGAGCTCAACGACGAGACCTACGCGATCTGTCGCTCCGACATGATGCTGAAGGGCCAGGACGCCTCCCACATCGTGGCGGGCAACTCTTTCAGCGAGGATGGCCACAAGGCCGCCCGCTTCGACTACATGCTCGCCAATCCCCCCTTCGGGGTTGAGTGGAAGAAGGTCGAGGAGACCGTCCGCACCGAGCACGAGACGCGGGGCTTCGCCGGGCGCTTCGGGGCCGGACTGCCCCGGATCAACGACGGCAGCTTCTTGTTCCTCCAGCACATGCTCTCCAAGATGAAGCCACCCGAGGAAGGCGGCAGCCGCCTTGCCATCGTCTTCAACGGTTCGCCGCTCTTCTCGGGAGCTGCCGGATCGGGCGAATCGGAGATCCGCCGCTGGACCATCGAGAACGATTGGCTCGAAGCCATCGTCGCGTTACCCGACCAGCTGTTCTACAACACCGGCATCTCGACCTACTTCTGGGTGCTCACCAACCGCAAGCGCCCCGAACGTCGCGGCAAGGTACAGCTCATCGACACCCGCGACCAGTGGGTGAAGATGCGCAAGTCCCTCGGGGACAAGCGAAAGGAGATCTCAGCCGAACAGATCGCAGAGATAACCCGCCTCTACGCCGACTTCACCGAAGGCGAACACGTCAAGATCCTCCCCAACGAGTCCTTCGGCTTCCAGCGCATCACCGTCGAACGCCCGCTCCGGCTCCGCTGGGAGGTCACCGCCGAGACCGCCGAACGCCTCGCCGCCACCAAGCAGTGGGCCAAGCTCACCCCCGACCAGCAGCACGACCTCACCGCCAGACTTTCGGAGCTGGTCGGCATCTCGACCACCGAACGCTCCGTCATGGCGACCAAGCTCGGACTGCTCCCCAAGGCGATCGAGAAGCAGACCTGGGATGCCCTCGCCACGGGCGACCCTGAAGGAACGATCATCACCAACCGCAAAGGCGAGTCTGAAGCCGACCCCGACCTGCGCGACAACGAGAACGTCCCCCTACCGCCCATCCCGGTCACCTGGACAGCCGACCCCACCGAGCGACTGGCGAGCATCGAGTATCGGACCGCCGTCGAGGACTACATGGCCCAAGAGGTGCTGCCCTACGTTTCCGATGCCTGGGTGGATCACGCCAAGACGAAGATCGGCTACGAGATTCCCCTCACCCGCCACTTCTACAAGTACGTGCCACCCCGACCCCTCACCGAGATCGACGCCGAGATCAAAGCCTTCGAAGCAGAGATCCAAGAACTGCTGCGCGAGGTGACCGAGTGAGGACGGTTCCGCTCAAGCGCATCGTCGGCGTCAACCTCCACACGCTTCCTGAGACGACGGAGCCCGGCTTTGAGTTCCGATACCTAGACATCGGAGCGGTCGGCCGCGGACAACTCATTTCGGAGCCTGAAGAGACTGTCTTTGCCGCCGCTCCCAGTCGAGCTCGTCGTCTCGTCCGGCAGGGCGACACGATCATCTCGACCGTCCGCACGTACCTCCGAGCCGTTTGGCCTGTCCGAGACAGCGCCACCGATCTGGTCGTCTCGACGGGTTTCGCGGTACTGACCCCGACCGGGAGTATCGACTCTCGCTACCTTGGCTGGCTTGCCCAGTCGGAGGTGGTTGTAGAGGAAGTGGTTGCCCGTTCAGTGGGGGTGAGCTACCCAGCAATCAACCCAAGTGACATCGCCACTGTTCGGGTTCCCCTACCACCCCTCGCACGCCAGAGCGCCATCGCCGACTACCTCGATCGCGAGACTGCCCGCATCGACGCGCTCATCGAGAAGAAGCAACGAATGATGGCACTGATCCGTGAACGTGCCTTGGTTCGCCAGGAATTGCTCGCGACTGGTCGCTCGCAGAAAGTGCAGATGGGTCCATCCTGTCACGACTGGCTCGGACCTATCCCGGAGAATTGGTCCGTTGTGCGCCTGAAGCACTACGCAAGAATCGAGAGCGGACATACCCCGTCTCGAACTCGCCCGGAGCTATGGGAGAACTGCACCATCCCGTGGGTGACTCTCAATGATGTTGGCTACCTGGAAGCACACGAGTGGATTGAAGAGACGGCAAATCTCATCAGCGAAGCCGGGATCGCAAGCTCGTCAGCGCGGGTTCTGCCAGCCGGTACGGTGATTCTGTCCCGGGATGCAACCGTGGGACGATGCGGCATCTTGGCCCGGCCAATGGCCACCTCACAGCACTTCATCGATTGGATCTGTGGTCAGCACCTCAGGCCGAGGTACCTTTGGCTTCTGTTCCGCACGGCGATGCAGACGCACTTCGCGTCCCTCACTGATGGCGCGCCTCTCCGCACGATCGGGATGCCAGACCTAGGGGAGCTTGTTGTCCCCTTGCCGCCACTCGATCAGCAAGATCTGATCGTTGAGCAGGCTGAGGAAGTTCGCAAGAGAGCTGGTAAGACCACGGAGCTGCTGGACAAGCAGGTCGCTCTCTTGCAGGAACATCGCCAGGTCCTGATCACCGCGGCCGTCACCGGAGAGCTGGAGATTCCCGGGGTGGCGGCGTGAAGGTCGACGAGCGGGGTTTCGAGGATGCCATCGAGGCCGCGCTGCTGGGCAGCGGCTACCTCAAGTCGTTGCCCGCGCACTTCGACCCGCTGCTTGGACTCGACACGGCGGAGCTGTTCGCGTTCATCGGCGCCACGCAGATCACCGAGTGGGAGAAGCTCCTCGGACGCTACGGCAACGACCCGGATGCCGCCCAGCGAGGTTTCGCTAAGCGCTTGGTTGCTGAGCTCGACAGCCGAGGCACGGTGGAGGTGCTGCGCCAAGGGGTGGTCGACCTCGGGGTGACGATCCGATTGGCGTTCTTCGCACCCGCGCACGGCCTCACTCCCGAGCTGCAGGAGCTGTACGCGGCGAACCGGGTGAGCGTCACCCGCCAGCTCGCCTACGAGCCAGGCTCCACGAAGACGCTTGACATGGTCCTGTTCGTGAACGGCATCCCGACGGCTACGACGGAGCTGAAGAACCCGCTCACGAATCAAGACGTCGAGCACGCCATCGCCCAGTACCGCGGCGATAGGGACCCAGCCAATGTCACGTTGGCGCGCCGGGCGCTCGTGCATTTCGCCGTAGACCCCGACCGGGTGGCTATGACGACCAACCTGGCCGGCCAGGCCACGCAGTTCCTACCCTTCAACCTTGGCCACGACGGGGGTGCAGGCAACCCGCCCAACCCGGCCGGGCACCGCACCTCGTACCTGTGGGAGCGCGTGTGGGCGCGAGACGCCTGGATGGACCTCCTCGCCCGCTTCATCCACGTCGAGCGGCCCACCCAGGGGACCCCGGCTGCCCGTCGGGCGGCCGAGCGCGTCGTCTTTCCCCGCTTCCACCAGTGGGACGCCGTGT
>JAJZNG010000242.1 GCA_021847945.1 Actinomycetes bacterium | reverse complement strand
GCCCACCCCCTAAGCTTCTCCTCGAGGCGCCCGTCAGCGTCGGTTAGTTGACTCACGTGAGCTCTAAGAGCGGACAGTTTTGCGTCAAAGTGAGCCGTGATATCGACGAAGGTGTCCGGCTTGTCGGATCCCATCAGCCACACCTCCTCCACCGTGTGGGCGTCAAGTCCCTGGGCTGCGAGCTCGGGGTGGGCGAACTGGTTCCGGGCGTCGGGGTACACCGCTGACAACGCTGCCTCTCCGGCCGCTAGATGGTCTGGGTGGCTGGCGTAGATCCGTTCGTAGTTCCGTTCGGGCGACTGGCAGACAACCCTCGTCGGCTTTACCTGTCGTATCACCCGCGATAGGTCCCGGCGCAGTTCGATCGAAGGGGTCAAGCGCCCATCGGGATATCCGAGAAATATGACATCTTTCACTCCGAGCGCCTCGCCAGCGGCTACCTGCTCCGCCCGGCGGATGGGACCTATCTGTCTGCGAGGAACGTCGGGGTCAAAGCCGCCCGCGTCACCGTCGGTGACAACGCAGTATGTCACCTTGACTCCGGTGGCAGCCCAGGTCGCAACGGTGCCTCCGGCCCCGAAGTCGACGTCGTCTGGATGGGCTGTGATCACTAGTACAGTGTTTTCGTCCACGGTCGTGGAACCTACCTCAAGACGATGCTCGGGACGTAACGGCCACGGCTGCGTAGCATGGCTTCTGCCAATACGAGACCTCACAGGAGACAGCAATTGTCCGACACCACAGCCTTTCCCCCCTACCGCGTAGCTGATATATCGCTCGCCGACTTCGGGCGTCGCGAGATAGACCTCGCGGAGGTCGAGATGCCGGGGTTGATGTCCCTGCGAAAAGAGTACGCCGGACAGAAGCCTCTAAGCGGGGCTCGGATAACGGGGTCGTTGCACATGACGATCCAGACCGCAGTGCTCATCGAGACTCTCGTGGACCTGGGAGCGCAAGTCCGCTGGGCTTCGTGCAACATCTTCTCCACCCAGGACCATGCCGCTGCCGCTATCGCGGCTCGTGGAATTCCCGTCTTTGCCTGGAAGGGCGAGACCCTCGAAGAGTACTGGTGGTGCACCCAGGCAGCGCTGCGCTGGCCGGACGGTGACGGTCCGAACATGATCCTCGACGACGGTGGAGACGCGACCCTGCTCGTCCATCTCGGCGTCGAATGTGACAAGACAGGCTCGGTTCCCGAGCTCGGCCCCTCGGATTCGGAGGAGTACGGGGTGATCCTGGCTACGCTCCAGCGCACGCTTCGCGAGGATCCAGGACTTTGGACCCGCATCGCTTCGGCTATCAAGGGGGTGACCGAGGAGACCACTACAGGCGTTCACAGGCTCTACCAGCGCAATGACCGGGGAGAGTTGCTTTTCCCGGCGATCAACGTGAACGACTCGGTGACCAAGTCGAAGTTCGACAACCTTTACGGTTGCCGCCATTCGCTGATCGACGGGATATTCCGGGCGACTGACGTAATGATCGCAGGGAAAGTTGCGGTCGTGTTCGGCTTCGGCGATGTAGGCAAGGGTTGCGCCCAGTCCCTTAGAGGCCAGGGAGCCCGGGTAATCATCACCGAGATAGACCCGATCTGCGCTCTGCAGGCTGCCATGGAGGGCTATCAGGTTCTTACCCTCGAAGACGTCGTTTCCACCGCCGATATCTTCGTTACGGCCACTGGGAACCGTGACATCATCACCGCCGCTCACATGGCTTCTATGAAGCACAACGCTATCGTCGCGAACATCGGCCACTTCGACAACGAGATCGACATGGCCGGATTGGCCCGGATCCCCGGGATCGCCCGGACCCAGATCAAGCCCCAGGTGGACGCTTGGACCTTCCCCGATGGTCACTCGGTGATCGTCTTGGCCGAAGGGCGCCTCGTGAACCTGGGATGTGCTACGGGACATCCGAGTTTCGTGATGTCCGCCTCGTTCACCAACCAGGTATTAGCCCAAATCGAGCTCTACACTCGCACCGAGCAGTATCCCGTCGGAGTGTACGTACTGCCCCGTCACCTCGATGAGAAGGTCGCTCGACTGCACCTAGACAAGCTCGGGGTCAAGCTCACGCCGCTGTCAGAGACCCAGGCCGACTATCTCGGCGTACCTCTTGGAGGACCGTTCAAAACCGACCAGTACCGCTACTGACAAGACCGACCAGTACCGCTACTGAGATTCACGGCTTGTTGGCCTCCCGGACCGCCTAGCAGGCCCCCGGGAGGCCAAGTAGGCTCACTGCGATGAGAACGTGGTTTCTGAGCCCGAAGGCCGCCCGCGGATCACGGCCGGTGACACCGCCGAAGTGACTTTGGTCTACTCAGCCGGCGCTCTGCTGGTGGTCGCTCAACTCCTCGGTATCTATGCCCTCGTGAGCCGGAAAGCCGATTTGCTGTTCGCTGTCTTGGTATCAGCGGCGTTGGTCGTAGCGATAGGAATGGGTGGTTACGGCCTCTACCACCAGATCCGCTGATATCCCCTTCGCACTTGGCGCTTTGGAGAGCTCAGCGGCCGTTGAAGACGGGCTCCCGACGTTCCAGACTGGCTGCGCTGCCCTCGGCGAAGTCCTCGGTAATTCTGAGGGCAACCTGCTCTGAGTCCTCCCTCGCAAGGACGGCTTCGACCTTGTCGGCGAGATCAGACCGCATGGTCACCTTGATAGACCTCACCGCGAGGGGGGCCGATCTCGCTATCGCTCCGGCGAGATCCCTGGCTGCGTCGAGCAAGCCGTCGGCGGGTACGAGCCTGTCACAGAGACCTAGCTCCAAAGCCTGCTCGCCTGTAACCCGCAGCCCGGTGTAGAGCATCTCCAGAGCGGCCTGCTGGCCGACGATCGCCGGCAGCGAGGCGCTCAAACCGAAGCCCTGGTGGAACCCGAGGCGGGCGAAGTTCGCGACGAAGCGGGCCTCCTTGCACGCGACCCGAAAGTCCGCCGAGCAAGCCAGTCCCAGGCCCCCGCCAACTGCGGCTCCTTGCACGGCGGCGACGACGGGCAGCTTGGACCTAAATAGTCTGAGCGCCTCCCTGTATAGAGCGCTCGCTCCTTCTTCGGGAAGAGCCTCGGCATCGCTTTGGCCGTGGAAGTCGGCACCCGCACAGAAGTGCTTTCCTTCCGAGCACAACACGATGGCCCTGCACGATCCCTCGGCCAGCTCGTCGTAGGCGTCCGCTATTGCCCCGATCAGAGTAGCGTCGAAGAAATTGTTGGGAGGACGGCATATCTTAACCTCGCCGACGTAGTCGTCACCCACCGTCACCTGCACGTCTCGGTTGCGGTCTTGCATTCTCAGATCCTTCCGTCAGAAGTAAATCCATGTGTTTTGTCGCTTTTGTACATGAAGCTGTGCCGTCGGCTTGGTAGAGGCCCCGGTCGGGGCGGTATCATCATTTCCATCTCACCACGTTTCCCCGTACTGGTGCGAACTGCTGCCGTGCAAGGTCCTTTACGGCGCTTTTTCGCGGTGAGGGCACTTGTCCGCCTTGGCGTGGCAGCTGTCCTTCTCGGCGCGCCTGTGGCCATTGGGCAGCGACGTGCCGCAGCTGCACCGCCGACCTCGTTGTCCTCCCAGATCTCCTCGTTAGAAGCCGCGGTCACTGCTGGCGCTACTCGGGTCCACTCGGCGACCGTTGCATACGAGGAGGCTTCAACCGCTGAGTCCGTCCTCGCCCAGCAGGTAGCAGCTGCCACCACGCAGATGGCGGAACTCTCCGCCCGCAAGGCGAATGCCCTGGCATCTCTACGCTCCGCCGCCCTCGCCGGTTACGTGGGAGATCTCAGCGCTCCGCCACCCGGACAGGTGTCGGCTGAGCTCGGCCAGTCGTTGACAGATACTTATCTGAGCGTTGTCGTGGGTAACATTTCCGGTGCACTGGAGGACTACCAGGTCTTGGAGTCGCAGGTGAGCTCGGCGACCGCAGCGCTTCGCAACGAGCTAAAATCCGCTGAGGTTGCCGCTACTGAAGCTGCAAAGGCGCAGGCAGCAGCCGTCAGTGCCGCTTCGATCGCCGACTCCGAGCTTTCGGTACTGCAAGGCGACCTCCAGGCCGCCGAGCGCCAGGCTGCCCTCGTCCCGAGCCCCTCGACCCAAGGGGCGCC
>JAJZNG010000196.1 GCA_021847945.1 Actinomycetes bacterium | reverse complement strand
TCTCACCTACGCGCAAGCCGTTGACGAGGCGCTGTGCTTCGGGTGGATCGACGGGCAAATCGCGCGACGCGACGACGAAAGCTACCAGCGGCGTTAAAACCGACGCCAGCTGACTCGCAGGTCTAGCTGCCGGTGCGTTCGCGATGCTTGCACCCAGGCCAGCAGCAGGGTCTGCGCTTGCCTTCCTGGAGTTCCTCCTGGGTACGACGGATGCGTCGTAGTCGGGTGGTCTCCTGCTTGGCATCTTCGACCCAGCAGATGAACTCGTTGCGGGCCAGCGGCGTTATGTCCATCCAAGCATCGAGGACGAGCCGGTTCGCAAAAAGCGCTCTGTGCATGTCTGCAGGTAGGTTGTGCACCACACCGCCGGGAAGGTTTTGGCTGCTGGCGAGGCCACCGTCACGGCCAGCGGGTATAGCCGCTTCGTCCCTTCGGCTGCGTGGGCCAACTCGGCCGGTCGTGTCCTTGTCGATTCTCGTCGCCACTTGTGCCTTACTAAACGGACCTGTTCAACTTAGGATTCGCATTTTGCGCTCGACAACCTCGGCTCAATTGTATCCGGGTATCGGCTCCCTCTAGGTTCAGGCCCGCTGTCTGGTCGCTCCTCGGGCGGGCGGAGAACCCATCCTCAACGCAGCGCTGGAAGCCCTGCACCCGAGCCAATAGCAGCTTCTTGCGGGTCGCTCAACGACCCTCTCAACGACCCTTGAGTGACAAGGTTGCTCGTCCGGTTCGACGACGTCGACGATCCCAGTGGCTGCCCTGCGAAGGCGCCAGCCTGAGCTGACCGAGGCCAAAGCCGTCCGTTCCCGCCTGAGCCACGAGCACTACGGTTCCGCCGACAGGGCCATAGGCCAACCCTTTGACTGCGCCCTCACTCGATCCGTTGGGCAAGGGCGATAGGCATCTGTTCGTCGCGGCCGCGTCCGAAGGCGTCTAGGTGCGCGATGGCCGCGTCACTGAGGCTGCCTCCGAAGGGCCCTTCGACCTGACCTGGCTGCCGCCGCGGCTCTGTCCCGCGCCTACCTCAGCCGAAGGTTCAAGGCGTCCGTCGGCGGATCGTCGCACCACTACCTGTGGACTCCGCGCTTGGAGCGGGCGACCTACCTGCTCGGTACGACGGACTGAAAGGTCGCAGCCGACTGCTTCGCCGGCGCTACTCAGAGCGTTGACCAGTCCGCGACGAGCTTTCGCCGGGTATTCGGCGAGACGCCGCTCTCTTAGGCCACCACGTATCCCGAGGGCTGGCAAGGAAAGAGGCCCTGACGAGTGATCGGATGCGACCTCTCGCGATGGCAAGCGAGCCTGCCGTGATTCCCAGTACACCCCTACGGTCCTGGGGATCACCGCCGTGTATCACATTGAATAGCTATCGTGATGCAGTCGTGGCGTGCGAAGTCTTCGACTGGATCCCCATCTCGATGAGAAGGTCCGGAAGGCAGCCGCCGTCAGGGCGAATCGGTGTTTGAGTTCCTCCGGCATGCCGCGGCAGAGTGCGCCGAAGAGACGCTATCCGCACGTCCGAGCGAGCGTTTCGCTGACATCGCCGGGGTGGTGCACGGCGGCGGTCGGGCTCGACGGAGCGGGGACGCCTTCGCTCAGTCGCTGCTGGAGGACTGCGAGAGACGGTGACCCTCACCGACGCCGGTCCGCTCGTCGCGATCATCGACGGCGACGAGCCAGACCACGTCGCGTGCATGGAGGCCCTCGATCAGATTTCCATCCCGCTGGTCACCACGTAGCCGGTGTTCACCGAAGCGATGTGCCTACTCGCTCGCGCCGGCGCCATTCGAGCCCAACAGGCTCTCTGGCGCCTAGTGCACACGGATCGACTCGTCGTCTTCGACCTCTCCCCGGTCGCCGTCGATCGCAGTGCTCGGTTGATGAGTCAATACGCTGACCGTCCCATGGACCTGGCGGATGCCACCGTCGTCGCACTCGCCGAGGAACTGGGCTACCGGCGGATCTTCACCCTCGGCACCGATTTTCAGATCTACCGGTTCCGGGGGCTACAGCGTTTCGAGACGATCCCAGCCTCCTGAGCCGCGACGCGTACGACACCCTGTGCGTGCGGTGGCTACCCCGAAGATTCGCGAGGGGCGACTTTGCCGATCTGAACTGTGGTCCACGCTGGGTAGGTCGTCGACGACTGCCGACGCGATGGAGCGCGAAAACCCCCGAGGTAATAGCCGTAGGCGACTAGACCCAGGCGATATGCGGGTGGCGTGGAGCCGGCGAGATCTTGAATCGGGTGGACGTTTCCCCTCGACTACGCCTCACACAGAGCTGCCGCAACGCCACTCGATGCGTGGCTCAGGCGGCCCCCACTGCGACCCTGATACGTCTGCGGATGCTCGACAACTGCTCAGCGGTGATCCTAGATGCGGTGAGGGTTGTCGCGCCGCAGCGAGACACCGGTGACGTGATGAGCCAAAGCCCAGCACGTCGTATCGGCGCCGTTGTCAGCCGTTGGTTCGATACGCTCCGCGAACGACCTGTGCGCTAGGCCCTCATCCCGGATTAGAGGAACCACGAGCATACTGGGGTAACTCTCGGGGAACAGTTCGTGATCCTCGACCAGGGACTGGTCCAGCGTCAGGGAATCTTCTCCTTCTCCTGGACCGCAGCCTGCGCAAGCACGTTCAGTCCATGCACACGAAGCCCGGTTGTCGGACCGAAGGCGGAGGCAGCTTCGATCCGTATCTCACCGATCAGCCCTCGTTCGGGCAGGTCGATCGGATCGACCTCTCGGCGGTCCTGCGCCGATTCCCTCTCAGCGCGGCCACGCCTTCGCGGCTCGGGCACCGATGTCTTCTTCCGAGCGGGAACAGGCATGCGCGTTGTCCTACCACAAGTAGGATTCGTGTTCCCCACAGACGCGAGCACGGCGCACCGATACCTTGCCCTGCGGACATCCCCGACATGTCACAAATTTCGTTGTCCAGAATTCGAGTGGGCGCTAGAGGACTCGAACCTCCGACCTCAGCCGTGTGAAGGCTGCGCTCTAACCGACTGAGCTAAGCGCCCCTGACGGGGAACCCGATGTTAGCGCTCGGTGAGCGAGCTTGCTATTCGACAGGCAGCAGATCGATGAAGATACGCTCGTATCCCGGTTTCGGCTATTGTAGATCTGCTGCGAGGGCCAGTGTCGCCCCTTCGAGCGAGGACCAGGAACATCGATCCCCGGAAGGACGACCAGTGGATTTACCCACGCAGGCTAAGGGTCTGTATCGCCCCGAGTTCGAGCACGACGCGTGCGGCGTTGCCTTTGTAGTTGACATGCACGGCCGGCGAAGCCACGACATCGTGGAGATGGGCCTGCAGGCACTATGCAATCTGGAACACCGTGGTGCTTCAGGAGCTGAAGCCAACACAGGCGACGGTGCCGGCATCCTGCTTCAGATACCCGATTTGTTCTACCGCGAGTCGGTGAACTTCGACCTGCCCGAGCCTGGCCGGTACGCGACAGGAATAGCATTCCTACCCCAGGATCGCTCGGAACGGGCGGCTACGACAGAGCAGATCGCCGCTGTCGCAGCGTCCCAGGAGATGGAGGTCGCCGGCTGGCGGGAGGTTCCAGTGAACGCCGACGACCTAGGGGCGAGCGCTGTCGGAGTGATGCCGTATATGGCACAGATGTTCGTCACTTGTTCCGATGCGCCTAGTGACGCCATGGCGCTGGAGCGCAGAGCGTTCGTTCTGCGCAAGTCACTGGAGCGGAGCCTCCCAAACCTCTATTTTCCGTCACTTTCATGCCGTACCATTGTTTACAAGGGTATGTTGACAGCGCCGCAGGTGCGACCCTTCTTTTCCGACCTGGCCGACGAGCGCGTCGACAGCGCTCTGGCGCTCGTTCACAGTCGCTTCTCGACGAACACGTTTCCTAGCTGGCCTCTCGCCCACCCGTACCGCTACGTCGCTCACAACGGCGAGATAAATACCCTGGCCGGCAACCGCAACTGGATGCGCGCGCGTGAGGCGCTCCTGTCGAGCGACCTGATCCCCGGAGATTTAGAGCAGATATTTCCGATCATCACCCCGGGGGCGAGCGACGCGGCGAGGTTCGACGAGGTCCTGGAGCTTTTACACAGGGCATGCCGACCTCTGC
>JAJZNG010000121.1 GCA_021847945.1 Actinomycetes bacterium | reverse complement strand
CAACCTTTGTCAACAAAAAAACGTAAAACACCTAGAATACGCTTCGCTGTGCCCACGGTCGCCTCGTCTTGGGGTGCTAACAGCGTGGCCTTTCACAAACCGCTGGGAAGGAGTCAACGATCATGGCCGTAGTCACCATGAGACAGCTTTTGGAGGCCGGAGTCCACTTCGGTCATCAGACCCGCCGTTGGAACCCGAAGATGAAAAGGTTCATCTTCGGTGAGCGCAACGGTATTTACATCATCGACCTGAACCAGACGCTGGAGCGAATAGACACCGCTTACTCGTTCGTCCGCGATCTCGTAGCCAACAACGGGAGCATCCTGTTCGTCGGCACCAAGAAGCAGACCCAGGATCCCATCTCGAACTACGCGACCCAATGCGGTATGCCTTACGTGAACGAGCGCTGGCTGGGCGGGATGCTGACGAACTTTTCTACTATCGCCGGCCGGGTGTCCAAGATGGCCGAGTACGACCGCATGCGCTCGGCTGGCGACTTCGAGGCTATGCCCAAGAAAGAGGCTTTGACCCTCAGCCGCGAGCTCGAGAAGCTGCACCGCAACCTGGGGGGAATCCGCGGCATGGGCCGCCTTCCAGACGCAGTGTTTGTGATCGACACCAAGAAGGAGCACATAGCGGTCACCGAGGCGAAGAAACTCGGACTGCCCATAGTGGCGGTGGTGGACACGAACTGCGACCCTGACGTGATCGACTACGTGATTCCCGGCAACGATGACGCGATCCGGGCCGGAAACCTCATGTGCCGGGTGATAGCCGAAGCTGTCGAGGAGGGTCGCTTCATAGCAGCCCGTAAAGCTTCGCGTTCCGGGGCGCCACAGCCGACTCCCGAAGGTCCACGCCAGCTGACACGCGAGGAAGAAGCCGCACGAGAAGAGCAGCAGCGCCAGGCTCGCCGTCAAGCGGCGATAGCACAAGCCGAGCGTGAGGCACGTCTTGCGGCGGCAGTACGGTCGGCGGGCGAGTCGCAGGCCGACGCTCGCGACCCTGACGGCGAGGCGGTAGATACGTCGGCGTCGGACGTACCCGCTACGGGCGATACGTCCGATCAGACCAGCTCGGCGGTGCTTGTCGACGGCGCAGAAGTTACCCAGGAATCAGACGAAGACTAGGAAGAACCAGATGGCCAGTTTCACAGCACAAGACGTAAAAGCCCTCAGGGACGCTACCGGGGCCGGAATGATGGACGCCAAGCGGGCGCTGACAGAGACCGAGGGTGACTTCGCCGCTGCGACGGCGTGGCTTCGTGAGCGCGGCTTGGGCAAGGCGGCGGAGCGTTCCGGTCGGGACAACTCGGAGGGCGCGGTCGCCGTGGTAGTAGGCGCAAACCGGGCGGCTCTCGTGGAACTCAAGTCAGAGACGGACTTCGTCGCGAAGTCCCCGCAATTCGTCGACATGGTCGAAGATCTCGCCCGGCTCGTCGCCACAGAAGGCGTCGACGCGCTTGACACTAAGAAAGACGCTATCGACGACCTGCGCTTGACTTTGAGGGAGAACATCGAAGTCGGCCGCGTCGAGCGCTTCGAGGCCCCCCCGGGGCACGTGCTCGATTCCTACCTCCACGTGCAAAACGGTAGGGGAGTGAACGCGGTCCTGGTCGAACTAGACGGTGGAACCGCAGAGCAAGCCCACGACGTAGCAGTGCACGTGGCTTTCGCCCGGCCCACTTTCGTGAGGCGTGACGAGGTTCCCGAGGCTGATATCGCATCGGAGAGAGCGACGTTGGAGGCGCAGACCCGTAACGAGGGCAAACCTGAAGCGGCAGTCGCGAAGATCGTCGACGGAAAGCTCAACGGTTGGTATAAGCGCACCCCAGGTGGTGTGCTGCTCGAGCAGCCTTACGCCAAGGACGACAAGCTGAGCGTCGAGCAGTTCCTCGGAGGCGTCAAGGTCACCCGGTTTGCCCAGGTGGTCATCGGGTCCTGAGCGCGTCCTCGACGGCGCGTCCTCGACGGGGAGGTCCGGCCTCCGCATGGAGCCCGCGACGATGTGTCACCCGAGGGGTCCTTCGTCTTTTGGAGCCGGATGTTGCGGTTATCGCGGACGGTAGGTCTTTGCGCCACTAGGCTTGACTTACTGTGAACTCCCAAGAAGCGATCTCCAAGCCGCCGTGGAGCAGGGTGCTATTGAAGCTCTCAGGTGAGGCGTTCGCCAGTGACGCAGCGGACGAGACCATCGACGGCGCAGTCGTCGAGAGGATAGCCAAGGAGATCGCCGAAGTCTGCTCCTCCCTGGGCACCCAGGTGGCAATAGTGGTCGGCGGGGGAAACATCTGGCGCGGCACCACCGGGTTGGCTTCGGGGATGGACAGGGCCAGCGCGGACTACATGGGCATGCTCGCAACGGTTATCAACGCCTTGGCGCTTCAAGACGCCTTGGAGCGTCAAGGTCAGCCCACACGAGTCCAGACAGCGATCGGTATGTCGCAGATTGCTGAACCCTACATTCGCCTGAGGGCCATCCGACACCTGGAGAAGGGACGTGTCGTGGTGTTCGCTGCGGGCACCGGGAACCCTTTTTTCACCACCGACACGGCTGGTGCTCTTCGAGCGATCGAGATCGACGCCCAGGTTCTCTTGAAAGGGACGCACGGGGGCGCTGACGGGGTTTACGATGCCGACCCTAAGCTCGACGCGGATGCTCGTCTTTTGGACGAGGTCAGCTTCGACGAGGTGCTCGCCAGGGACCTTCGAGCGATGGACTTGACCGCTATCACCTTGTGCCGGGAGAACAGCCTGCCGATCAGAGTTTTCTCGATTATGACTCCTGGGAACCTTCATGGCGTCCTCGGAGGCGAGCGGATAGGTACGCTGATCCGATAATGGAGGACAGCTACGTCGACGCCGTGATCGAGGACTGCCGCGAGAAGATGGAAAAGGCGGTCGAGCACACCCGTTCGGAGATGTCGAGCATCAGGACCGGCAGGGCCGCTCCGGCGCTCGTCGAGAAGCTGAGAGTCGACTACTACGGCTCAGAGGTGCCCCTCCAACAACTGGCGGGTATCCAGGTTCCAGAGGCGAGAGTGATGGTTATATCACCCTATGACAAGGGATCTCTTCGAGCTATCGAGAAGGCGATCCAGAACTCCGACCTCGGGGTGAACCCCAACAATGACGGGGCCATGATACGGCTGAACTTCCCGCCTCTTACCGAGGAGCGCCGCAAGGAAATGGTCAAAGTCGCTCACCACAAGGCCGAGGAGGGTCGCGTCGCTGTGCGGGGTTGCCGAAGAAGCGCTCGCAAGGACCTTGAGACGCTTGAGAAAGACGGAGAAATTTCAAGCGACGAGCTGGATCGTGCAGAGAAAGAGCTCGACAAGGTGACTCACGAGCACGTTTCGGAGATCGATCAAATCTTGGCGCACAAGCAGGACGAGCTTCTTTCCGTCTGAGGAGGACACCATGGACGAGCGCAACGATGTGGCTCCCCGCCAAGACCCAAAGCACGGCGAAGGTGTGAGGATACTCAAGGCTGAAGAGGCCCAGGCGGCTCTGGACGCCGGCGAAGCCGCCGGACGGCGCCCCGAAGACGAGCTCCGCTTCGGCGACGTTCCTCCGACACCCTCGGGACCTCGTCCGGCTCACCGGTTCCCGCTCCCAGATTCCGTCGACCCCGCAGAAGCGGTATCGCTGCCGCCGCTCGCTCAGGGTCCTCCCGACCCGCCCAAAAGGCGTCACCGCCCGCCGCCACCGCCGCCGCCTGCGGCTCGGCGCACACCGGCCGAGCTTCTCACCGAACCCGACGCTCCCCCCGATTCGGGAGCTTCTGGTGCTGTGGGAACCGACAAGGAGGAAAATGCCCAACAAGGAGAAGAGGAGTCTGTGACGTCTACCCAGGATCGCGGTTCCAGGCGCCGGTCCCCGGCCGCCGCTGCACCTCCGGTAACGCCGAGAGGCCCGGTCGCGCTGGCGCCTTCAGGCGCTGACGACCGCACGACGGAGCTTGCCGTAGGCTCGGTCGGCGAGGAAGATTCTTCGCTGGGGTCGATATCGCTCAGCGGTTCGGTGCCGGAGATGCTCCACTGGACTGAACCGCCCACCGGCGAAGTTCCCCGTCTCAGCTTCGACGACGACTACAGCGCGTCCTCCCG
>JAJZNG010000030.1 GCA_021847945.1 Actinomycetes bacterium | reverse complement strand
AAGGGACTTGATCGGCTCGTCGAGGTGGATCCGCCGACGATCTATCGTCACTTTTGCTTGATCCTCTACCGCCTCCGCGATGTCAGCGCTGGTGATCGAGCCGAAGAGCTTCGCCTTCTCTCCCGAGCCTGCCCGGGCCTGGAGTCTAATAACCATAGGCACCAGACGACGGGCGATCTGCTCACCGGCCTCTCGGTCCCGGGCGTCTTTGAGATCACGGGACTTTCGCATGGCGTTCGCCTGGGCTGTTACGCCAGGAGTGGCGAGGATAGCGTGACCTTTGGGGAGAAGAAAGTTTCTGGCGTAGCCGTCAGCTACGTCGACGATGTCGCCCCTTTTTCCCACAGTAGCCAGATCTGACCTCAAAACGATGCGCATCTAAGCCTCCTCGGAGTTGGCAGCGCTGGACACACCAGCAAAGGCCTCTTCGTAGTCGTCGAGGTCTTCGTAATCGGAGCTAATTGCAGCCTCGGCCTCTTCCGGTCGGGGAGCCCGAGGCGGACGGCCAGGAGCACGCTCGCTTACCGCCCGCTGCGAGTACGGAAGCAGAGCTAGTTCCCTGGCGGTCTTTACGGCCACCTGCACGTCCCGCTGGTGTTGGGTGCAGTTGCCCGAAACGCGCCGAGAGCGGATCTTGCCGCGATCACTGACGAAGCGCCTGAGCAGGCCAACGTCTTTGTAGTCCACCCAGGTGAAGCTGTCCTTGCAGAACATGCAGATCTTGGTCTTGCCGCGGGGACGAACGTCCTTGAGGATCCGCTTGGGTGAACGGTCCCGGTCCCGGTCATTGTTACGTGCCATCTCTTAGAAAGGCTCCTCGTCATAGTAAGGGTCTCCTCCGGGAGGCTCGTTGCTCGCATTACGGGCGCCACCATAGGCACTGGCTCCGTCAGGCGATCGCCGCTCGTTCTTGGAGATAGTGACGGTGGCGTAGCGGAGGCTCGGAGCGACTTCGTCGGCGGTGATCTCGATCTTGGATCGCCGCTCCTTGTCAGGGGTCTCCCAGCTACGTTGGTCGAGACGCCCACTTACCAGCACCCGCGTTCCCTTCGTGAGGGACTGGGCGGCGTTCTCCGCTAACTGGGCCCAGCAGACCACGTCGAAGAACGAGGTCGCCTCCTCCCACTCATTGGTCTGGCGGTTCTGCCAGCGGCGGTTGACTGCCACGCCGAAAGTGGCGGTGGCCTGCCCCGACGGGGTGAACCTCAACTCGGGGTCCCTGGTCAAGTTTCCGATGATGCTTACGTGGTTTCCGTTGGACATTTCTAAATGGCTCCGTTCTCGTTCGTTGCCACTGGTTCGCCTTCTTGTCCCGAGGAGCGGGCGGAGTTCACCGTGACCGCTTTGTCGGGGAGACGGATCACCTTGTGGCGGATGACCTCGTCGGCGAGTCCGAGCATCCGGTCGACCTCTTTCACCGCTGCAGGCTCAGCCTTGGTGTCGACCAGAGCGTAGAACCCTTCGTTTCGGTGATGGACCTCGTAGGCGAAGCGTCGCCTACCCCAGCGATCCACCTTGGTGGCAGTAGCACCGTTGGTGTTGAGCAGCTGGGTGGTCCGGTCGAGGACCTGCCGGATGGCGTCCTCCTCCAGGCCAGCATCGAGAATGACCATTATTTCGTAGTGCCGCATCGGCGGCTCACCACCTCCCTGTGGACCCGACCTTCAAGGTACGGGGCCCCGGAGGGTCCGGGGCAGGGTCTTGTTTCAAAGACACAAAATCATACTCGAAACTGACGATGACGGCCCGCAGGGCAAGTCGAGTCCACTTAGAAGGCCAGCGGCAGTTGAACTGACGGCGGCCCGTAAAGAACCTCCCTAGAAGGACCCTATGTGAACTCGAAAATCATTATCGCGTTGGGGTGTGACATCGCGCCCAGGTTTGCCTAGGAACGCGACACTGGTGTCTGCATGCCGGACAGAGCACGCCGCACGTCCAGCGAAGAAGCCAGATGGTAGCTCTCCGAGTCGGCGGGGAAAGCGCCACGACGCACGTCGCAAGCCCACGATCTCACAGCTCCAACGGCGTCACCGTGCAGGGATGCGTAGCGTCTGACGAACTTGGCTGGCATGGTGGCGTCCATGCCGAGCAGATCGTGGTACACGAGAACCTGACCGTCGCAACTCGGTCCGGCACCGATTCCGATGGTCGGCACACCGACGGCTTCGGTGACCATCTGGCCGACGACGTCGGGCACTGCTTCTATAACGATGGCGAAGCACCCTGCAGCTTCAAGCGCCAGGGCGTCGTCGATGAGGGAGCGGACAGCTTGGAGATCCTTTCCTTGAACACGAAAACCTCCTAGAGCGTTGACCGACTGGGGAGTGAGCCCGAGGTGACCCATAACGGGAATTTCCGCATCGAGGATGGCCTCGATGACCCCCAGGCGCCGCCGCCCCCCTTCGAGCTTGACCGCTTGGGCCCCTGATCGAACCAGTCGTGCGGCGTTCCTGACCGCGTCAGATGTCCCGGTGTGGTAGCTCATCCACGGCATGTCCGAGACGATCATGGGCCGGGGGCGTGCCCTGGCTACGGCGGCGGTGTGGTGGGCCATGTCGTCGATGGTCACTTGCAGCGTATCCTCGTAGCCAAGAACAACCATCGCAAGCGAGTCTCCCACCAGGATTATGTCGACTCCCGCCTGGTCAGCCACTCGAGCGGCGGGAGCGTCGTACGCGGTTAGCATCACGATGCGATCTGGACCACCTTTGCGGGACCTGATCTGGGGGGCTGTCGAATGCTGGGGAGCTGTCGACTGTGCAGAGCCAGCGTTCGCGACGCTTGGACTAAAAGAATCGACTTGCACGCTGGCGCCAGGGAGGCCGTCGGGGTTGTCAACGGCAGGTTCGCGTGGTCCGTAGATGGTCAAGGCTGACCTCCTTGTGCTCTGTCCGTCCAGCGCCGGTGGGCTGCCAGCGGAGTTTGTAATCCAATCCTATTCCTGCCGGCGCTCCCGGCGCCATGCAATACGGGCTGGTGCCCTAAAGCGAGAAGCTCCGAGCGAGGTGGTTCCACGAACAGTTCGTGCAGACCTCGACTACGTAGCAGACCATATCGCTGGACCGGCGCGAGATTCGCTCGAACTCTGCGTCGGATGTCACGCAGACCCCTGACGGTGCGAGTCTTGCACCGAAGATATACGAGACGAGCCGCACTCTGGTCTCCTCGCATATAGGGCACAGCTCTCTGGACTCGTGACCCACATTCAAAGCAGCGCGCATCAACTCGGGGTGAGCATCGCAGATATCGAGGCGGGACAGCCTGCCTTTGCGGAACTCTCTCACGGTCGCGTCGCGTGCTAGGCGGTAGTCGACCTGACCAGAAACGCGCCGGCCCTCCTCACGTCCGCGTAAGGCTCCCGGCGGCAAGCTGACCACCGGCGCAGGATATCAAGATAACCCGGTGACGGCGGCAGTAGCTCGGCTCGGAAGGCCTCAGAAGGTCCCCCGAAACAAGTTTTCTACTCCTGATATATCAGTCCGATACATCGTTCTGATATATTGTTCGAGTGCTCGAGCTAGCGATACTCGGACTGCTTAAAGAGCAGGACCTCCACGGCTACGAGCTCAAGCGCCGTCTGGTCGAACAGCTGGGCCTGGTTAGCGGTACTTCGTTCGGGTCTCTTTATCCAGCTCTCGCCCGCTTGGAGGCGGCAGGCGCAGTCAAGTCCGTTGAATCTCGCTCCCATCCTGGGATGGCGGTTCCGCATACCGGTTCGCTCGGAGGGGAGATAGCGGCTTTCAGGGCGCGCAAGTCACCCCCCGGCGAAGGGAGCCGGCGGAGGAAGGTCTACGGGATAACACCAAGGGGCGAGGAGCTTTTCGCGGAGTTGCTCGCTGCCGGCAGTGGAGCCAGCGAGGACGAAAGGCTGTTCAGCTTGAAGCTGGCGCTCGCCAGGTATTTGCCAGCAGACGCGCGTATAGGCCTTCTCGAAAGGCGTCGGGCGCAGCTGGCGGAGCAGGTAGCTCGACTGCGTTCCCGGCTCGAATCCGTCCGTGACCGCTATGCGCTGAGCCTCCTCGAACATCATCGTGACGCCACGCAGAGCGACCTCGATTGGGTCGACCGTATGCTCCTGTCCGAGCGTGCGGAGTCCGAGGCGGCAGCGCCAGAAGTCGCAACCGGAACCTTCTCCGACTACGGGCC
>JAJZNG010000212.1:3848-4147 GCA_021847945.1 Actinomycetes bacterium | reverse complement strand
TGCCGCGGATTGCCGGTGCGGGACGTAGGAGTTGTGGTGTCAGGTCGCCTGCGTATCGGCCTGGGCCGCCCAGGTTTCGGCGCGTCGCGTGATCTCCTCGATGACTGGCCCCTTGGCCCTGGCGTAGTAGTTCATGTCGGTGAAGGTCTCACCGACGAACCGGCGCTTGACGCTCTCATAAAGCGCCCGGTCGTCGGGCGCGTGGCGTAGCCAGTCCCGGAACAGCAGGTGTCGGCGTTCGTCGTCGGATCCCGCTTTCCACACGTGGACGTGGACGTCGCGCTCGGGTGTGCGGAACA
>JAJZNG010000212.1:0-3838 GCA_021847945.1 Actinomycetes bacterium | reverse complement strand
TCGTCGACTGCGACCAGGATGTCGACGGTCGGCTTGGCGGCGAGACCGGGAACCGCGGTGGAGCCGACGTGCTCGACGCGCCGGGCTACGTCGCCCAACGCGTCTAGTATGCGGACTCGTTCGCTGGCGAACCGAGACGCCCACGTAGGCGTGTGGTCCACCAGGATCAGCTCACGTTCCTCGCGGCCGCCGACCAGCACCGCGTCGAGATAATCGTCGAAAGCGTCGCCGGACGAACAATCCATATCAACCAAGGATACGCGAGGCCGCCAACGGCCATCCCCTTCGCCACTGGTCTCCCGGCGCGCAACACAGGGCCGTGGACGCAGCCATGGACATGCAATGCCGGATCTCCCCCGCCGCCGCACATAAACGCCTATCCCATAATCAGCGTTTTCGAGCCTCATAGTGGCGGGTCGAGGAGCGGCCTTCGCTGGGTGGCGGGACAGGTGCCGAAGCCGGGCCCGTTGGGCGGCCTCGACTGACTTCTTGGCAGTCCGTCGCTTCGCGTCGGCGGCCGGCGAGGGGAGGGGGGTGTAGTTGGCCTTCGACTTGAGGCCGAGCAGGCCGTTCAGCCGTTCGGCTGCGTCGCTGTCGTCCGCCTCGAATGGCTCGATCAAGTTGGCTGCGGCCGGGAACTGCTTGGCCGTGGCCGAGCTCCCAGCCCGCACCTGGAAGTCGCACGACTTTTCGGACGTCAAGCCCGCCCGACCTGGCGTTGCAGCCATGACCGCTGCCCGTACACGGTCAAATCCGCCGCTAGTACTTCGGCGAAGAGCGGCGCTCCACTTCGACGGGCGAGGTCACTCGCGCTGAACGCAACGGGCCGGACGTCATTGCCCGTCCATCTCGAGACGTCGTCGGCCAACTCTTCCAGCTGTGGATCCCATTCTTTCTTCGCTGTGAACATCGTCGTCTTTGACTAAGAACCGGTCGATGTCGCTGCTGGTGCCAGCCGTGGCCCGGGTCATAGATCCGAGCGTCGCCGCCGTAGACGGGGGCCACTTTCGGCTGTCCAAGCGCTCCTCGATCCGCAAGAGCAGCGTCCGGCGGACCCTGGCTAGGGCTCGGATCCCTTCAGCGGCGAGGTGGTCTCGGCTGAAGCGGCACAGGTGGGCGTCGCCGGAGGGTGGTTAAGGCCTGATCGACCAGGGCGAGGACAGCGAGAGCGTCACCGTCGACGGTCGGGGTGACAACTGCCAGAGGGTGGCGCGCGTCCACTGGCTCTTTTCCTTGTCGATCGTGGTGATCTCAACGGACTGGGATCTCCGATTACGATCCAGCGAGCTCGATAATTATCGTGCTAGCTGGGCGGTGTCGTTGACGGGAAATCAACCTTGGCGAGCAGGACGAGCCAGGGCCAGGAACCGGCCGCGGAGGGAATCGAACAGAGGCCCTTGGCGCCCCGAGAGTTGGGCGTGCCTGATAGCTCGGTCCCGATTTGGCGTTCTGGCGTGTCCCGTATCCGGCGGGGGCAAATGACCCCGAGCGCCGGGTAGGCGGGACGCTCCCGTCGCCTCGATTTCGGCCGATTCAGCGGCGACCCATCGGACCGCCCGGGGTAGCCGACTCTCAGTATTTGGAAGACTCAAAAACGGTCACTGCTTCTGGGGCGGTCGCGTCCTGTTTAGCCAAAGGGCAGTGCCGCAGCGTTGGCGATTGCCTCAGGGTTATTGGTATCCATGTTCAGGTCGCAGTGTGATGATATATCCACACTGTCGTGTCTGGGTCGATTACGAGAGTAGCGTGTTCGTCGTTTTGGGCTAAGCGCTGGTTCGCGTTCGTGCTCGAGGTCGCTACGATTCGGACTTGCCAGTCGAGCTTGACCGCCTTTGTAGAGAAGTTGGTGACGCAGCGGAAGCGGTCGGAGCGCGCGAAGGCGAGTAGGTCAGGCTCGTCGATTTCTATCCACGCGAAACTTGGGGAGCGTAGCTCGGGGAGGTCGTTGCGTAGGAGGGCGGCTTGGCGAAACATCTCTAGCGTGGAGAGGGGTTGGGAGCTTTGATGGGTTACGGTGAGTGTTGACCAGTTGTGGGGCTGGGGCAACCATGGGGTGGCTGGAGGTGTCGTGAAACCGAAAGGTGGAGCGTCACCGTCCCAGGGTATAGGGACGCGGCATCCGAGACGCTCGTGGGCGGGGTCTGCTAAGACGGCGTCGTTATCAGGGGGGAGCGCTGGCGTGGCCACTTGGGGCAGCCCTAGCTCTTGGCCTTGGTAGATGCAGGTCAGGCCTGGGAGGGCGAGCATTAGTAGGGCGGCGGCACGGGCACGTGGTGTGCCGGAGATGTCGAAGCTGGAGTCGCCGGCTTTTCGGGTGCATGATTTTGTGGAGGAGGCTGCTCTGCTCCCGGAGTGGCTGGACGGTTCCGCGGCGAGACGAGTTGCTGATCGTACCTCGTCGTGGCTTTCTAAGGTCCAGCAAGCCTGCGGGTAGGATAGCTGGTGGGCGTCGATGGCGTCACGGAACTCGCGACAGTCCCAGGTGGCCTGGAGGAATTTGCGGTCGAATGCGCTGTCGAGCTCCCCTGGCCGTAGGTACGTCGCGAAGCGTTTCTTAGTGGCTGTAGTTACCTCCCCTAGAAGGAAGATGTGTCGTGCGGACTCATCGCACACTTTGCGTAATCCGCTCAGGACGTCATGGACTTTGTGGTGGTCCCAAAGGGGGGAGTCTTCCCAAGACTCTGGGCAGAAGTTGTCTCCTGGAGAAAAGCCTGCGTTAGGTAAGCCAGGCTCTTTTGACAAAGCGGAGGCAGCATCGATGCGAAAGCCGTCCACTCCTTGGCTTAGCCAGAACCGAATAGCTTCGTGGATCTCGTGTTCGACGTGCCGATTAGTCCAGTTCAGGTCGGGTTGTGAGGCTGAGAAGAGATGTAGATACCACTGGCCTGGTTTGCCGTCGGGATCGATGGTTCTTGTCCAAGCAGATCCTCCGAAGGCGCTTATCCAGTCATTGGGAGGCTGGTTCTGCTCGGGGCCGCGCCCGTCAGCGAAGTGGTAGAAGTCACGCGCTTTTGACCCCGGTGGGGATTGCAGCGCTTTTTTAAACCACTCGTGTTCGCTGGAAGTGTGGTTTATGACCAGATCTGCCATGACTTCCAGGTTTCGACAGTGAGCCTGGTCGATCATGTCAGCTAAGTCGGTCATGGTACCGAAGCGAGGGTGTACGCCGTAGAAATCAGTGATGTCGTAGCCGCCGTCTTGCCATGGTGAGGGGAACCCCGGTGAGACCCAGATAGCGTCTACCCCGAGAGTGGCTATGTAGTCGAGCCGGGATGTCAAACCGGGAAGGTCCCCGATCCCGTCTCCGTTGGAATCTTGGAAACTTGCGAGGTAGACTTGGTATACGGAACGGGTTGCAGTACCGTCAACGTGCCGGGGAGCAGAAATAGTGTCTCCTTTCAACCCTTGACGGCGCCTTGAAGTAGTGCTTTGACGAAGTGTCGTTGCAAGACGATGAACACGATGATCGTCGGCGCCATTATCTCGAGGGCTCCTGCGTTGAGCAACACGTCGTTGGTCCCATACCGTGTAACGAAGGCTTGCAACGCTTCCGCCATGGTGCCGCTATTCGGCTTTCCTATAAGGACAAGTGGGAGTAGAAACTGGTTCCAAGTGGAAAGGAACATAAGCAGGGCGAGGGATGCTATTGCGGAGCTTGCTAGCGGCAGGTGTATGGAGAGCAAAGCTCGCCATGGGCGTGCGCCGTCTACGAGACTTGCCTCTACGAGTTCTCGGGGCACGGTCTTGAAGTGCGCGCTCATCCAGAACACGGCGAAAGGCATGTTGAGACCGATCAGCGGCAAGATGAGAGCCCACTTGGTTCTTAGGTGACCAAATG